>CAYUNZ010000172.1:2254-6021 GCA_964446205.1 uncultured Desulfohalobiaceae bacterium | reverse complement strand
AGTTCTTGACAGTGTCAAATTTTGATTCTTGTCACCTATGATTGAGGGAGATGTTCTATGGACAAAGTAGCTGTTACCGTATTGGGCACTGATCGTCCCGGTATAGTCTATGAGGTCTCAAGTTTGCTTTCTAGTATAAGCTGTAATATTGAAGATATTTCTCAAACTGTCCTTGAGGAGGAATTTGCAGGGATATTTTTGATTTCTTTGCCCTCTGATCTCACACTGGAGAGTCTCAACCAGACATTGAAGGAAGGCTTGGCTCCAAAGGACTTGTATGTCTTTGCTAAAACAATTCATCTTCAAAAGGATATAATGAAGGGAGATGGTCAATCTTTTGTGGTTATTTGCATCGGTCCGGATAAGATAGGTCTTGTGGCTTCATTTACCAAGATTATGACCGACTTTTATGTCAACATTACTCAATTAAAATTTGTACACAAGTCCCTGACTTTTCCCGAACAATCGGTAACCATTTATGAAGTTGAAATCCCTGACTCGGTTTCGCTCTCCAGATTTGTAGAAGAACTCAAAATTGAGGCAAAACAGCATGAGGTGGAGGTCAGTGTTCAGCACAAAAAGATCTTTGAAGACATTTGTCGAATTTAACGGATATTAAAAAGGATGGTAAGAAATGCTTTCAGAGAGGGAATTCCTGTCAACTTTGAGGATGGTCAAGAATGAGAACCTGGATGTCCGCACAGTCACCCTAGGCATCAGTCTATTTGATTGTGCCAGTGATGATTTGGAGCGTTTCCAAAGAAAGATCTATGATAAGATAATAACTACTGGATTTGATTTTGTTTCTATCTGTGACAAGATCGGAGAGAAATATGGTATTCCGATTGTTAACAAACGGATTTCGGTAAGTCCTCTTTCCGTTGTCGGTGGCTCGTTCACTTCTACTGAATTTATTAAAATTGCTGAGACCATGGACAAGGCGGCCAGTGAGGTTGGTATAGATTTTATCGGTGGCTTCACCGCCCTCGTGGAAAAGGGTATTGCCAGGGGAGACCTGTCCTTGATCCGGGCGGTGCCATATGCCTTGCAACAAACTGAGCGGGTTTGTTCTTCCATCAATGTGGCCTCGACTCAGGCGGGTATCAATATGGATGCTGTGTCTCTTATGGGAGAAATCCTTGTAGAGACAGCCGGTCTTTCCTCTGATAAGGACGGATTGAGCTGTGCCAAACTGTGTGTCTTTTCCAACATACCTCAAGATATACCTTTCATGGCCGGTGCATATCTAGGCACAGGCGAGCCTGATTCGGTTATAAATGTTGGGGTCAGTGGTCCAGGGGTGGTCAAAAATGCAATTGACCGTGCCTTGGAGAATGAACCGGACTTATCATTGGGTAGGCTTTCAGAGATCATCAAGCGGACAGCCTATAAGGTAACCAGAGTGGGAGAGCTTATAGGCAGAGAGGTGGCAGATATGCTGGAGGTACCTTTTGGGATAGTTGATCTTTCTCTAGCCCCCACCCCAAATGTTGGAGACAGTGTAGGAGAGATCTTTTCCAGTTTGGGGCTTGAAACTATTGGTGCTCCGGGATCTACAGCCCTACTGGCTTTATTAAATGATGCGGTCAAGAAAGGGGGAGCTTTTGCTAGTTCACATGTTGGCGGCTTATCCGGGGCCTTTATCCCGGTTAGTGAAGACTTGAATATAGCCAAGGCTGTTGAAAACGGTTATCTAAGCCTGGAGAAACTGGAGGCAATGACTAGTGTCTGCTCTGTTGGTTTGGATATGATTGCCCTTCCAGGAGATACCCCATCCGAGACCTTGGCGGCAATTATTGCTGACGAGATGGCCATAGGTGTTGTCAATAATAAAACCACCGCTACCCGACTCATTCCTGTACCCGGAAAACAAGCAGGAGAGCAGGTTGAGTTTGGAGGCCTTTTGGGGAAAATGACCATTATGCCAGTAAGTAATGTCGGCTTTTCCAAAGGATTTACTGAACATGGCGGCCGAATTCCGGCCCCTGTTCAAGGTCTAAAAAACTAAATTATAGGACTATTAATGGCCAATCTTCAAGAGGTTGCCCTTTATTAATTTCTCAGCTAAAGTCGCTTTGTTTTTGTATATTATTGCTGAACATGATGTACTTATAAGTTTTTTTGTTCGATTCAAAATCCAATACTTGAGAAAGGAGGTATATTGATGTCGACAGCTAGGCAAGGAGGCAAGATGTTGCAATTGCAATCAGAAGAGACAGCTAACAATGAAAAAGAAGCACGTGCTATGCCTGAGCAAATCTTGCAGGAAGTAAGAAAAGATATGGGCAAGGTGGCCATATTGATCTCCATATTGGCTGTAGTTTTGATGGTCACCTTTTATTTTAGTTTACAGTATAATATGGCTGATATTGATAATAAGGTATCAGAATTGTATTCCATGAAAGATCAAGTAGTTACTATGGAAGAAAGATTGACTGAGTTGGAAAAACTCCCTCAACAGACAAGAAATATCATTTACGGTAATATGTTAGAGGAGCTATCCCTTAAGGCAAGCTATCTAAGTGATCAATTGGAGGGCCATGGAAAGGCCCAGGTCAAGGAAGCTCAGGATCTGTTGAAACAAGCTCAAGGCAGTCTTGGCAAATAGTAGATGAGGCAAATGCTTGGTCAAGTAGTCATAACAGGGACGTGTTGCCCTTTTTGGGGGTTTATTAGAGGATTAGATGCTTGAACTAATAAGAGGCAAGGGTGGCACATTGGGAATTGCTCAAATTGGTTTTGAGTATTTATAGTGCCATCCTTTGCCAACTTCATAAAGCTACTCCTAAATAATGCTTGAGCACTATAAGCCCTTTGAAGCCTACCCCTTATATATAAGGATCACTATAGCCAGACAGGCCGAAGCATAGATAGCAGCAAAGATATCATCTATCATGACATTCCAACCGTTATTTAACCATTTTTCCGAAATATTGACTGGCCAAGGTTTCAAAATATCAAAAAGGCGAAAAAGGAGAAAACCCAGAAAGAGCTTGGGCCAAGACAGACCTGTAAAAGGGAGGAAGGTTATCCATTGACCGAGGACTTCATCGATATTGATAATTCCCGGATCTTTCATCATTTCCAATTGTTCTGTGTTTTTGGCCGCAAAGCTACCTAGGACGAAAACTATAATAAACAATATGATTCTGGGAATAATGGATAAGGGAAATATTATAACAGGAGTTACTAAAGTTGCAGCCAAGGCCCCCCATGTACCTGATGCCGGTAGATAACGCCCAATGGGTCCTAGGGTAGATAATTGGGTCTGGCAAATGGCCAGGAATGACTGGATTTGTGGAAAAGTCATATATTCCCCTTGCTACAAAGGTCATAAGGTTTCAGTTTGCAAGAGAGCACTTTTTGTTCGACAGGCCAATAGATTCTAGATCCATCAGAACAGCAACCAATTCTTTCAATGGCAATCCAACTACATTGGTATATGATCCGGAGATCTTTTCAACCAAGAAACTCCCGATGCCTTGAATGGCATAACTGCCAGCCTTATCTAATGGTTCACCGGTTTCAATATATGCTTCTAAAACAGAGAACGGCTGGGAAGCCAGTTCTACCTTGGAAGAAATAGCAAAGTTGACTTGCCTGCCTGTATAGAGGTCATAAACAAAACAACCAGTAGTTACAAAATGGCTCACTCCGGAAAGCAATTGCAAAGTTTGTAGGGCTTCTTGTTTATTTTTGGGTTTACCCAAAATATTTTTTTGGTAGACAACAACCGTATCAGCAGCAATAATAACTCCATTCCTTTT
>CAYUNZ010000172.1:0-2154 GCA_964446205.1 uncultured Desulfohalobiaceae bacterium | reverse complement strand
CTAAAAGCTGAAATTTAAGGAAGGGTCTATGAGTAAAAGGAAAGTACAAGTTCTTCTCATAGGGATTGTTTTGATTATTGCCGCCTTTGTTGCTTGGTATGTTTTTCAGCAGAGTAACAAACTAAAAGAGATAAGCCAAGAAAAAGTGCAAGACAATGCAGTCTCTGAAGATAAGGTTACCCAACCCAAGGTCTTTGAATCTGTCAATGAAACAAGTGATAAGGTACAAAAAAAAGGATCGGATGGCAACAAAGGTTTTGCCAACGAAACCAAACAGAGCCATGAGCAAGAAATGGCCGCAAAGGATAGTTCTTTTTCATCTTGGGTCAAGGAATATATTGTTACCCCTTATTTTGTTCAAGATTTGGCCAAGTATGTAGTTTCCAATTACTATCCCCCTAAAACTGCTGATAACCGAAGTCCTCAGGGCATCAATAAGGTCAATTTTAAATCGATAAATGCTCGGTATGGTTTAGAACTAACTGGTTTGCGGCCCACAAACAAATCTTTGCAAAAGGCACGTGATGAAATATTGCAATATGTTATGGACCCAAAGACACTTCAACAAGTCTATGATGAACATCAAGAGATCTTTATTAAGGAAATTATAGATTGTGCTAAAAATACTCAAAAAGTTTTTATTGGACAAGACGGGAAGAAAGAGAAAAGAGGTTTGGACTGTTACCATATTAAAGAGATGTTGAAGTTAAACAGTGCCTATCTTCATGATGTGGCCCAGATTTTTGAGGTTATAGCAAATAAGAGAAAAACAATTTCTCAATTGATTAAAGAATATTTACAGTCTGTTCAGGAGGCAGTTCATGTCAATTATCTCTATAATCAAGCCAAAAACAGGTATGAGTTATTACTTCAAGAGAAAGAAAGTAAGGGCAAAGAGATCAGTGTCAATCAATTTCAGGAGAAGATAGATCAAGTCAGGATGCACAAGAATGTTGCGGCTCAAAAATACAAACAGAGTATCCAAAAAAGGGAGAGTTTACGTAAAGAATTGATCAGCAAAATTTGCCAAGAAGGGAACAATATTGATTTAGAGAATCATGAAGTTCTCTATATTGCCGAGTGGGTCCATCGTCGCTTAAAGGAAGGAGAAAACAGTCCTGCCATTCGTGTTGCTGCAGATGTCCTTCATGATTTGGCTCAACAATTCAGAGAAAAAGCCCAGGAACTTTGTCAGAAATCATAATTGGTTGTAGCTACCGGTCTTTGTTGCGAGGCCTTATAGGGCCGGAGGAAGGTGGAACGGTATAAGCTGCTAACGAGTCAATCAGCAGGATTTAGAGATTGCTTCGTCGCAGACTCCTCGCAATGAGGCTTATTAAGCTTGCCCTCTGAATAATTATTTATTATTCGAGATAAAATAGTTACAGACCCATAGTTGCTTTTTTAGCAAAAGATATTGATGCTTGGTTTATTGAGACTGTTCTTCAAAAAGATAGCTGTATTGCAGATATATTTTGTCAGTTTGAGCTACCAAAGATTCGGCCAATTCTTTTAATGACTTACTATTTATTATACCGACCTTGTTAGTCAGGTAATTGCTAAGTAGGTCCTGTTCATAAGAAAAACTCCAGACTATAGAATAGATAGAGCATAGATTTGGTCTTGACTGAAATTCCTCTTTAGTTGAGACAATGATTTTTATCTTTTTTTCATTATAGCCTGATAATCTAAATATCTCAGAGGTATTAAAACGTTCCCGCAGTGTGAAGATCAGTCTTCTACCCAAGCTATCCTTATCCTCATAGACAATCATTACTGGAATCTTGCCTTTCTTTCTGACGTCCTGAGGGGCATTTTTGTATTGTTTAATAATTTCAAAATCTTGATTGTTGGATGATGTCCTGTTTAGAGTTTTATTTTGGCCATAACTCAAATAAGGATTCAAGGTAAAGCTGATGATAGTTATGGATAAGAGAAGTAAAAAAGAGTTTGAAAGTTGATGTACAGACACGGAATAAAACCTCCTATGCGCATTGGTTTAGTCTATGGAAAAGGATGGGCTTGTTCTTTTACCCTTCATGCCCTGGCGGGCACAACGGTAAACGGATAACGGTCAACATTCTTTTCATGTTATCTTGCCTTTTCAGGCCTAGAGTTTGTAATCTCATCACCTTACAGGCCTTCTTTAATAAA
>CAYUNZ010000171.1:0-6025 GCA_964446205.1 uncultured Desulfohalobiaceae bacterium | reverse complement strand
ATAAAGGAGATATTCATGTCAGAAAAACAAGAATACATAACAGATTGCACACTGTGCGTTCATAGTTGTGGGTGTAGAGTAACAGTCGAGGACGGCCAGGCTGTTGATATCAAGGGACTTGAATCCCATCCGATAAATAAAGGCGAACTCTGTCCCAAAGGCGAAGCAGCCCTGGAGAGTATTTACCATCCCGACAGGTTGAAATACCCCTTGAAGCGAACAGACCAAGGCTTTGAGGACATCACCTGGGAGCAGGCCTTGGATGAGATAGCTGAAAAACTTTTGCAACTAAAAGAGCAATTCGGCCCGGAAATATTAGGAGTATTCAGCGGATCTATTGGGGTTGAAAATCTGGAGATGGCCGGACTTGTACAGAGATTTATGGCCGCTTTTGGATCTCCGAATTTCTTTTCGGTAGAGAGCGTTTGTTATCGAATGCGAATTCGGTCCAGACAAATCACCTTTGCCAAATACCCAACCGAGGAATTGGATTCCAATCTATATATTTTGTGGGGCCATAATCCGGATGCCTCTGACTTACCTCTGCGCCTAGCGATCGAAGAAAACCTGCCTAAAGGAGCCAAGTTGGTTGTCATTGATCCCAAACGTATACCAATGGCTGATAAAGCTGATATGTACTTAGGTATCCGGCCCGGTACAGATGCGGCCTTGGCCTTGGCCCTGATGCAGGTCATTGTCAATGAAAAGTTATATGATCAAGAGTTTATAGATAAGTATAGCATTGGTTTTGATCAACTTGTATCCCATGTTCAAGACTACACTCCGGAATGGGCCGAAAAGATCACCTGGATTCAAGCCGATCAAATTCGAGAACTAGCCCGTCTGTTTGCCGGTATCAAAGGTGCCGGTATCTACCAGGGAACAAATACACAGGATCAGACTATCAACGGTACCCAAAACAGCCGAGCTTTTTCTATATTACAAACTATAACCGGCAATATAAATGTCCCTGGCGGCTGGGCAATCAGCCCCCGCTTGAAAATAGGCAACACCACCCTGCCGGTGAACGGGACCCCTCTAGGAGTTGATCAGTATCCTCTGTTCTATGAGCTCTGGGGCCGAACCAGTCCATATGGCATTGTCTCTATGGTCCCTGAAAGTATTCCTGACCAGCTCAAGGCCTTTGTTGTTGAAGGGGGTAATCCACTGATTTCTATGCCTGACAGTCACGCCTTTAAAGAGGCCTTTCAAAAACTGGATCTTTTGGTTGTTCAGGATATGTTCTTGACTGAAACGGCTCAAATAGCTGATTATGTCCTGCCTGCCTGCTCACACCTTGAAAAATGGGGCCTGGCCTATACCTACAATGTTGTTCATTGCCTGCCCTATCTTATGCTCCGGAAAAAATGTATCCAACCCTTTCATGAAAGCTGGTCTGAATGGAACTTCCTGACAGAATTGGCCAAAAGGCTTGGTATTGGAGACAAGTTCCCTTGGAGCAGCGAAGAGGAGCTCATTTCCTATGAGCTGGAACCAACAGGTTTTTCATTTAATGACCTGTACCATGATCATCCAGAAGGTGTCTTTTATCAACAAAAGGATTACACCATCACGGACAAGACCTTCCGGACCCCTTCAGGCAAGATCGAGATCTACAGTCAGACCTTAAAAGATTACGGCTTCGACCCCTTACCAGTATACCAGGAACCGGAAAACAGCCCCATAAACTCAGACCCGGAGTTCTTGAAAAAATATCCCTTGATCTTATCAACCGGCAATAGAGATTTACATTTCACCCATGGCCAGCACAGAAATGTAGGCAGTCTGATCAAGGAATCACCACAGCCCCAGGTTGAAATAAGCCCAAAGACCGCCTCTGATTTTGGGATACAAAATGGTCAAAAAGTCGCTATTGAGAGCTATCGAGGCACTATCAAAATGAAAGCCAAAATCGAAAACCGAGTAAAGGACGGAGTTGTCTTACTACCTCATGGCTGGCCCAATCAGGCCAATGTAAATATCCTGGTTGATGCCAAATGTCGGGAACCGATCATGGGCTACCCCGACATGAAATCACTTATGTGCAATATCAAAAAAGAATTAATATGAAAAGAACGTTGAACGTGAACCGTTGACCTTTGACCAAAGAAATAAGAATTAAGTATTTATTTCTTAACTTTTTTGTCTTACAGACTTTTGTTCAGTAAAATAAATGTGAAAAAATAAGCTACATCCCCTTGACAAAAACTTTATCATATGATTTTTGTAGTCCTATAAAGTTTAAGGGAATAATATATTATCGCTAAATATTTTTAACCTTAAAGATAGGAGGTGAACATGAAGCATTTTTATTGATGAGGCAAAGTTCTTTTTGGATTAAAAAAGTGCTTAAAAATTTTGGAATTTTTTTACCTTGCAAAAGGAGGAAGTGAGGTATGAAAAAGATCACAATGTCCTTGGTGGTATTGTTGACAGTACTCCTTGTCAGTCCCAATCTCTTTGCCAAGATGGGTACAGGCAAGCTTACAGCAGCAAGTGACGATGTAGACATTCAGTTTTTTGGAAGCTTTGAACCAAGACCCACCTTTGTCGACAATCCTGACTTCAATGATAAACAGACAGGATTTGATTACCTGGTTGGTGAAGCAGGGTTGTTTGGTGAGGACGATGTCAGTGTCAGGACTGAGGCTCGTTTAGGATTCAAGGGTTCTGGTAAGAACTGGACCTTTAATACAATTTTGGAATCTGACTTTGTCCTTGATAAAAGAAATACCGATAGAGGGGCAGGTAGAATGGGTCCTTCAGATTCGGGAATGACCGGGGAAGACTTTGGGATAGAAAAACTACTCTTTACCTATGATTTTACTGACCATTGCTGTCCGATAGAACTTCGCGCCGGCTGGGAAACCAATTGGCTAGATATTGAGACCGGCGGTTTGATTTATGCTGATGACCATCCGCATATCAGCTTTCGTGGCAAAGTAAGCAATATTGGATGGCAGGTCAATTATATGTCTATTTATGATGATATTGGAATAGATGATGGCGGTGAAGTCGGTACTATGGATGGCGATAATTTGGATTGGGACGTCTATAGTGCACGCATGACTATCCCTGTAAATTTTGGCGATACTGGAACCATGAACTTCTGCCCAATCTATGCTTACAGCTATAACCAAAAACGTAATGCCTATCCCTCCTATTTTGGCTTGCAGACCTTCGGCAAAATGGGCAGATTTGTACCTAAGGCCGAGTTTGCTTATGTCTATGGGGACAAAGACGATTATCGTCAAGCATGGGATAATACTGATGCAGCCAAAGATGGTTTAATAAGTGGAAGTATGTTAGAAGACGATGATGCTGATATTGAAGCCTATGCCTTTTATGCCTCATTAAAGTATCAAGCCTCTAAGATGTTCAATCCATATGCTGCTGTCATGTTTACAACAGGTGATGACGATGCCTTTGACGATGATGTAGAGGGCTATAATGCCATTACCAGCACCCAACGGTATCTCTTCAGTGACATCGGGATTGAAGATTCCTTCATTGCCCACTATGTACCTGTTCTAGGCAGTAACCTCTATAGTTACACCCCAGCTCGTTTAGGCGCTGGTGATGATACTGGTTACGGCGGGGTCAGCGACCATTCCAGCGCTGAGAATCCAGGTATGCAGAGTGTATTCCTGGGTATGAGCGGTTCTTACGATAAGTGGTTCTATAAATTGCAAGGTGCTTACTTTGAATTTGAAGAAGTTGGTGCTCTGGAAGACCTTGGAAAACTAGGTGTTTTTAATGGGGACGGAGCACGAGAGGGTGACATTGATGACGAGATGGGTATTGAAGTCACATTTAGGCTTAAATACAATTTCAGCAATCACTTTTCAATTGGCAATGTCATCTCATGCTTTGAACCAGGAGACGGTGTAGAAGATCTCCGTGGCGATGACTTTGATGAGACAGCCTTCATGAACACTGTAGAAATTGATTGGCACTTCTAACAACCAAAATTAATTAACCCATTTAATCTTATTGATTTTCTTATTATAAAGGGCTAGAATACGTTCTAGCCCTTTATACATTTATTACCCTTTAATAACAGTTACTAAACATTTTTAATTTTTCAACTACCGGGTAAATATTCTCTGCAATAGTGTTAATGGAGTTTCTAGTATGCTAAAGAAAGCTTTTATATTTTTCTCTATTATTGCCTTTCATTTCCCAATCATTCTCCATGCTCAACAGAAGCCCATAGATCGATTGACCCAATATCTAAATAAACACTACCCGCCAGTATACCAGATCATATCCCAAATCTCTGAAAAACACCAGAAACGTCTTGTTTTCTCTAAAGAGGATACCTCTGTGTCCAGGGGGCAAGAGCTTTTGGTCTTAGAGCAAAAGACCGATGTTCCGGACTATCTTTTACCTCAAAGTGCGGTCATCAGAATTGAATCCATGTTCAAAGATAAGGTCCTGGCTCAAAAGATGGCCCAAATAGGTGAGCCTGTACAAAAGGGTGACCCTGTTGCGCAACCTGCTTCACCTGTTATCTATTTCTATACCAACATCAAAAATAAAGACACCTTTCCACCATATAAAAAACTGCTTCAAGCTCTACTAGATGAGGATTACGAAGTGGTAGAAGTCTTCAAGGACCAGATAAAGCAACGTACTGACCGCTATGGTGTACTTGTACGCCTGGAGTATACTGAAAATCACCTTATAAGCAAGATTCAATCACTATATTCGGGAGACACCTTTTTTTCCAGATCATGGAAGTATCTGGAAAAGGTCACTACATTGTCAACAGCAGGGAAACCAGTAAACCTGATTAAGCCAAGTCCCCCCACTGCAGAGGCAAAAAGGTCAAAAAAGGGCAAACCATCATTTATGCAGGCTGAAGAAAAAGGCAAAGGAGAACTAGCCTACAATCTTTCAGAAAGCTTTACCAAAACCCCCTCCTTTATGAAGGCCCAACCATCTCCGGAGAGAAAAGTCTTTCGTCTAAGAAAAGGCTATAAGCGATTCACTGTCTGCAATCTGAATAATGACGGAAAAGTAGATTTTGTCTTTCTTAGCAACAAAAGGATAGATGCCTATACCTTTGATGGATCAACTCTCAGCCCTTTAGATTCCTACTCTTTTAATAAGGATTCAATAATAGGTATCCATCTACACTCCATTGACTTAACCCATAATACTAAAGATGAAATCATTGCCACATTAGGCCACGAAGGGAGATATGCCGGAGCACCTGATACTGAAATCCAATCTCAAATTTTGTCTTATAAAAATGGTCATTTTCAAACTATGGCCAAAAACCTGCCTTATTATCTCCGGGTGATAGATGATTGGGAAGGAAGGCCCGTACTCTTAGGTCAAAAGAAAGGTAAATATACACCATATAAAGGTGATATTGCCCGAATTACCTGGAACAAAAACACAAATGACTTTGCTGTTGAAAATCCTTACCAGCCAGCCAAAGATATATACTCGGTCTATCAATTCAATTTTGTCGCTGGACAAAAGAACTATGTCATGATCCTTGAACCATCTAATTTCGTCAGTGTCTATTACGCCCCTGAAGAAAGGATGCAGGCCATCACTGACAGGAATTATGGACAATTCAGAGCAATCCCTTATAAGATCAAGCTTGAGGAACCAGAGTATATGGGTGACTACGAGCATAAAAAATTATTCCAGTTTTTCTATGCCCCCCGTCGGTTTGTCATGGAATTAAAGTATGACGGTCAGGCCTTTTTGATTAATAAGGAAAGGGCAAACCCCTCTCTTGTTCAAAAGATCAAAGAGACCATTATCAAAGAAAAGGGGGAAGACAGTCTGTCTGCTCTAAAATGGGCTGGTGATTATATCAGGCAAACATGGCAATCGAAAAAGGTCCCCAAGAATATCCTTGATTTCCAATTCTATTCCTCTAAGGACAAAGACCATATCTTTGCCTTGATTCGCGATAATCAAGGCTATGCCCTGGAAAGAATGCAATAGGAACCGTGAACCGTGAACCGTGAACCGTGAACCGTGAACCGTGAACCGTGAACCG
>CAYUNZ010000170.1:0-6030 GCA_964446205.1 uncultured Desulfohalobiaceae bacterium | reverse complement strand
ATTGAGTGGGGTCATAATAATGTGTTTCAATTTGCCAAAGGGCAGATAGATTATAAAAGCAGCCCATAATAAAGCATGGGCATACCAGATATATCCATAGGTATTAGGCAAAGTTGTCGAATTATGTTCAAAAGCTTGAGCAATTAGGTATCCAATAAAGGCATATCCGGATTTTTCTGCCGGTATCCCGGTTAAAGCGATTCTGGCCCCTTCCAAAAGAAATCCGGTCAGGACAAGCAGGCCAATAATGATTAAGGCTGGTGAATCCTGTTCTTGAGAAAAATGGACAGGTCTGATTATAAATCTTTGAATACAGGCCCAGATAATTCCAAAAATGATAAACAAACCAAGTAGATCAAAAGTAAAGGCCATAAATGGGTTGTTCTTATTGATTAAAACAAGGGCCAAACTGCTATCAGGCCAGATATTATAGATAATCAGGCCCAAGAGGCTCAGAATGAATCGGAAAAAGAAGGCCCAATAGATTAGGGAATGGATTGACCATCTTTGTACCCCTTCAGCCAGAATCTTTCTTTGGAAAAAGATGTCCAGAATAAATGTTTTCATATACTTAAAGATGTTCTTGGTAGAGATAGCAAACCAAAACGCTCTGGAATAATGAATAATTTTATTGTGAAAGCTTTGTTCTCCATGGCCGACAGAACCTTTGAACCAGACGTACAGGGTTGAGATAATCCCCAATAGGAAAATAATTAATGGACCCCAATATAAAGTCCCTGCAAAGCCGCCAGCGTTGGAAATACTGACAGGGGAATTATGACAGGCCAGACAGAGCAGGCTTTTACCGGGTAAGACCGCTGCTGGGGCACCAACCTGATTCTTTGAGTAGTGACATTTTCGACAGGTTTCTAAATCCTTTGTCTCGGCCATTTCATGTGAGGACAGGCTAATTGGTTTATTATCCTTATTTATGTGAGCAAGGATGATTTGGTCTTTTTCTTTATCTAAAGCAACTGGTTCAGACTGGAAATGGCAGGCTTGACATTGTACCCGCAAATGTGGCGCTCTGGTTATATCCTGGCCATGGAAGGAATGACAATCCAGACATTGAATCTCTTTTTCAGAGCTATGAGGGGATTGGGCTACAGCAGTATGGCATTCAATGCAGGCCACATATTGATGCTGATTATGCTCAAACATATCTGCCGGGACTTTTAGAGAGACTCCCTGTCCATTGATCATTTTTTGACATTCTTCCTGGGAATGACATTCTTTACAAAAGAGTTGGTTGGCTATAACTCCTTCATTAGTATGAATATTTATCTGACGATGGCAAGCCAGACAGGACATTTCCTTTTCTTCGGCCTTATTTTTCATATCCTGGGTGAACAGGCTTTGGGCAAAAACATTGGTGGTCTGAAAGCAAAAGAAGAGAACAGAGAGAAAACTTATGATTTGAAAAATTAATCTATGGTCTTTATTCATAGGACACTATTCCTTATTCAAGTTAGTACTTAGCAATAGTTATCTTATGCTTTTTCACTAGGGATTGTCCCTTGTTTATCCACAAGATTTTTCCATTCCGACATGTGTTCGTGTTTCATTGTATTTTCTTCTATTTTTCCGGTAAAAATACTTTTGTCCACAGGGAAGATGGCTGGCCGGATGTGTTCCATCAGGGCATGAAAGATGAATTTGACCACAATGGCCAGTATAGCTTCCCAGAAATGGATAATCTGGGCAATATTAAAAATAAAACCAGGTAGGTATCTAGAAAAGAATTCCGGATACATATGTAAGAGGCCAGTGGCGGCCATAGCATTCATACCTAAAAAGAAAGACCAATAGTATAGCTTTTGCATATAAGTATAGCGATGGAATTTGGGCGGTGATTCACGCTTGCCGATAAAATAAAGAAAATTCTCCCAGAGGTGTTGGAGATCAAAGAGTTGGAAGATGATGGATTGGGGCTCAAAGAACTTGTGCTTCATTGAGAACTTGTAATATACAAACCATAGGGTATGAAGAATTACAAGGATATAAGCTATAAGCGCACAGAATTTATGGATAAAAGAAGCAGCTTCCTGCCCCCCGAGAATAAAGATGATGAATTTGGGCAGGCTGTAAGCGCTGAATGCAAGGCATAAGCCAGTTACAGCCAAACCCAAAAAAGTAAGAAAGGCCAAGAAGTGGATAAGTCTCTGAGAAGTAGTAAATCTATAAAATGACTTTTCTGTATTTATACTGCTCATAATTTTTTCCTCAACTTTTGATGCCATTCTCTTAAAAAGGACAAAAGGGTATGTCCAAAAAAGAAGACCAAGAATAAGACAACCATAATGATAGCTATAAGCCGAGCCTTGTTGACTGTTTTCAAAGAAGCCAGATATGGTTGATCTTTTTCATTTTTATCTACCTCTTGGACATTCATGGTAGAGTGGATCAGAATATCAGCGAAATCTCCCTGAGCCTCTAAATGACACCTTTGACAAACATGAAGTTTTTCCTGCTTATCCTCTAAATTAGTGACTTTATGAGCCCCGTGACAGTCTGAACAATATGCGGCATTATCATTTTTCAGATTGACCGCAGCCTTGCCATGAAAATTGTCCAAATAACTGTCTGCCCTTTTAGGATGACAAAGACCGCAGACAAAAGTCATCCTCTGCCCGATTTCTACCCTGGACATCCCGGCTGACTGAGTATGGACTGAGTGGCAATTGCCACATGTGGGGGCCTTTTCTTTTAAAGGCTTGTCCAACATTTCTTGTCGGCTGAACTTGGCCTGTTGATCTTTCAGGGCTTCAGCATGTTTGCCCCTGAGATATCTATTATAGGCTACAGGATGGCAAGACTTGCATTTTTCATAATCAAATTTTCGAGTGGCATCTATTTTTAGGTAGTCGGTGTTATTTAGATCCAGATCAGGATGAACCTGTCCATTCTCTTTCATATCTCCGTGACATTCTTTACATTTTAATTCCCCGTGAGCAGATTGTGAATATTTTTGGATATTGGTAAACCAGGAAGTATCAGTTTCGTAGTCAATACTAGCAAAACATAAACTTCCAGATAGAATAAAGATAATGATAATGGATATGAGGACAATTTTGTTATATCTATTGGATACTCTCAATTTCCTCTCCTGCTTCTGAGTTAATAGAATTGTTGTGATTCAAATTCAAAGTCCGAAAATAGACATTGAAAAATATTTGGTTCATGATTTTTAGTTTGGAAAAGATAGCTGTAGCTATAGAAAAAGATTCGTCACTATTATTAATATTTTTCTTCAAAATTTTTAGCTCTTGAGTTATTTTTTTTGAATATAGGCTTAGCTCCTTTTCTTCTCTAGAATCAATCAGGAGAAAACTTTGTTTGGCTAAGTTATTCAGGCGTTTCCAGATTGATTCTAAATAAACCCTTATTTTAGCAGGTTCATAGGCTTTGTGGCCAATTAACCAATATTGTGGACTTGTTTCCAGTCCAACAGCAATTATTCTGGAATTACTTATTTCTCTTTTTAATTGGTGGATCAGGTTTTTGTTTGTTGATGATCCTGCTGAGCTTGATATCTGATTTTGATCTATATTTTGGCTTTTTATAGGGTTTAAAGTTTCAATTAGCAATTGGTTTGCCTTTGGAAATTTAGGATGCTCAAGGTGAGGACCAAATAGATAAAACAATCCCTTGCCATACGAACTTTTAATAATTGCAGCCTTTTGATACAGGGTCTTCTCAGCCAGTTCTTTTTCAACCAGGAAGGCGGTTTTGGTTGTAAAACTATCATATGAGGCTATAGTCTCACAATTTAAGGAGGGAATCATACTTGGTCCCCCATACAGTGGTGCGAACAAACTATCCTCTGGCAATAAAGACTTGTTATGATTTTTAAGCCTTATTTCTTCTCGGACTGGATGAAATATATAATCGCAGCCATAGCAGGCATAGAATTTATGTTGCATTTGCTTTGCTTCAGGTAAAAATTTACTTAAATTGGCAATTTTTATCCCCACAAAATTAAACAAATTCAGATGAGGCTTTGAAGATTTCATCGGCAAATAGGCCCCGGCGCATGAACCAATATACACTCCTCCTTGATTGACAAAATGATGGAGAGAATTGGCCCCTTGAGAACCTAGTGATTCAGCTATGGAAAAAGTGTCTCCCCCTGAAACAACCAGGGCGTCGCAATTAACATGCTGGTATTGTTGGATTCCATATTCATTTATAAAAATAAGATCATAAAATGAATATTTTTCAAAGACATCAACAAACCAAAGCCAGGAATGTGATGAGCCTGTTCCAACATATACAGCAATTTTGGGTTTCATTATAATCCAAATCTTGTTTTTTATTTCTGAAGATTGCTGACTACATTATCAAGATCGTCCTGGCTAAGATCAAACTCAGTTCCAATATTAATTAATTCTAATAGATTTTCTTCGTTTATTTGAGGAGACATAATAGCAAAAACAGGGTGAATACCAAAAATATAAGCTATCGCCTGGCGTCTTTCCCACCAGTTTTGGATCTCAGCCGGGTCATTACCTAAGCCAAAGTCTTCAAACAATGGTTTATCTGGTGACCAGGGACTGAAATTTCCCTGCCCGGAGATTGGTACATCACCTGTTAGATTGGTTAAAGAATTGGCAATCTCTTCAGGGCTGGATTTATCCTGTTTTTGAAGACATTCTGATACAGCGTATCCATCAATGCCTGATTTAGCACTGGCCTTCAAAATCCGGCCACTCTCTTCTGCAGTATAGCCAGCTTTTTTTAAGCCTGTAAGGGCAAAAACATCGTTTAACATTATGCCTGGTTCTGACTTATCAGACTCTTTGATTTGTTTGGGGTCTTCATCCAAAAAGATAAAGGAATTAGTGGCCACAGGAGTATTATAACAAGCTACGTTGGAATGGATTATAGGAGCAATCCATTCTTTAGTCTCTTCTTCGTCCATAGCAGAAAGGATATCATCTAATCCATTTTTGCCATAAAGCTTACTATTTTTAATTTCAGCAAGGATTTCCAGGCTTCTGTCCAGAAAAGCCTCAGGATCAGCAACTTCTAACAGCCCCATTCCGCGTAGAGCCACCCCTTTTAGATTTTTTTGGCCAAAAACTTTGCCAAAACCAAAACGATCACCACTTGGCCAATAATTAAGTATGACCTGGGCAAAATCATTTCCCTGTTCACCGCCCTGGCCAATGACTATAGTTTGAATGATATCTTCTCCTAGTTCTTTTCTCCAACAATCTGTTGTTTGCCAGGCATCCTGGCCCCAGACGTCCGAGGCATCAGATATGTCGGCCACCCCATCGTGAAGCCAGAGAAGGACAGGTTTATCCGAGTTGCCTTTTATCACCACATAGTCAAAACCCGAATATTTTAGTTCAATAGCCACTTTTTGGGTTATTGGAGTATGAGCAAGTTTGCCGGTCCGAGGACTTTTGGCAGTCAAAATTCCTGCGGATGAAGCTGGATAAAGTGTACCGGTCAGAAGTCCGGTACCAATAACAACAGGTTCTTCTTGGGCATATTGTTCATATAAATATCTGGTTATCCCGGCACCTCCAATCTTTTCTTTTACTAAATCCTCGCTAAGATCTTCTTCAGTTACTTCTGACTTAGCTAAGTCAACAATCAGGATCTTATCAGAAGATAAAAATTCCATGGTCAATCCTCCTTTGTCACACCTAAATAGCAGTGGATAAAATCGTTCAAAAGTGTTTATTCTAAAGTAATAGCGTCTACAGGACAGGCTTTGATGCAAAGTGGTCCCTGTTCCATATCCTCACATAGATCGCAGGCCTCTCTCAACAACATTGGTTTGGCTGAACTATCACTGTCTTCTCCCGACTCTTCCCCGGCACCGATTTTTTGCCTTTCAGTCCCTTCAGGTCGGGCTAAGACCAAATCCTCTTCTTCTTTGAGCATGACACCTGCATAATCCTTTTTTTCCAAGGACCTATAGACCACAATGCAAGAAGACAAAAAGGCAAACCCATCATCTCGGTGAAAGCCGCAGGCCATTTCACAGGCCATACAACCTATACATTTTTGTGAATC
>CAYUNZ010000169.1:0-6090 GCA_964446205.1 uncultured Desulfohalobiaceae bacterium | reverse complement strand
CCCCTTTGAGGCATGAAAAAGACATCCAGTCGGCTGTACAAATCCCGATCATCGGGACGTTGCCACAAATCAAAAAATAAACTAAGACTTATTATAATAAATACAGGATCCCTTATGAAGACAATGCTCTTATTAAATCCGTCAATGATTAGGTTGGTATTGGTCATTGCCTGTCTATCCATCTTCCTCTTCTCCTGTAGCACCACCCGTCTGACTACCCGGGCCTCACAGGTTTATCTGCTATCAGCGACTCAAGTCCATCATGTGGAATCAGAATGTGAATTCCTTGGTAACGTCACCGGAGCCGCCTGGTTCAGCTATGAGGCTGCCCTGAACGAACTACTGGATAATGCTGCGGAAATCGGAGCTACCCATGTCTTTGTCAATATAGGCAGGAAAGACTACCTAAGGGGAGAAGCCTACCGATGTGCCTACTGCATGGCACCTGACGGCAACCCGGATGTCGGATATTGTGTAGATGATCAGGGCAATAAGGATAGAGCCTATTGTCTGGACAACCAGGGCAATGAGATTGGACAAGCTCATTGTAAAGGAGCAAATGGGGAAACCAGACAAGAATGTCTAAAACACTGCGGCACATGGGTCCCGACCATGTCCAAATCAGAGTGTGAATCCAAAGGTTATGCCTGGTATCCCAAAGCCGAGAATCGACAAGCCTGTGAAGAAAAGGGCTGCACCTGGCTGCCTGCAGCCAAAGATCAATATACCTGTGAGGAGATCAAAGGCGGCCAATGGGTCATTGACAAAGATGTCATCAAGTTTCTCAAACAGGAGAAAGAAGAATCAGAGTAAATCATTCTGGACTCTTGATAAGATAAGGGACGAACAATGAAAAAAATTATCAAAAATATACTACTATTTACCTGTATTTTTTGTTTATGGACACTCTTTACCAGTTGTAGTGTAAAAAGGTTCTATGTACCTGAGCCCAAAGAAATCTCACCCTTTATCGAGCTAAAAAAGGATTTCCAGTCGGTCTGCTCAGTTAATCTCATTAATGCCCAGACCGATACCAGACAGACAAAGATAGGTGATTACACCCATAAGTGGTGGGCCAATCTTCGCCTTTGGACAGACTCCTCTATCCATCTTTTGTCTCAGGAGCTAAAGAAACGGAATATTAAAATTAGTGAAAAATCACCAAAATATCTCAAATTATCAATAAGCTATGTCGATCTTTTCTGGCAGTTCAAGAAAATAGGCTGTGTTGTCAACTTGCAGGTTGAAACAGGTACTGGATACACAGTGAATATAGAAGAAAAAAATATATCCCATGACCTATACGATAGTTGTGACGGGGCTGTCTCCAAAGCAGTAGCCACTTTACTGAAAAATCCCAGGATTAGAGACTATTTGACCTCAAAAGCCAAGATAAAAGACTCTGACTATGACGGAGTCCCTGATCCAGAGGATCAATGCCCCGAGACCCCTTGTCAGGTTGATGTAGACAAATATGGCTGCCCTTTGGATTCTGATAATGATGGCGTACCTGATTATCAAGACAAATGCCCAAATACACCATCTGGAATCCAAACCGATAAATTTGGTTGTCCATTTGATACTGACCAGGATGGAGTCCCAAACTACAAGGATAAATGCCCCAAAACCCCTAATGGGGCCCAAGTTGACAAACAGGGCTGCTGGAATTCACAGGTCCCACTATTTGACTTTGATAAATCGAGTATAAAACCCCAATACTACAGTATCTTGAATCGCGTTGCTCAGGTTATCGAGGACAATCCAGGACTTAATGTAGAAATACAAGGTTATGCCGATATTATAGGGACAAAAGAATACAATCAAAAACTGTCCTTACAGCGAGCCAAGGCTGTAAGAGATTATCTGATAAATAAAGGCGTGTCTAAAAAACGTCTAGAAGTTGAAGGATTTGGTTATTCAAGACCACGAGCCCCATCTGATACTGAAAAAGGCAGGTCCCTAAATAGAAGGGTTGAATTCCAACCAATCTATGATAAATAACTTAAAGAAAAGATTTCTAACCTCGAAACACTCGAAATAACATGAAAAAAATTATCCTTTTTCACTGCTGAAAAGACCAGTAAGCACAACACTCTTGTAGCTCTTTGCCGATAGGCAATGAGACTTTTTCTGCCGGGTCTTTTTCCCGGCAGAAAAGTTTTTTCTTTTTTCGTGTTATTTCGTGTGTTTCGTGGGCTAGATTCTTCTTATAATCAAAAAACACGAAATGTTTCTACATCAAACATCAACCAATCAAGGTGAAGGTCAGTGAAACTGATGAAACGGCTATACCTAATACTTATAATCTTTATAATCTCCGGATGCGGAGGCAAGATGTTGGATTCAACAAGGCACAGCACCAGGGAGGTCACTCCACGAGATCTGGCCCTGTTGCACTGCTTTGATGAGAACAGGTATTGCAGTAATAAGACGGTTCAAATAGATCGCATACAAAAATGTATACGGGAAAAATTTTATTCATTAAAGCCGGCACATCTGAATAACCAATCATTGAACCAATGGGGCTGCCCCAAAAAAACAAAGTCCACGACTTCAACGACAAGACAAGACTCCGACCTAGACGGTGTCCCTGACTTTCAGGATCAATGCCCTCAGACTCCTCAAAATGCAACTACAGACAATAAGGGATGTCCATTGGACACTGATGTAGACAGCGTGCCTGACTTTCGGGATCAATGTCCACAGACCCCGGCAGGGACCAAAGTCAATAGCCTAGGTTGCCCCTTTGATTCTGACAAAGACGGAACCCCAAATTATAAGGATCAATGTTTAAACACCCCATATGGAGCCAAAGTTGATAGACATGGCTGTTGGGACTTACAAGCCCCTCTGTTTGACTTCAATAAAGCCAATCTCAAACCTGTATATTTTCCCGATTTGAATCATATGACTGAAACCATGAAAGGCAATCCTAAAATAAAAATTGAGTTACAGGGTCATGCCGACATCATAGGGACAAAAGGATACAATCAAAAGCTGTCCTTAGAGCGGGCCAAAACTGTAAGAGATTATTTAATCGATCAAGGTGTGTCTGAAAGAAGGTTAAGAGTTAAGGGTTTTGGTTATTCAAGGCCCAGAGCCCCCTCAAATACCGCAAAGGGCAGGGCACTGAACAGAAGAGTCGAGTTCAAAATCGTGAATCGTGAACCGTGAACCGTGAACCGTGAACCGTAAGAATTGTAACTGGTTAGTGGTTTGTCAAAGGATTAAAACCCGGGCAGCTTGAATTTCATGGTCACCTCACCGCTTTCCGGGTCAACCTTGAGCATGGGCTGATCATTTTCCGGCCGGCTTACCTTCTGACCAGTAGCCATCTCCAAGAGACCGCTCATAAATTCCAGTCCCTGATTAAAGACAGTCTCTATCTTTTCCGGACTCTGTTGACCTCTACTGCCTGCTTCAGATGTAGATTCTTTGGCCAGCTCTTGGCTAAGTTTAGATTCTGACTCCTGGTCTAGAGCATAATCCTCGTCCGCCGACTCAGTTTTTTCCCCGGAAAATCGAGTATTGTCAGCCTTTGGACCTGTCTGATCTGCATTATGGGCTGCCTCAGGACCTTGCTCCTTATCCGTAGTTGCCTCAACCCCAAATCCGGTTAGTCCTGCTCCAATTTCTTCTGCATCCTCTTCAGCCAAAGCCCGGGGATTGAGAAAATGCGGCGTATCATCGGGAATGTCCTCACTAACACGTTCTTCGGCCCCAGTAACCTCCTGACTCATCTCCTCGCCCATCATGGACCTTAGCTGATTCAGCATCTGGTTTTTCTTCTCCCTAGAGAACTCAACCTCATCCACTCCACCGTCAAAGACCCCGGAAAAGAGCTCGGTCTTGAGCTGAATCCCAGCCAGGATCTTTTCCTCAATACTATCCTTACTAACCAGGTTGATAACATTAACGCTCGAGCTAGTCTGGCCAATTCGATTGACCCGGCCGATTCTCTGGTTTAGCCTGGCCGGATTCCATGGCAACTCAAAGTTAAGTACGCAATCCGCTGCCTGGAGATTAAGACCAGTACCACCGGAGTCTGTGGATAAAAATACCTTGCAGTCCTTATTGTGTGTAAACTCATCAATTAAGGCCTGCCGCTTGTTGACCGGTATCTTGCCACTGAGTTCAACAAAGGCGATGCCCATCCTGGATAATTGCTTGGCAATCAAGTAGGTCATGGTCGTCCATTCGCTGAAAATAACCATCTTCCTCCCGCTCTGGACAACGAGCTCATCCAGAATACCCTCCAATTCCTTGAGCTTGGGAGAGATCTTTGTCGTCCGGTCAATCAGATAGGTACAATCACAAACCCGACGCATCTGAACCAAGATCTCCTGAATACGACGGACGTCCATAGGGGTCAAAAACTTCTTGTGCAAAAGTGGCAAAAGGTTGGACATATAGCTATTGTGTATTTTGGCCTGTTCATCGTCCAGTTCCAGATAATAGGTATTGGTGACCTGGTCGGGCAGTTCGGAAAGGACATCCTCTTTTCGACGTCTGATGACCAATGATTTTAGTTTCTCATGTAATAGGCCCAGATTTCGATATCCCAATATCTTGTCCTTCTTGTCCCGGCTAAGCATAAAATGATCCGCAGCAAACCGCCATAAGGGACTCAACATATGCGGATCCAAAAACTGAGCAATAGAGTATAGGTCTTCCAGACGGTTTTCCAGAGGGGTACCTGTCAAGACCAGGGCATGCTTTCTAGGTAGGCGCTTGACCGCATCTGCAGTCTTGGTGGCGAAGTTCTTGATCCTTTGAGCCTCATCCAGGATGATCAAGTCTGGTTTGTACTTACTCAAGATAGTCACATCCCTAAGGACTGCCTCATAATTGGTGATCTTGAAGAGGCTCGGATCATTAAAATAAATTTTTTGACGGGTTTGAGGCGATCCAGCCACCACAGCAGCCTTTTCTTCAGTAAATTTCTCTAACTCCCGCTTCCATTGCTCCTTGAGTGAAGCCAGGGTAATGACCAATATCCGTTGAAAGCCAAAGAGGTCCTTCTTCAACAACCCCAAGGCTATAGCCTGCAAGGTCTTGCCCAAGCCCATCTCATCTCCAATCAAAGCTGCCTTCCGGTACAAGCCGAACTTGACACCTTCTGACTGATATGGATAAAGGCTGGTCTTGAGACTGTTTAAAGGGGGCAGATCTTCCTTGGATAGCTCTTCAACTTCCTGTCTTAATAAATGCTCCTGAATCCGGTTATGGACCTCCTCCCTGACCATAACCTGTTTATAGCCATCAACTGCTGACAAAAACTCTAGCATCCGACCCAGATCCGAAAATTTGTACTGGCCATGGGAATCGAAATAGGTCTCCAGGATTGGCCTTAACTCGGCAATCTTCTTTTCCGGACGCTCGCAAAAAAGGTGCGGGGCATTATTTATTGAATCCCAATAGACATCAATAAAAGGAAAGCTTTCCTTACTGGCCTGATCCAGATCATCTTGGCTCAAAAAACGTTCGGTCAAGGCTAGAAGGTGCTTGCAGGTACCCAACTGGTTGGTGTTGAAATCCGGACAGGAACAGTGACCCAGACCATGACTGGGATCATGAAGAGTTACTATATATTGCCGTCCGTACTCATTCTCCAGCAAGTGATCGCCTTTGATCATTTCCCCGGGATTAAAAGTAAACTTCTCTTTCTTGCCCCGGTTTCGCCGATCCTCCAGAGCCTTGTCTTTGATCTCCTCATATGAAAGATAATCCTCAACCAGATGATTTTCTTCATTAACAGGGCTAGCTTTCCAAGCCTCCAGCCTGTCCATGACATCAAGCATCACTGCAACTACATGCTTGCAACCTGGACTTGGATAAGGACAGTCGCAGGAATAATCAACCTTAGCATTATCCAAGACAATACTGGTAGTGTAATCCCCATAAGTCCCGTCCACTGTGTAGACATAATGTCCTTGCTCCGGGTTGGCATCGGTGCAAATATAGGCCCCGTATTCATAAAGCTTTTGACCACGCTGAAAAATAATCCTGCTATCTGCAACATCATTCTGAATAAAGGATTGATCAAGACTGAGCATATAACTCTCCCTAAGATCGGTTTAATCTCGCTCC
>CAYUNZ010000168.1:0-6121 GCA_964446205.1 uncultured Desulfohalobiaceae bacterium | reverse complement strand
TAAATTTTCATTCTTCTTTTCGTGTTTTTTCGTGTGTTTCGTGGGCTAAATTCTTCTCATGTTAACAGTTAGTTGGTAAAATCCAAGCTGGACGTTTGTATCTATTTCATTTATTGCTCAATCTTATGGCTTCGTAAACACTTGTTAATTGACTCAACTTGTCCAAAGTCTTATAGAGATGCGTCGAGTCATTGACCTCAATATGCATCACTACTTCAGTTTTCCCATCCACATCGGAGCGAAATTCTCCCGATTCAATATTGACATCTTCTTCAGCCATTAAATTGCTTATTTCGGCCAAGATCCCTTTTTTGTTTTGACAAAGCATCTTGATTGTCGCTGGGTAGACATTATTAGCTTGATAGGACCAAGATACGTTCACCAGTCTGTTGTGACTAAACTGACCTACATTGACACAATCTTCGCGATGGACAATAACACCTCTTCCCCGACTAATATAGCCAACTATAGGATCACCGGGGACAGGCTGACAGCATTGAGCAAAGCGAATCAGCAGATCATCAATTCCTTTAACTGAAACTCCCTCAGGGTGAGCGTTTTTACTAGGTTCATCTTCTTCTCTGCTTGTTTTTTTTCTACTCTCCTCAGACTTTGATGAAGCGGGAATCTTTTTTTCCTGAGATCCTTTGGCCTTGGGAACAAGACGGTTTAGTAACTGTTTGGGTGTAATCTTGGCATAACCAACAGCAGACAATAGATCATCAACTGTTTTATAGGAATATTCATAGGCTATTGCTTCTAGATTCCCTTTATTAATCTCATTAGAAAAATTGATATTCATTTTCCGGCCTTCTTTTTCCAAAATTTCCTTGGCCAAAGAAATGCTGCGATCCCTCTCTTCAGTCCGAATCCAATGCTTAATCCGTGTTTTGGCTTTGGCTGTCTTGACAAATTTCAGCCAATCACGGCTAGGTTTGTGATTTTTTTTGGTGATGATCTCAACAGAGTCTCCATTTTTGAGTTGTGTCTGCAAAGGGACAAGCTTGCCGTTGACCTTGGCCCCTGAACACTGATTTCCGACTTCAGTGTGGATCATATAGGCAAAATCTACAGGGGTTGCCCCATAAGGGAGATCGATTATCTCTCCTTGTGGTGTAAAGACATAGACCTCATCCTGAAAGAGATCTACCTTCAGAGAGGCCATAAACTCCCGGGGGTCTTTCATCTCTTGTTCCCAGTCAAGAATATGGCGTAACCAATGGAACCTATCTTCATCCCTTGTCTTGGAAAAAGAATCATCCTTATACTTCCAGTGGGCGGCTACTCCATATTCTGCTATCTGGTGCATTTCTTCAGTCCTTATTTGAATCTCGATATGTTCCCCATCAGGACCGACAACAGTAGTATGCAGACTTTGATACATATTCCCTTTGGGCATGGAGATGTAGTCTTTAAATCTCCCAGGTACAGGTGTCCATGCGGCATGTATCAGCCCTAACATTGCGTAACAGTCGCGAACAGTATTGAGAATAACGCGAAAAGCAATCAAATCAAAAACTTGTGATATTGGTAAGTTTTGTTTTTGCATCTTATGATAAATACTGTAGATGTGTTTTTGTCGACCATTTACCCGGCCCTGTATAGAATTCTTTTCCATGATCTGATTTATCATGGAAATGACCTGATCTATGTATTGCTGTCCTAATGTCGGATGTTGACTGATTTCATTGATAATTTGATAGTAGATATCTGGTTTGAGGAACTTCAGACTAAGATCATCTAACTCTATTTTTATCCTATAAAGCCCTAGTCTGTGAGCCAAAGGGGAATAAATATCCAGAGTCTCCTGAGATATGAGCCGTTTTTTTATTGGATTCTGATAATCCAGAGTGCGCATATTGTGAAGACGATCTGCCAGTTTGACTAGAATAACCCGGATATCTTTAGCCATGGCAAAAAACATCTTGCGGATGTTTTCAGCCTGTGCCTCTTCCCGGGATGTAAAACTAACCTTGCCGATTTTAGTCACTCCATCAACAATGGTAGCCATCTCTTCCCCAAATTCATCGGTTAATTCAGATAAAGTTACAGTCGAATCTTCAAGGGTGTCATGCAAAAGACCTGCGGCAATAGTGGCCGCATCAAGGTTGAGTTGACTTAGAATATAACTTACCTCCAGGGGATGAGAGAGGTAAGGCTCTCCAGAGAGTCTTTGTTGTCCGGAATGAATAGAGGCGGAATAAACGTATGCTTTTTGTATCAGGGCTTGATCAGAATCATTAAGATAATGACTGGTTGTCTCTAGAATATCGTTTATTCGAATCATGATCTTTCCTAAAAGTCTTGTATGAGATTAGTAACTAAACTTATACGTTATTGAATTATTTTTATAAAATATAAATCTTTTCAAGCCGGTTAATTAAGTTAAAGAAGATTTACATCTAAGCTTGAGACAAAGATTAAAAAACTTGCAAACTAGATACAAATTTTCCTTGCAAATTATTTGGCTAAAGCTATAATGTAAATATAAGAGTCAAGGATAAAGAAAATTTTGATTTGTTTTTGAGCCTTATAGACAGTTACAATTATATTAGGATTTTGCTTGAGATACAAGCTCTTAAGTCCAGTAAAGTTTTATTAGGCCTTTCTGGTTAGTCTTAAAAATATATAGAAACCTCCATACTGTAACTCCAGAAAGATAACTTCTTAAAAAATAATAAAAATTCTAGATTCTGGCTCTTGGTTAAATAAAAGCCTTCCCCCCCTTGCCAAAACGGCAATTATGTAATAGATAAAAAGATTGTTTTTCCTGTGCTGAAAAATTTGCAAAGAACCTTAGATAATAACTATGACATTTAACCTATAAACCCCATGATAACTCTAACTGCTTAGCTATTGGGAAAAAGCAAGACAGAAGTTGATTTTCAACGCTATTAGCTGACAGTATATTCATATACGGAAAATCGTGATTATGGGAGGAGAAGTCGTCTATGTCTCAGAGTGAAGAAGATAAAGTCAAACAAATAACCACTGAGTTTTTAGAAGAGTCAATACCTGAATATATATTAGAGAAGTCACATTCTCTCCTGTCCGGTAAGGGCATACAAAAGCTCGATTTAAAGAAACAGGGTGATTATTGGGATGTGGATTCACGAATACACGGTGATGATTTTCAGGTCTATAACCCAGAGATTGGTTTGAATTTACATGACGGCACTGTGAACTACTTTTGCAATTGCCCGGATTCATTCTCAGGTGTTTGTCCCCATGTTGGTGCTATCCTGCTAAAGATACTATCCACCTTGAATAACGGACAGAAGGAAAACAGACCCAGACCGAGAACAGATTGGAGGCATAGTTTCCGTCCTTTTTTCACTACTGTACCTGAACCTGAGCCAGGAAACAATTATCTGATTTTTCGCTTCTATCCTGAACCTCAGAGAATACAGGTTGCTTTTTTTCGAGCCAGGCAAAACAAATCAGGGCTTTCCAAAGTTCAAAATCCAATAACCATTGAACAGCTAATCCATAATGAGAATTGGTGTGAGGTGTCTCCTAATCTCCCAATGATTTGTTATCAGATAGGTCAATATTTGGATTATCTGGGACACCGTGTGGAGATACCTCCCGGACTCTTGAACTGGTTTTTGTGGTCTATCAAGGATGAACACTTTCTCTTCTGGGAAGATACCGAACAGCCGATGAG
The DNA here is from genome assembly GCA_964446205.1 of uncultured Desulfohalobiaceae bacterium. Lineage (GTDB taxonomy): Bacteria > Desulfobacterota > Desulfovibrionia > Desulfovibrionales > Desulfothermaceae > CAYUNZ01. The sequence goes on along the minus strand of CAYUNZ010000168.1, from coordinate 2,454 downwards.
AATTGTAACTCAAACTCAACGCTTACAGCTCAAACCACATATTTCTGAGTATGGCTTGAGTTTTGAGCTCTTACTCAGCCACGATGAAAAGCCCCCCTTTTCTATCTCCGAGGAGGAAGAAATCTTCTTTTATGGACACCTTCCGCTTTGGGTGCTCTGGAAAAAGACTTTCTATCCGGTTTTGACTAATTTGGACACCCAATTGATCCATCAACTTCTGAGTGAACCACCTATAGTACCTCATTCTGAACTATCCGAGTTCTTGGACAGGGTATGGACCAAAATTCCCTCTTCCAACCTCTATGGGCAGGAAGAGTTCTTAGAGCGGATGAAACCTATCTTTGTCCCGGCAGTATACAATCCCAAGCTCTTTTTGAATGAAGAAGGAAGCCTTTTGACTCTAGAGATCCAGAATGTCTATGAGACCGAGCATGGAGAGTTCAATCTGCCTGGTCCCAACCCAGAGTTACAGACGGGGAGTTATCAGTTTGAAGGCAAATCCTTCCTTCTTCGTCGAGCCCAGAGCTCTGAAGAGGAGCTTATCAAAGAACTTCGGGAGATAAATTTTCAGCCCCGGAGTAATTCCATATGGTTTTTGGAACCAGAAGAGGCCATCAATTTCCTCTTGGACTCCTACCCAGGTCTTGTTGAAAAATATCGTGTCTATGGGGAGAAGAATCTTTCTCGCTATAAAGTCCGACATACACAACCCGTGGTTTCGGCACAAATTGAAGAAGATGAAGAAAATACAAATTGGTTCGATCTCGAAATTTCAATTGACTATGACAATATACAAGTGCCAATTGAGAAGATTTGGAAAGCTTGGACCCAAGGTAAACGTTATGTCCAGCTCAAGGACGGTTCTTACACCAGCCTGCCGGAGTCATGGCTCAAAAAACTGCACCACAAATTACGAGCTCTGGGTATGGATCCAGAGAAACCCCCTAAAAACAAATTCCAAAAGTTTGAAGCACCATCTCTGGATAAATTGATTGAGGACATACCAAACACCTCATCAGATTCTTTCTGGAACAAGCTACGTGAAAAAATTCATAATTTCGAGGAAATAAAGCAAATAGACCAGCCCCAAGGGATCAGAGCCGAATTAAGACCTTATCAGCTTCAGGGACTTAGCTTTCTCAATTTTCTACGGGAATACGGTTTTGGAGGAATCCTGGCTGATGAAATGGGCCTGGGAAAAACACTACAAACTCTGGCCCTTATCCAATATATGAAAGAAAAAGGGGCCAAGGGACCGAATCTGATAATTGTTCCTACCTCAGTGCTCCCTAACTGGCAGCGTGAGGTTCAAAAGTTTATTCCAGACATGAAACAACTCCTTATATATGGCTCCAGACGTGAGAACCTGTTTCAGGAAATTCCTTCCTGTGACTTGGTTTTGACCACTTATGCACTTGTGCGCAGGGATCTGGATAATCTGAACCAGTATGAATATGACTCCGTCTTTTTGGATGAAGCTCAAAATATTAAAAACCCGAACACCATTACCGCCCGTTCTGTGCGAAAGCTAAAAACCAACTTCAAAATGTGTCTCTCCGGTACACCAATCGAAAACAACCTTTTGGAATTGTGGTCTCTTTTTGAATTTCTTATGCCGGGCTTCCTAGGATCACAAAATGCCTTTCAAAAGGGTTTTGTCAAGCCGATTAAAGACGGAGACGAGGAGAGCATGGAGTACCTAAGATCCAGGGTACGTCCTTTTATCCTCAGACGGTCCAAAAACGATGTGGCCAAAGAACTGCCTCCCAAAGTTGAGAATGTATATTTTGCAGCCTTGGAAGATGAACAAAAGGAGCTCTATGCCTCTTTGGCCAAGAAATTAAAAGAACAGGTCCTGGAAAAGGTGGAAGAAAAAGGTATTGCCCAGAGCCAGATGTCAATCTTGGATGCCTTGCTCAAACTTAGGCAGATTTGTTGCCATCCACGGCTCCTCAAACTCGATATGCCAGGAGTAAGCACCAATTTACCATCCGGGAAATTCGAAGCCTTTAAAGATCTTGTCAGTAACATTATAGAAGATGGGCACAAGGTCCTTGTCTTTTCACAATTTGTTCAGATGCTTCACATAATTCGCTCTTGGTTGAAAATGAACAAGATCCCCTTTGCCTATTTGGACGGATCGAGTAAAGATCGTTATGAGCAAGTAGAAAACTTTAACAATGATCCCAACATACCTATCTTTCTTATTTCTCTTAAAGCCGGCGGGACCGGTTTGAACCTCACTGCTGCCGATTATGTTATCCATTATGACCCTTGGTGGAATCCGGCTGTTGAAAATCAGGCCACTGATAGGACACATCGTATTGGTCAGACCAAGAAGGTCTTTTCTTATAAGCTAATTTGTGAGAGCTCGGTTGAAGAGAAGATCTTACAACTTCAGGAGGAAAAGAAAGGAGTGGCTGATGCGATCATTCCTGGTCAAGACCATTGGAA
>CAYUNZ010000167.1:0-6135 GCA_964446205.1 uncultured Desulfohalobiaceae bacterium | reverse complement strand
AACCGTGAACCGTGAACCGTGAACCGTGAACCGTGAACCGTGAACCGTGAACCGAAGAAAAAAATACTTAAATCGTTATTGTCAAGCTGTTGAACCTAATGTGTAATTAAATTTGGATAAAAATTTGCAGGAGTAGCACATGTTCTATAAAAAAGGCCAGACTGAGTTCAAAGAACCAAGACCCGGAATATTATTTAAGACACTCACCTTTGGGGATCATACCCATATGTTGCAGTTTGAACTAAGTAAAGGAGTCGAGCTTACTGAGCATACCCATCCGGAAGAGCAGATCGGATATCTAATCTCAGGAAAGCTTGAGTTTTTAATCGATGGTCAGCAATATATAGCCGAACCGGGCGACAGCTGGTGCATTAACGGCAATATACCCCACTACGCCAAGGCCCTGGAAGACTGCGAGGTCATTGAGGTTTTCCATCCCCAACGAGAAGATCTCAAATAAGAAGCAAACAAAGAAATATTCCATACCCCCCCTTTAATGGTTTTATGTGCCTGCAAAAAAATATTTGCAGGCACATTTTTTTTACATTCTCTCTTAGATTTAGACATCTATCTCAACCTCACCCATATTTCTTATCCATGAGATTGTATCCTTTATGATACATAAGCTGTTTTCTTTGTCTTAGTTATACTACCCTATATTTATTTGACAATTCAAGATAAAGAAAATAAATGTATACCATTTGATACAAAATTCATTTCTTTTCTCATTGCAAAGCAAATTCAAAACATCAATGAGGCATTGATAATATCTCGTAATATACCATAGTTACGCTATCTGCCCGTCCAAAATAAAGTTACCTGTCAAAATCCTTTTTTTGGTATCAAATTTGCGTGTTATTCAGTAAGTTATCCAAACATCCTTTATTCCCCAGAGACTTAAACTATAAGTCGTCTATTCCAAGGCTAGGAGCCTTTTTGGAAAGGAGAATGAGCAATTACATAGATTGTTTTTATTCTTCTTACTGTTTAAAAACCCTTTGCAATGAATTAATTGCCAAAGGGGCTAATACCCATACTTCATCCTCAACAAAAGACATAAATCATGAAAGAAATTCGTTTCCACGGAAGGGGTGGTCAGGGTGCTGTTCTCGGTGCAGAGATGTTTGCTCAGGCTTTGGTTATCGAAGGGCAATATGCATCATCAATTCCCTCTTTTGGTGCTGAAAGACGAGGAGCTCCGGTTACTGTCTCTCTGCGTATTGATAAGCAATTCATCCGTGACACACACCAGATTTATGAACCTGAGTGTGTCATTATCCTGGATCCCTCCTTAGCTCAATCCTCTACCTGTTTTAGAGGCTTGACAGGAGATGGGATCGTCATCGTGAATACTTCAAAGGATTTGACCCCCACATATCAACAATATGAGAATGTATCAATCGTGGGCTTGCTGGATGCTTCAAGCATCGCCTTGGCAGTCATAGGCAAATCCATAAGCAACACCTGTATGCTAGGAGCCATTGCCAAGGTCACAGGTTGGGTCAGTTTAGATTCTATCAAAAAAAGTTTAGAAATGTATTTTTCAGGCAAACTTTTAGAGAAAAATATCAAATCTACAGAAGAAGGCTATACTCAGATCAAATCATTTTGTCTAAAGAATCAATAGAGGTTATTAATATGCATTTTACAAGTCCTTATGAAGCACCTTGGGCATCCCCTGAGCCAAAATTAAATATACACACCGGAGAATGGAGATATCAAAGACCTGTGGTGAAAAAAAAGAAATGTCGTCAATGCGGATGGTGTTTTATATTCTGTCCCACCGGATGTATCGAAATCAAGGACGGTTTTTTTTCTGCAAATCTAGATTATTGTAAGGGATGCGGTATTTGTTCTAGAATTTGCCCAGCAAAAGCGATCATGATGATCAGAGAAAAGGATTGAATATGGATTTTTCAAAGGTTCATCAATCAAGAGTTTTGGATGGTAATAAGGCCGCTGCTTATGGTGTGCTTTTGTCAAAACCAGACGTCATTTCATGTTTCCCCATTACCCCACAATCTGCTCTTGGTGAAACCCTGAGTCAATTCGCCGCCGATGGATTATTAGATAGCGAGATGATGGAACCTGAGGGAGAAAATTCTGCTCTTAGTAGTTTGATTGGCGCTTCGGTTGCAGGAGGCCGTACCTTTACCTCTACCTCATCCCAAGGGCTGTCATTCATGTATGATGCCTATCTTTTTGTCGCCGGAAACAGGCTTCCCATTGTCATGGCCATTGCTATGAGAGAACAAGTCAGTCCTCATGGGGTTGTTGCTGGACAGCAGGATGCCATCCTTGTCAAAGATTCAGGTTGGATTCAGTTTTACGCTGAATCATGTCAGGAAATTCTGGATATGGTCATAATGGCCTATCGTCTTGCTGAGGATCCGGACATTCTCCTCCCGGTTAATGTATGTTATGAAGGTTTTTATCTCTCTTATCAATCCCAGCGAGTTGACATTCATTATCAAAAAGATGTCGACCGTTTTCTTGCACCAGTTTCCCCCAGAAAAATCGAACCAAAATTATGCCTCGAAAATCCTATGACTTTTTCCAGTTATACCTTCCCAGGGGAACTATATTCCGAGTACAGATTCAAACACTGTGCTGCCATGCAAAGAGCTCAAGAAAAAAGTGAACAGATTGACAGGGATTTTAAAACCATTTTTGGATATGGGTATGGTGGTCAAATAGAAGAATACAAAACAGAAGACGCAGAAGTAATTCTAATCACCATGGGTTCATGTACTGGAACAGCAAAAGGGATTATAGATCTTAAAAGGGAAACCGGGACAAAAGTTGGACTCATCAAAATCAGACTTTTCAGACCTTTCCCTGGTCCAAGATTGATCAAGGCCCTACAAGGCAAAAAAAACTTGGCTGTCATCGACAGAAATGTATTTTACTCAGGGTTTTGTGGTCATGTTTATTCAGAATTGAAACCCTTATTCAGTAACCTTTCATCGCCTCCATCAATATTTTTAAATTTTATTGCCGGATTAGGAGGCGCAGATATCACTCCAAAACAAATAAGTCATGTCATAGACACAACCTTTGACGCTTTAAATGGCCAACCAATCCCGTCAGTTACCTGGCTCTCGCTAGAAAACTAGGAGAACTATATCGTGAAAAAACAAAAACACCTCATTGTTGGTTGTGGTGCCGCAGGATTAAGTGCCTTAAGAGAAATGAGAAAACTGGGATCTGATGATGAAATCAAATTAGTAACTATGGAAAATCATCTCCCATATTCCCCAATGTCTCTGCCATACCTGATCACAAAAAGAATAGACGAAAACAATGTCTTTATGGCTGAAGACAAATTTTTTGAATCCATGCAAGCAACCTTGGTTAAGGAAAAATATGTCAAACAAATCGATACCAATATAAATCAAGTAATCTATGATGATGGTCAAAATGAGCAATATGACTCGTTACTCATTGCCTCCGGATCAGAACCTATTCTTCAACCGATAATGAGACAGTCAGAGGTTTCAGGATTCCATATCATGGATGATTATCTTCGACTTAAAGAACTCGAGGAAGAGAGTCAGATTGTCATTATTGGAGCAGGTTTTGTTGGAATGGAGTTGGCCGCAGCCTTATCTGAAGCTGGACATCATGTAACCATAGTTGCTCCAAGAGAAAGGATCCTTCGTCAATATTTTGATCAAGAACTTGATGAGTTTTTTATTAAGTTATTTCAAAACAACAATATCAAAATTCATCTCTCATGGGGCGAGGTCTCAAACATAAAAAAAGATGGTCATATTTCTACCATCCAATTTGATTCAGGAAATACTATCAAGGCCCATATGATCATTGCCGCTATAGGAGTTGCTCCCAGACTTTCCTTTTTAGACAACAGCCATGTCAAAATCAACAAAGGGATTGTGGTCGATAAAGCCATGAAGTCTAATGTTGACAATATATACTCGGCAGGCGATGTCACAGAATCACCACATCTAATTTCTGGACAATACGATCTCAGCTTGATCTGGCCAAGTGCTGTGGATCAAGGTAAAATTGCTGGTTCTAATATGATAGGCAAAAATTATCTGTATAAAGGATGGCTTTCGCAAAATATATTCAATTTTTTTGGACACTTGGCTATATCTGTTGGTGAAAAGGCATCAAAGAATGAGGAATGCCTTATGGAGAAAAACCCTCAAACAATGAGCTACAAAAAAATTGTTTTTCGAGAAAACAAAATTATTGGAGCCAATTTTTTCAATATAGATATTGATTCAGGTGTAATTAAATATCTTATAGAAAACAAAGTCGACATCAGTGGCTATAAGGATCTTCTTTTGGAAAAACCTCGCGAAGTTAGTTTGTGGCTCATGCATGAAGCTGAAAAAAAACAGACTTTCTCCTTAGAACACTGATACAACAAGGAATAGACAATGAAGAAATATTTCTATAACACTCTGCATTGCCCAGAAAATGAGTGTCCGGACACATGTAATATATGTGAACAAAAATGTAAGGGGATAAAAAGTATTCACTTACCGGAAGTTGACTTTCATACACCAATAGTATGTAATCAGTGTTGTGAACCTGTATGCCAGGAATATTGCCCTACTGGTGCGATCAGCAAAAACCCAGATGATGGCATTGTAAGAATTGACCAAAGTAAATGCTTAGGTTGCGGATTATGTTCCATGATGTGTCCATATGGGGGTATTCATTATAATGCCGAGTCAAGACAAACAATCAAATGTGACTTATGTGACGGTGAACCGGAATGTGTAGATAACTGCCCTTATAAACTACTATCCCTTTTAAGAAGTCAAGATATTATAAAGTATCTCAACCCCGATGTATTTCAAAAAGGCTCACCCCTTTGTCTGGGATGCCCTGCTGAGCTATCTTTGCGCTTTACAATGAAAGTCCTGGGGAAAGATACTTTTCTCTTTGGCGCCCCAGGTTGTGCTGTCTTGATGATTTGTGGTATGGGTATGCAAACTTATTGTAATGTTCCTGCTCATATGACCAATATGACCAATCTCCCCTCAACTGCTGCAGGTCTCAAGAGATACTATAAAAAGATCGGACAAGATGTAAAATGTGTCTGTTTTGCTGGTGACGGATGCTTTGCTGATGTCGGCTTTCAGCCCCTTTCCGGAGCTGCCGAACGTGGCGAAAATATTATTGTTATATGCTATGATAACGAAGGCTTTATGAATACAGGTATCCAAAGAAGTGGTACATCTTCGTATTTGAGTTGGACAACAACAACACCAGTTGGCACAAAAAAAAGAGGGAAACAGATGCCGGCCAAGAATCTACCCTTCATTATGGCCGCTCATGAGATACCCTATGTTGCTACGGCCACAATAGGCTACCCTGAAGATTATGCCCAAAAGCTCACCAAGGCTATGGAGGTCAAAAACGGTCTTTCCTACATTCATCTCTTAAGCCCTTGTCCTACTGGCTGGAGGACATCAACCGATTCTGTGATCGATCTCTGTCAATTGGCTGTTGAAACAAACTATTTCCCACTATGGGAATACAAAGATGGTCATTATACGATTACTCAAGAAATAAAAAGACCTAAACCCATTAAGGACTATTTAAAGCTAATGGGCAAATTCAAGCACTTAGATACTGAGGAAATAGAGCAAATCCAACATATAGTTGATAAACGTTTCAATAAACTCAAATCTTTCACGACTATTCAAGATCAAATTTAATACATCCATCAAAATGTGATTGTTAAATCTCTCCAGCCATTGCAGAAAAAAGAGGCTTTTTAAGGCATAAACCCATATCACTCAACAAACAAACATGTATAAGGAGGTTTATTATGAGAACAAAAGGGAATGTAAAGACTTATCTTCTTTGCTGTCTTGTATTTTTGCTATGTTGTCTCCTGGGACAGAATACATTTGCTGCCTCCGACTCTGTCAAACTCAAACTATGGTCCGCCTGGCCAACCAAAATGGACCCTTCAAAACCAGGCCTGAATATGCTTATTGATATGGTCAACGAGAGAGGAGAAGATGTCAATATCAGCCTGAACTACATAGGTGGCCCTGAAGTCTTTGCTCCAACACAGGGATGTGAATCACTTCAAGCAGGGATCATTGATATGGCTTACACTGCCGGTGCCTATAACACCGGTGTTGT
>CAYUNZ010000166.1:0-6220 GCA_964446205.1 uncultured Desulfohalobiaceae bacterium | reverse complement strand
CAAAGAATTGCCCTTTTTCAAAATATCAAATTTGTAACACGGCTAAACTGTTACACTAGATTAGTATCACCTGCCGTACTCAGGCTTAAAGTAGCGCAGGCGCAGGGCGTTGCTGACCACGGATACTGAACTCATGGCCATGGCCCCGGCGGCAATCATCGGATTAAGCGTTGGTCCCCCGAAAATGGTCAAAACTCCGGCGGCAACCGGGATGCCCAGAGAGTTGTAGACAAAGGCCCAAAAGAGATTCTGCTTGATATTTCTTACAGTAGCCCGACTAAGGGAGACAGCTGTCAGGACACTGTACAAATCTGACCTCATAAGGACTATATCCCCGGATTCTATGGCCACATCTATACCCGAACCCATGGCCATACCCAGATCAGCCTGGGCCAAGGCTGGAGCATCATTGATGCCATCACCGACCATGGCTACCTTGGCCCCTTGTTCTTGCAACTTCTTTATCTCCTCGGTCTTCTTGTCCGGCAATACATTGGCAAGGACCTCATCAATTCCGGCCTGCCCGGCGATAGCCCTGGCTGTTTGTTCATTATCGCCAGTCAGCATCATGACCCGAAGCCCCATATCATGAAGTTTCTTAATTACCTCTTTAGCTTCAGGCCTCAGTTCGTCGGCCAAGGCAAAGACGGCAACAGGTTCCTTGTCTATGCTGGCCAAAACTGGTGTCTTGCCGGATTGGGCAAAATTCTCGGCTTGATCCTCAACTCTCTTGGTCGACTCCTTGGAAGAGACCTGAGATTGAACAAAGGCCTTTGTCCCTATTAGGACTTGGTGACCTTTAATAGCGGCCTTTACTCCCAGGCCGGGTATAGCCTCAAAATCGTCCGTTTTGGACCAAACCGAATCGCTCTTTTCAGGCAGACCTCTTAGTATTGCTTTGGCCAGGGGATGCTCTGACTCCCGCTCTACACTCCTGACAATCTCAATGAGATCCTGCTCATTAAACAGATCGTTTGACAAGATTTCATAATCGGTTAGTTCCGGCTGACCCAAGGTAAGTGTCCCGGTCTTGTCAAAGACAATCGTCTGCACCCCTCTGGCTGTCTCCAGGGCCTGTCCGCTCTTGATAAGGGTACCCAGCTGAGCCCCCCGACCTGCCCCGACCATAATGGCGGTCGGGGTAGCCAGTCCCAGAGCGCAAGGGCAAGCAACGATCATGACCGCTACGAAGATCCTAAGGGCAAAAGGAAAATTAACACCTACCCCGAAATACCAAATCATACCAGAAAGAAAAGCAAGGCCTATGACCGCCGGGACAAAATAAAGGCTGACCTTGTCGGCAAGATTGGCTATGGGCGCTTTCGACCCCTGGGCCTCCTGAACAAGCCTGATGATCTTGGACAGGGTCGTCTCCTGGCCGACCCTTTCAACCCGCATTCTAAAGGTCCCGTGGCTGTTGTATGTCCCGCCGACAAGCTCTGCCCCGGGATCTTTACTGACCGGCAGGCTCTCACCTGTCAGCATAGATTCATCAACGCTGGAATGACCTTCAACAACCTGTCCGTCAACAGGGATTTTCTCACCCGGCCTGACCATAAGCAAGTCTCCGGGATGGATCTCAGAGACATGGACAGAAACATATTCATTACCCCGGATCAGGGTGGCAGTCTCTGGTTTTAGCTCCATCAACTGCTTGACCGCCTCGGAGGTCTTTGACTTGGAGCGGTTTTCCAGGTATCGACCCAGGGTGATAAGGGTGATGATAACCGCGGCAGAATCAAAATACAGATCGCCTGCCTTGACATAAGGGGCATGTCCCAGGCTGATTTCGACCAGGTTCCAGGTACTGTAGACAAATGCCGCCCCTGTACCAACAGCAATAAGTGAATCCATATTTGGACCCAAACGAAGCAGGCTGGGGATACCCTGAAAATAGAACTCTCTGCCCAGGTACATAACCGGCACGGTCAAGACAAATTGAATAAGGGCATAAATAAACGGAGAATGAGCAGGGGCCATAAATAGAGGTAAGGGCAAACCGACCAGCTCGCCCATAGAGATGACAAAAAGAGGAATTACCAAAGACAGGGATACCAGGAGACGCAGACGAAGATCAGCCAATCTGGTCTCCATCTCCCGTTCCTGGTTTAAGAGATCCGATTCCTCCTGTCTCAGGGTCTCTGCCTCATAGCCGGATTTGGCCACGGCTTCTTCAAGGGCCCGAACATTGGTCTGCAAGGGATCGAACCGGATATGGGCCCTTTCTGTAGCCAAATTGACCCTGGCTTCAAAGACACCAAGGGCAGCATTCAAGGCCTTCTCCACCCGGGCTGAACAGGCAGCGCAGGTCATGCCCTTTATGGCCAAATCAACCACTGATTGCGATTTCGGCACCTCGGCCTCATATCCGGCATCTCTGACCTTACTCAGAATTGTCTCCTGATCGACCTTTTCCGGGTCCCATTCCACCCTCATCTTCTCTGTGACTAGATTGACGTCGGCCTGATTGACTCCGTCAAGACCGGAAACAGCCTTTTCCACTCGAGCCGAACAGGCGGCACAATGCATACCTTTAATAATGAAGGTCTCCTGGATCTGTCCCGAAGCCTGACTCTCTTGATCATGTCCTTGACTCATACTTGCCTCTTAACCCCCATGCCCTGACGGGCCCAACGAAACATGAAAAAGATGTTGACCGTTGACCGTTGACTGAAGAAATAAAAAGAAATATGTGCTTCCAATTTTTCTCCCGGTAGATTACATTCGATCTTTGTTTCCCCATTCTTCGGTAAACTGTAAACGGACAACTGTAAACGTTCTTTCATGTTAACCCCCATGCCCTGACAAGCACAACGAATTATGAAAGAGTTATCGGTTATCGGTTATCGGTAAAATCAAAGTTAAACAATTAAAAGCACTCAACCCCATTGGAGGTTATTCTTATCTCTTCGGTCAACGGTCAACGGTTCACGATAAACATTTATCAGCCAACCTGGTAGCCAGCCTCTTGTACGGCTTTTTTTATTGTTTCCATGTCTACCGGCTTTTCCTCTTCAAAGCTGGCCTCCCCTTTACCCAGATCAACGCTAACATCCTTGACCCCGTCAATACCCTTCAGGGCGTTTGTCACAGCTTGAACACAATGTTTACAGGTCATTCCATTGACTTTTATAGTTATCATGACTACCTCCTAAAAAACGAGTTGGGTTTCATAATTATCAAACTTCAGTAATTGGCAAATAATTGATTGCAGATAACATCTGCAGTCTTGGCCAATCAAAACAAAGGATTGTAAATTGTTCTAATTCTATTTTAATAAATATAATTCGTTCACCTGTCAAACAATAACAATCTCTTAAGTCTTGAAGCAGGAGAAAAACATGCCATTTTGTTCATGCAATGACATCAAACTCTATTATGAAGTCCATGGTCAGGGATTCCCAATTATTTTTATTAGTGGATTATCCGGAGGTCATTGGTCATGGAAGGAACAAGTCGATTTCTTTCGAAATGACTACCAATGTATTATTTTTGACAATCGAGGGGCTGGGAATTCCTCTAAACCACAGGGCCCATACAATATAGAGCAAATGGCCCTTGATACGGTCCATTTATTGTATTCACTCCGTATTATGGAATTTTGTGCAGTTGGTATTTCCATGGGTGGTATGATCGCTCAGGAACTGGCCCTGCTCCTGCCTCATCGTATTCGGGCATTGGTCCTATGTGCCACCCATCCGGGCGGAGACCTCCATATCCCGACCTCTTCGGACATCTATCAAAGGCTTATCTCCAATGAAGGTCTAAGCCAAGAAGAAATTGTTGAAAAAAATATACCCCTCCTATTCAGCCAGTATACCCGAAAAAATCATCCGGAGATCCTGAATCTGTATCGTCAAGGTCAAAAACTGATACCTGAGCAGCCATTACATGCCTTTCAGGCCCAACAAGAAGCAATTCAAGGCTTTGACTGCTCCAAACGCCTCTCCAACATCAAGACACCGACCCTAGTCATGACTGGACAGGACGACATCCTTATTCCGCCTGAGAATTCCCATTTAATTGCCGAAAGGATCCCTCAAGCAACAGTCCAGGAAATCCCCAAGTCCGGACATGCCATTCATATTGAACAGACAGAGACATTTAACCAAAACATCCAATCCTTTCTTGAGCAACAAGCCCTGAGCAAAAAATGATCCAGGACTTGACGGGGCCTTTCTTATTAAAGGCCCAGATCTTTTCCCCTCCTTGCTACAGTCTCCATATTTTAGTTTTTACACAATTGATAATCATAACTATAGTTAGACAAGTGTTGTCTGTTAAAAGCAAACTTGGATAACTATTGTTGAGTAAATGTCTATCTAAAAAATAAAAAGACTACACCTGCCTATTACCCTCTTATCTTCCTCTTTCTTCTTATCCTTCCTGAGTCAGAAATAACAACTTTAGGCCTAGCTCTAGTAGCTAAAAATAAGTCCAAAATCTTGATGTTCAAGGGTCAAGGCATGATAGCTAATCAAGTAATTGCCCAGGTTCTTTTTTTCCATTTTTTTTATTGACATAACTTATTTTTTAACTAATACTTAAGTATATATATTATATAATATTTTATCCTTAAAAAATCATCCGTGAATGAACAACCTATAGTTATCTGGTTCTATGTATGAGTTTGGTCTTTTGAAAAAATCTTTATTGCTAAACAGTCAGGGTTTTGTAAATCTAAACAAAAAGTTCACAAGAGTTCTCTTATTTTATTTAACCTTTTTTAAAGGAGGCAACAACCATGAAAATTAGAAAATTTTTACGGATACTCCTCTTGTTGATCGGCATATCACTATTTACAGTTCCCTGGGCTCAGGCTGAAGAACCCATAACTATCGGATGTCCGCTGGCTCTTGATTATCTCTATGGCTGGGACGCGGAAAGGGGCGTCAATCTGGCTGTGGAAGAGATCAATGCCCAAGGAGGCGTGGATATAAATGGCGAAAAAAGGCCATTTGAAGTAGTAGCCATGGACACCCGGGATCTGGCCCCGGGAGTCCCGGTCAGCGAGTCCCTGATGACAGTGGAAAAATTAATCCTCCAGAAAAATGCCGACTTCCTCATAGGCGGACCTGTTCGCTCAGAAGCGGCTATCGCCACTATGCCCTTACTTACCAAATACAAGACCATCTCCATTTTGACTACAGGGTCGCTCAGCCCCAAAATCCATCAAAGGGTCAAAGACAACTATGACAAGTTCAAATACCAATTCCGCATCCACGGAGAGGCCAAACAATTGGTCAAGGAGTGCATGGACTGCTTGATGCAGATCCATGACAAATATGAGCTGAACAGGCTCTTTGTTATGGCCCAGGATGTGGAGCATGCCAGGAAAGGCGGAGAGATCCTGGGCAAGGTGGCTGGCAAGAAAGGCTGGAAGATGACAGGCATGGAGACCTATCCAACCGGAACAGGCGACTTTTCTCAAGGGCTTCTCAAAGTGAAGAAGACCAATGCCGAAGTTATCAGTCTCTGGATGGATATGCCTGAGAGTTCCATCCTTTTAAAGCAATGGTACGACCTGAAGATCCCGGCCCTGCCTTTTGGCTCGACACTCTGCGCCGCCGAACAGCCCGGCTTTTGGGAGGCCACAGACGGCAAAGGCGAATACTGCCTCTGCAATGTCGTTAATGCTGGTAACGCCCCGAGCAATGCCACCCCCTGGACAATGGACTTTTACAATGCCTATAAAGAGAAATGGGATGTAGCACCGGAAGGCCTGGGCACCTCCAGCAGCTATATGGCAGTCTATGTCCTAAAGGATGCCATCGAAAGGGCCGGTACCATAGAGACAGACAAAGTCATCAAAGCTCTGGAGAAGACAGATATGATGGGTGTATACGGACGGATCAGGTTTGATCCCAACTCCCATCAAGTCATCCCCAGCAACGATCCCAAAGAAGGAGCTGTAGGCAGCATTGTCCAATGGCAGGACGGCAAGCGGGTCGTTGTTTATCCCAAGTCCATAGCTCAGGGCGAGATCAAGCTGCCGCCATGGATGAAGGAATAGTAATTATCAATACCTATGGTCTGCCACCACGAAGCATGAAAGGTGTGAACCGTGAACTGTGAACCGCAAGATGAAGAAATTAAGATATGATTTCTTTGTTCTTATTTTCTTCGGTTCACGGTCAACGGTCCACGGTCCACATTCTTTTCATATTAACTCACATGCCTTTTCAGGCACAACCAAGCATGAAAGAATTTTATAACCACC
>CAYUNZ010000165.1:0-6290 GCA_964446205.1 uncultured Desulfohalobiaceae bacterium | reverse complement strand
TTATCGGAATTTTCATTATCCGTTGTGGGCCGGTTGCACGGCTCATGGATATTAAAGGATAATATTAACTTTGGACTTTCAACTTTGGATCTTTCCATATTTTGTTGTCAAACCTCATTTAGTCTGCAATCCATATCACAACCCACAACCCAATACTTAGATGAATAATTTTGAAAATTGTCGCAATGAAGTTGAAAAAGATAATTTTCTGATTAAATCCTGATTAAAGCCATTTTTTGAGATTTTCATCCAATGTTCCGTCAGGCAGCATCCAATCAGGATGGTACTCTCCTCTAGCTTCTAAGGCATAACGGGTACATGATCCCCAATCGCCGGTACAGTATAGCTGGATCCAAGACTCTTTGATTGCCCCTTTTTTAAAGAGTCGCTTCATGGGACAGAGGGGATACCATTTGCAGACTTGGGACAAGACATTGAGCTTAACGTATAGATGCTCAGCCAGTGGTTTATTCTCTGGAGTATGAAGAATTGAGGTAGGGTGTGGTAATGGATAAACCTTCTTCTTCCCGCTCCAGAAAAGTTGTCCCATGTATTGTTCAAAGTCTTTCTTGTCCTGCGGAGAAGTTAAGTCATTTAAATGTAGCAGGGATCTGGATGCATAAAATCCCAATGGAACAATGATATCTGGATCAATAAGGTCGATTTCCTGCTTAAGAAATGTTTGGCAGGCTGAGATTTCTTCTGTTTTAGGTTTACGGCATTTGGGCAAGGTACACTTGAGCAGGTTGGTTAAATAGATTGAGGAACGGCTAAGGCCAGCCTTTTTAATGAGCTGATCAAAGATCTGGCCGGAGGGTCCGATAAACAAACAGGCTTCTTGGTCTTCTCTCTCACCTGGGGCCTGGGCTACAAACATGAGCCTTGCCTCGAGATTGCCGTCTCCCGGTAGGGCATTTGTCCTGGTCAAGGCAAGGTCACATTGCCTGCAATTAAGGATTGAGGTCTTTAAGATATCAAATTGTTTTTGTTTTTCCTCTATGGTAATCATGACTTCTCCTTTGGGGATTTTGAAACTGATTTTGATTAAAAATTCTGATCTAGGTTGAAGATAGAAAACAGATTTGGTCCACCAATTACAATAGATGACGAATTTGTTGATTTACTTTATATTTATTTTTTCATAGCATCTGTTTGTAAGCAAATCAGGACTGATTAGTTTAGAAATTAAAGGTCGACAGACTAAAGAAGAGCTTTGTTAGGGAGGATATATGTCTGATATTCCCGGTCAGAAAGGGATGAGACAAAATAAGTGCTCTGAAAACCATTTGGCTGCTTCACATCTGGCTGCGCATCTGCATGGGCAATCCATAGAAGATTTGCTACAGTCAGCTTTAAAGGCCTCTTTGTTAGCTGGGGAGGCAATATTACAGGTCTATGACTCTGAGGATATCGGCTTGGAATCTAAGATTGACAGCTCCCCTCTGACTAGGGCTGATCTGTCTGCTCACCAAAAGATTATGGATATCCTATCTGCAACCTCTATACCTGTTTTGAGCGAAGAAGGGGACCTGTTTGATTATGAGCAACGCCGGTATTGGGATCCTCTCTGGATTATTGATCCTCTGGATGGGACCAAAGAATTCGTCAAACGAAATGGTGAGTTCACAGTAAACATTGCTTTGATCCATCAGTCAAGGCCAATCCTGGGGGTTGTTTTTATCCCTGTTACCGGGAAGATCTATATGGCTGCCTCTGGTCTGGGTTCGTTTTATCTGGACAGGCCGATTGATCAAATGTCCCCTATTTCAAAATTATTGGAACAGGCCCAAGTTTTGCCTCTTCAGGACAGGGTCAATCAGGACACTTTGACTGTAGTAGGCTCCAGGTCTCATCCAAGTCCGGACTTGGAATCCTTTGTCCAGAGGATGAGGCAAAGATTTAGGCAGGTTGATTTTATATCAGCCGGCAGCTCTTTAAAGATTTGTCGTGTAGCCGAAGGTTCAGCAGATGTTTATCCCCGTTTTGGACCGACCATGGAGTGGGATACAGCAGCTGGTCAGGCTATAGCGGAGCATGCCAACACTTCATTTATGGTCTGGGAGACTGGTCTGCCTTTGACATACAATCGGAGTGACCTGAAGAATCCTTGGTTTGTAGTGATTAAAGACAAAACATTAATAGCAACAAAGGAGTAAGGACCATGATAGTACCTGTTGTCCTTAGTGGTGGATCGGGTACACGGCTCTGGCCCTTGTCCAGGAGTCAGGCCCCAAAACAATTTATTAGTTTTATTGATCAAAAGAGCATGTTTCAGGATACAGTTCTTCGGCTTTTGGATATTGAAAAGGTCAGATCTCCTATCGCTATCTGTAATGAGAGTCATCGTTTTATGGTCGCAGAACAGTTTAGGGAGCTAGAGCTTCAGCCTGGAAACATTATCCTTGAACCAATCGGGAGAAATACTGCTCCAGCCATTGCTGTCTCTGCATTTCAGGCCCTAAGCCAAGAAAAATCCCCTGTCCTTTTAATCCTGCCAGCTGATCACTATATACAAAGAAATCAGGAGCTAAAACGGGCTGTAGCTGTAGGTTATGATTTTGCTGAACAGGGGAGGTTGGTTACCTTTGGGATTGTACCGAGCGATCCTAAGACAGGTTACGGCTATATCAAAAAGGGAGAACCTTTGTTGAGACAAGGAGGAAGCTTGGCTAGTGATGCCTTTGCTATTGAGCGTTTCGTTGAGAAACCAGATAAAGAAAGTGCAAAAACTTATGTTGAATCTGGTGGTTACTGCTGGAATAGCGGTATGTTTATGTTCAGGGCCGATGTCTATTTGAGTGAACTGGAAAAGAGTGATCCGGAGATGATCAAGGCCTGCCAAAAAGCACTTGAGGCGGCTGACAAAGATATGGATTTCTTGCGGCTGAACAGGGGATGGTTTCAGCAATGTCCTAATAATTCCATTGACTATGCTGTTATGGAACATACTGACAAGGGAGCTATGGTCCCACTTGAATCAGGGTGGTCTGATTTGGGGTCTTGGAATGCATTATGGGAGGTCAAAGAAAAGGATGACTCTGGCAATGTTGTTCTGGGTGATGTATTGATTCATGAAGTTGAAGGTTCCTATCTACATGCTACTTCTCGGTTGGTGGCTGCAGTGGGTATTAAGGATCAGGTTGTGGTCGAGACGGCTGATGCAATAATGATTGCCTCCAAAGACCGGGTTCAGGATGTTAAGATCCTGGTTAACCGTCTCAAGTCTGCCTCACGGCAGGAGGCGGAAACACATTCCAAGGTTTACCGTCCCTGGGGGAGCTATGAGACCATTAATTATGAACCAAGATTCCAGGTCAAAAGGATTACTGTCAAGCCAGGGTCTAAACTGTCATTGCAAAAGCATTTCCACCGGGCTGAACACTGGGTAGTTGTTCACGGTACAGCCAAAATAATCAATGGCCAGTCTGAAATGATCCTTAGTGAGGACCAGTCGACATATATACCTTTAGGTACCAAGCATCGTCTGGAAAATCCCGGCCGGATTCCGCTTGAACTTATAGAGATTCAGACTGGTAGCTATCTAGGTGAAGATGACATTGTTAGGTTAAGCGATGATTATGGCCGATTAGAGGACTCCTGATTCCAGTTCTTCAAGTTAGGCTTCTACGGATAGTTGTCAATTCGATGTCCGGCACTATAATGAATTTAGCTTTTAGCAAGGGTGTGGAGTAAGGAGTTAGTAAGATTTTGAACCGATTTAGTAAAATAAAAATTGGAAGTACTAGATTTTAGGACATAACCATGAATCAGGATAAGCACTTTGGGGACCGATTAATCAGACAGATTCGCCATAAAAAAAGCTTTGTAATAGTAGGTCTTGATCCTCAGCCACAGATGATGCCTGATTTGCTCTTTTCAAAGTCCACAAGGGGGCAAGTTGTTTCTTGCCAAGACTTGAGCGAGGCTATATGGGAATTCAATCAAGAGCTGATTACAGCTATTGCTCCCTATGTAGTAGCTGTCAAACTACAAATTGCCTTTTATCAGTGTTTAGGTTGGCAGGGGCTCAGAATATTTGCCAAGACTATCGAATATAGCAAGCAGCATGGTTTGCTGGTTGTGGCTGATGCAAAATGTAATGATATCGGCAGTACTGCTGAGGCCTATGCCCACTCTTTTCTGGGACCTGTGCTGTCTTCAGCTCTGGACTCACCATCTGCTTTTGATGCAGATGCTGTGACCGTTAATCCATATTTGGGACGAGATGGGATCGAGCCTTTCACTTTGGCAGCTGATAGTCAGGGCAAAGGCATATTTGTTCTAGTTCGTACTTCGAATCCCTTTGCTGGGGATATTCAGGATTTGACCAGCCCGAGGGGCAGAGTTTATCAAGTGGTCGGCAGAATGGTTCACGAGTTTGGAGAATCAAAAAAGGGTGCTTTGGGCTATACCTTTGTGGGGGCAGTAGTTGGGGCAACTTATCCAGATGAGGCCATGAAGTTACGGAAGATAATGCCTGACAGCTTTTTCTTGGTCCCGGGATATGGGGCTCAAGGGGGGTCAGCTAAGGATGTTTTGCCCTGTTTTAATCCTGATGGTCTAGGTGCTGTTATCAATGCCTCAAGATCAGTGATTTATGCCTTTAAAGGAAGCCCTTGGAAGGAGGAACTGTCTGAAAGAGATTATGCCCTGGCTGCCTCTTCGGCAGCCAAGTCGATGCGTGATGAGATAAATGAAGCAGTGGCTAAAGGTAGGACTCTACCATGGAGCTAACTACAAGGTCTCAATAGTCAGTTTCTGACGTAGGAGAGGAATATGGGGCGGTACAAAGAGATAGATATAAATAAGGTAAGAACATATTCACTGAGTCAACGAAGCTCCAAGGTCAATGTGGAGCAAGATGCCTTACCGCCAAGACCTGAGATGTCTGTCAACGATCTTTTCAAAGGCCTTCCCAAGGTATTAAAGGCAGAGGACTTGAAGTCTATTGCCAGAAAAATCCGCGAAGCAATGGAGAGAAATAAGCCGGTCCTGGTCATGCTTGGGGGGCATGTCATCAAGACTGGTTGTGCTCCTATTTTGATAGACTTGATGGAAAAGGGCTATATTACTCATTTGGCCTCGAATGGGGCAGTAGCTATTCACGATACTGAGTTGGCCCTGTGGGGACAAACCTCGGAGGATGTCCTTGAACAGCTAAAAGACGGTTCCTTTGGTATGGTTTCAGAGACAGCCGGGGTATTGAACAAATCAGCTAGCAAAGCTGCCAGAGAGGAGCTCGGCTTTGGTGAGTCCCTCGGTATCAGTTTGTCGGACATAAAACCGCCTTTTGGACAAAGGTCATTGTTGGTTAATGCCCATAATATATCTGTTCCCTTTACTGTCCATGTCGGGATAGGTACAGATATTGTTCATCAACATCCATCTGCTGACGGAGCGTCTATTGGGCAGGCTTCCATGAAGGATTTTCGTATTTTTGCCCATACTGTGTCCAGGCTCAATAACGGTGGGGTGGTCCTTAATTTAGGCTGTGCGGTCATTATGCCTGAGGTTTTCCTAAAAGCCCTTTCTGTAGCCAGAAATTTAGGCTCTCCGGTTACAAATTTGACAACAGCCAATTTTGACATGATCCAACACTACCGACCTTTAATTAATGTTGTCCAAAGACCTGTCCAGGATGGAGGTAATGGCTATTCTATAACAGGCCATCACGAGATTATGATTCCTCTTTTGGCTGCAGCAATTTATTGTTTGTAAAGTGATCACAGAACCGAAGAATGTTCACCGTTTAACATTCTTTCATGTCAGTATCAGGTCTTTTTATCCTGTATTTCTAAACTGGCAGGGGGAGCCTGACCCTGCTTAATCTACCCGAAGTAAATGCTCTGGTGCAGATAAGGTATCTCTCTATATCTGTTATTTTTCAGTCCCAGATTGCTTCACTAGATCTTTGAATCCTATTCAGGTTGCATTAATTTATGGTATTGGGCAATTAAGTTACTAATAATATTTCTCAATTTTATTAGGTTTTCATCTTCAGAATATCCCTTTTTCATCATGTTGTTGACGATGTTCATGGCAAAATTTAATTCTCCCCTGGGATTATATATTTGGTCTTGATTGGTCTCTTCATCATTCATCTTATGTTCGATGTCCATTAATTCTTCTATTATTGTATTATACCACTCATCTGATTTGATTTCCATAAGATTAAGTCCCTTTTTTAAAATGTTAAAAAAATCTGTCTATGTTGTAGTCTTGGTCGGCAGTTTGAACTGAGAAGGCTTATAACAAAGGAGAGGAATATAAGTCAAACAGGAAATCTGGTC
>CAYUNZ010000164.1:0-6301 GCA_964446205.1 uncultured Desulfohalobiaceae bacterium | reverse complement strand
AAAACAATAATCTGGTATGGGATAGTGATTATAGTAGCGAGAAGTTGGTGGTTAGTAGTTGATTAACAGATTAGATCTCTTGAGAGGGATAGACCATTTTTCCGGAATGGGTAAGGTCATAACCCTGGAGTTCCTGACTTAGGTCTCTCCATTCTTGTTCATGTAGCATGGTTAAGAAAGATTGGATGTTTCGATCAAAGAAGCGTTCTTTGGATATGAGGAGATCAAATCTCTCCCAATGCATAGGGATAAAGTCGAGGTTCAAAAGTCCGGCGATTGTCCTTATTCCAGGTCCTGCATCCGCCCTTCCGGAGAGTATTTCCAATCCAACATCTAGGTGACGTTGTACCTCACGATCATAACCTTTGATTTCGTCAGGTTGAACCGCCCTATCCTGGAGTTTTTTGTCTAGCCAGAGTCTGGTGCCAGTCCCAAGTGAGCGGTTGACAATCCGTATATCTCCCCGGCTTAGATCTCCAATGCTCTGGATATTTTTGGGGTTGTCTTTAGAGATTAAAAGGCCTTGTTCCCGGTAGCAAAAATTGACTACAGCCGGAAGCTTATCAAGCTCTTGTACAGCATAGGAGAAATTAAAGTCCTGTTGATCTTCTTGTACAAGATGACTGGAGGATATATGGCACAGTCCTTGTTTTAGGGTCTTTAGGCCTCCCAGACTGCCTAGATTGCCAAATACTACTGTATATTCGGGGTAAAGCTTCATAAAATAGGATATGCTTTTATCCAGAAGGATATCGTTGCTCCCAGCAATTACGAAAAGGGCTGGTGTTCTTATTAAATATCCTTGTTGACGGGGATAGTTAATAGTGTTGTTTTCCACCCATTGCTCGACTAAATGACTTGGAAAAAGCCATTTACCGGTCACTTTTGTTGCCGGGAGACTCTGCTCAGTGATCAATTTATAGACTTTCTTTTCATGAATATCCAATAGTTCTGAAACTTCTTTTGTTGATAAGAGTCGTGTCATGGTGGCAATTCCTTAGCTTTAAGAGAAAATTATAGATGTTTAGGGATCTCCTGATAGGGATATAACTCCTTCTCCTGGGAAGACGTGTTGTTCTTTACTAGGAGTTGGGTTGGTGACCTCGGGCCAGATTCCGGATTGAGCTTCTGTACCTTCAAGGGCTTCCGGGCAAGGAGAACTGTCGGTTATCCGAGGATATTTACGGACATTGAATTTTTCATTAGGAGCACTGAATTCTATAGGTATGTTGTTGGGGTCAAAGGAGTATAAAGAATATATGAACCCATGATCAAGAATTTCAGAAACCCAAAAATCGGCAGCATTGAGTTTGTCATAGATTTCCCATAGATCATCTAGGCTTTGGACTTCTATAGACATGTGGTCAAAGGCAAAAGGACCATTGACCGGTACTCCGTGATCTTTTTCAGTTATTGTTTCTACTTCTGGCCATTCGAAAAAGGCTATCATGTCATGTTTAGATATCTCAAAGAAATAATGTCGAAAACCGGATTTTCCAAGACCAACAATTAGTCTTAGTCCTATTAAGTCTCTCCAAAAACGGATGGTTGCGGGCATATCCGGTGTAGCTAAAGCCACATGGTTTATTCCTGTATAATTAGGCATTCTACTCTTTTCCTTAACTTAAATATGAAAATATTGAAGAGTATGGGGCAAATACCTCGGAGCAAAGACTTAACAAGCTTGTTATTGGCTCTGAGCTATAGGATATAAAATTGTTTTATGCTTGGTTGTGACTGAACAAGTATCTATTTTAACCTATAGGTGATATTTTCCAAGCAAATTGTAATTAGAGTATAATTTTAATTGCTCATTAAGCATAATTACATTTTAAATTTAGCAAAAGTTTTCTTGGTTAGTCAAGACAATACGTTATAGGAACAATGATATTAGTTCAGACCCTTTATCAGGAGATTAAGCTCATAGCCATTCTCTGTTGATAGCTTACTCTTGAATCGAAGAACAGGACTCAACAAAGGATAGATTGGCCTCCAAGCCATTTTGGTTTTGTTCAATGGTAACATAGCCGCCAGCTGAAAGCATTCCTGGATTAATAACCTTTGTTTTCCCTAACCATTCCTCAGCTATTGCTTCATGGATATGTCCGGTTATGCAAACATCAGGCTGATATTGTTGAACAAAGTTTTTCACGGCTGTGCTGCCTACATGCTGGCCATTGTTTAAACGATCTGATTGACATCCAAAGGGAGGGGTATGAGTAGCTAGAATAAGATGTTCAACGTCTATTAGATTTTTATATGTTGTGTCCAACCACTTGGCTAGTGTAGTGTCGTCCACTTCAGACGGACCGGAAAATGGAGTTGGATTGGAATAACCGAGACCCATGAGTCCGGTTTGGGAATTAAGTTTGACCACTTTAGCATGTATATTACATCCTTCTTGCTCTAAGTATGTGATTATTTCAGGGTAATCCATATTGCCTATTTGGGCATAAATATTAGGATTTACAGATTTAATTTTTTTGAGTAGTTTATCAGCATCATTTGTTCGTCCAGCATTAGTTATATCTCCAGTTATAATGACTCCCTTTGCATCAGCGAGCTCTTTAATTTGAGAGAAATTTTTCAGATTGCCGTGAATGTCTCCAAAAGCAATCCAAAAGGGATTTGTAAGTGGCATACGACCTCCTTATTTAAGATGACAAAACGTTTTCAGTGAACGTTTTTCGATGAACATAAGAGTAGGAAATAAAAATGGGAATTACTATCTGGTTGAAGACTATAGTCATTAAACTTTGATCTTTCCAGATAAATATTAAAACTTAAAAGTAATTGACTATGAAGATAATAAAGGTTCTTAACAATAGGGAGTTCTTGCTCTTTCTTTCTTTGGTTCTTGGGATTTTATTCGGGCATGGGGCCGAATATACCAGCTCCTTAATCATTCCACTTCTTGGTCTCATTATGACCTTTTCAATAATGCTTATTTCAGGGACAGATCTTCAGTCCTTACGACAGCTTATTTCTCCTTTGCTCCTGGGGATTGTAATGAACTATTTTATCCTTTCCGGAGTGCTAATTATGGCTAGTAGCTTACTTATTACCGATCCGGAATTGTATACCGGTTTTATTTTACTGGCTGCAGCTCCACCGGCTGTGGCGGTTATTCCTTTTACTGATATGCTCCAAGGCAATCGGACTTATGCCTTGTTTGGAAATATGGGTGGATATTTTGCAGGTCTTTTGTGTATGCCGTTAATTGCCTTTGTTTTCCTGGGAGTAACCATAGTGCAACCAGTTAAACTTTTGACAGTAATACTTGAACTCATTGTACTGCCAGTTATTGCATCTAGAATAATACTTTGGAGAAAATGGGAGAAACGCCTCTTCCCTATAAAGGGACTAATTACCAATTGGTCATTCTTTACTGTTACTTATACAATTGTTGGCCTGAATCGAGAACTTATTCTTAATAATCCCTTGGAGCTCATTCCGGTAATATCTATTGCCTTACTAAGTATTGTTGTTCTAGGGACATGTATAGAAATTATTGCTGGATTGTTCAATGTCAATCAAAAGATCGCTGTATCTATTATGCTTTTGGGAGTACTCAAAAATTATGGAATTGCCGGTGGGGTTGCATTGACCCTTTTTAGCACAAAAGCGGCTCTTCCAGCGACTATTTCTGTTATTGTTATGGTTCTGTATATAATCGCCTTACAGCTTAGGCTCCGACGTAAAGGATCCCATGAAATCGTCTCGGATAAAAGGGATAGTTAAGGATATAATTCTCAAGGTTATAATTTGAGATTTTATACATTTAAGAGTTCAATTGGTGATTCTTTAGGCTTTCTATAGGCAACCTCTCCAATCAAGTGCCCTTCTTCTTTCAATCCTTTAAGCCGTATTAGGACATCATCGACAGCATGTTTATCAACTATCAAGACCAAACCAATGCCGCAATTAAAAATTTGGAACATTTCTGACCAGTCCAGATCCCCATTCTCTTTGATCCAGGTAAAAAGTGAATTCATAGTCCAGGTTTGAGTGTCTATGACCGCTCGGACATTTTTGGGCAGAATACGGGGTAGATTACCCAAAAAACCGCCACCGGTGATATGGGCCATGCCCTTAATCTGGAAATCGCGTAAGAGGTTCAAGATGGTTTGAACGTAAATTTTTGTAGGTTCCAAAATAGTTAAGCCCAAGGGTTGGACATAGCCAGGAATATTTTTTTGGAGGTCAAACTCATTTTTGTTCAGGAGTTTTCTGATCAAGGAATAACCGTTGGAATGAAGTCCGGAAGAGTTAATACCGATAACCTTATCGCCGAGTGAGATGCTGGACCCGTCAATGATCATATCCTGGTCAACAAGACCAACACAAAAGCCGGATAGATCGTATTCCCCTGAATCATAACAGCCCGGCAATTCGGCGGTTTCTCCTCCCAGTAAAGCACATTGGGCTTGTTTACAGCCCTTGACGATACCCGTAACAATTTGTTCGGCTTTTTGGACATCTAGTTGCCCAGTGGCAAAATAATCCAAAAAGAATAAGGGCTTAGCTCCATGGACAACAATATCATTAACATTCATAGCCACTAGATCGATTCCTATAGTATCATGTTTTTCCATCTGATTGGCGATTTTTAGCTTTGTGCCTACCCCATCGGTGGATGATACCAAGACCGGATTTTTCATCTCATCTTTATTTAGTTTGAACATACCGGAAAAAAGTCCGATGTCAGTAATCACTCCCTTTGTATAGGTACCTGAAGCCATATCTTTAATTCGATCAACAAAGTCATCGGCCGCCTCAAGATTTACTCCGGCTTCTTTATAGGCCTTGCTTTGATTTACCATAGAGACTCCTTATAGAAGATATAATTTAAATTGTATTGGAAATATAGATAAGAAATTAAATATCTTGGTCATAAAGTCATGTTGAGATTTATCTCAATTCATTTCTAGTATAATCATCAATCAAATGCTTATCAAGAATAATTGTTGAGGGAATTGATGTTCTATTTTTTAAAGCCAAATTACCAGACTAATTTTTCCTGTTTGATTTTATGAGTCTATTTTTTTAGTAAATATATGCTCATCTTGTTGACCTGACAGGTACAAGTGATTATATACATAACGATTTTAGATCAATAATTATTTTTTAAATTTGTCAAACATGCAGGAATTCTGGTATGTTGGAATTTAATATTCGGTTTGCTTAATGATTATATCATTTACATGCCTCTTTGTATATGCTTAGGCATGTCGCTTAAAATGGAGGACCATTATGTATGCCGCCAAGCTTTGGAAGGAGTTAGAGGATAAGTCGGTACAGTGTCGCCTTTGCAACCACTTTTGTCTTCTTGCTCCAGAAGAATATGGCAATTGCGGAGTACGCATTAATAGAGATGGTTGTCTTTATACCCTTGTATATGACAAGCTAGCAGCAATTAATATCGATCCTATTGAAAAGAAACCTTTGTTTCATTTTCAGCCGGGATCCTTTTCTTTATCAATCGGCACAGTTGGCTGCAATTTTTCCTGTCAATTTTGTCAAAATGATACACTTTCTCAAGGCCCTAAACTAAATCACAAAATCATTGGTAAGGAATTGTCTCCTGATTACATTGTTCAGCTTGCTCAACATTATGATGCCTCCAATATATCCTATACATACTCTGAACCGACAATATTTTTTGAGCTTGTCTTGGATACAGCAAAGCTGGCTAGGTCTAAGGGTATAAAGAATGTGATGGTTAGCAATGGCTTTATGAGCAGATATTGTCTTGAGGAACTCGGTCCATATATTGACGCCATCAATGTGGATCTAAAGGCATTTAAGGAAGACTTTTATCAGAATTATTGTGGAGCAAATCTAAAGCCGATACTGAACAACCTCAAATACATTTTAGAACTTGGTTGGTGGCTTGAGGTGACGACTTTAGTAATTCCTGGATTGAATGATGATGAGCAGGAATTGCGTCAGGTAGCCTCTTTTATTTATTCTGAATTGGGAGCTGACGTACCCTGGCACATCTCACGATTTCACCCGGCCTATAAAATGGACAATTACAAACCCACACCAGTATCAAAATTAGAACAAGCCTATGAAATCGGCAAACAACTTGGTTTGAAATATGTCTATCTTGGTAATGTAAGTGGACATACCTCTGAGAATACCCTATGTCCTCAATGTAATTATGTGGTTATTGAAAGAAGTGGAATGAGTATGTCCAAGAAGGCTATAAAAAACAACCGTTGTTTTCACTGTGGAGAGGTTATTTCTGGAGTAGATCTTGATTAATTTGGACTTGGGCCATATCTTTTATAAGCCC
>CAYUNZ010000163.1:0-6302 GCA_964446205.1 uncultured Desulfohalobiaceae bacterium | reverse complement strand
TATCTCTGTTTTAGCATGCTCAATTCCAGATTCAGCCATATAAAAGGATTTCTGGCTTAATTTCTCATTTCTGGAAATCATTAACTCGGTATTTGTTATAGTTATTGTAGCAAGACCAATAATACCCAAAATAAAAATAATCAAAATGGAAACGATTAAAAGTGAACCTTGATTATTCGGATGTTTTGATAAATTAATCATAGCTTATATCAAATAATGAAAATAATTATAAAATACTACAAGTTCAACCTTGTGTCATTTCTGTTTTAAAGTTGTCAACTCAATTTCTCTGTTTTTCCCATAGCTTTCCCAGGACACTGTAACCTTGCAGCTTCTAATAGTAGTACTGTTAGTGCCGTTTGGGAACACAGAATCAGACTGAGCTTTTAAAGTATAAATCCCTTGCGTAGCATTCTTACAGGTACCATTATATAAAAAAATATCAAGCTTTGAAGAAGCTAAATTAACAGCCCTTGTTAGTTTTCTGGCCTCAGAATTACCTTTTGCTGAATTTGAAAGCATGGACATAATTGCAAATATACCAATACATAAAATAATAATAGAAACTAATACTTCAATTAATGTAAATCCATAAGTATTTTTCTTTTTACTTATCAATTTTCCAAACATAAATTTCTACAATATATGGTTTTGTTCATGCTTAAATTAGATATATTAAGATTTCCTTTGTCTGAACATGCTTCCAAAGACAATATAATCCTATTTATATTATTACCATTGGTGTAATTAGTATTACAATTATTACTACAATATAATAGACGTAAGTTTGTTAGTTTTTTTGCAACAGGTTGATTACCAAAATTACGAAGGGTATTAGTGCTGTCAATTGAATACTGTTTAGTGTTATTACTAGTACTGTTATTAGGTATAGTAAATTTAATCATCGTATTATTTGATGAATTATAGATATAATTAGCTTGTCTTATATTATATGATAATAAATCTATAGCCGCTCTTAAATTTTGTTCCATAGATACAATTTCTTGTTCTTTGATATATAACTTATTTTGACTTATAAACAAGTTATATATTGCAGTCAAGATTATACTGGAAATAGCTAATGTTATTAATAACTCAATCAAAGTGAAACCGTAATATTCATTCAATCTGTCCAATCGTCTTTTTTCCATTTTTTTATCCTTATAACACCAGAGCTCAATGTACCAATAGCATAAGCATTTTGTTCACTATTTTCTATATAAACATAACCGGAAGTTCCAGTTCCTTTAGAATTAAAAGTAGCTATATTATTGTTATAAGAGATTCCATCGTCTGGTAAATCATCACTGTCCTTAGTAGCATCAAATATAGAACTACCACCACCATATTCAATACCCGAATAATATTCACTTAAATTCACTATTTTCAAATTATCATTATCATCTATTGACGACCATACTCCATCATCACCATTTTTTATACTTATAGCATACCTTTCATTATTGGTATCAAAAACAACTCTACAGCTTGTATTTTGTTTAATTGCTTCCATTTTAGCCTTGTACATATTGGTCATTAACTCCCTTGCAGCTGAATTTAATCTATAATCAGCAATATTATTCACAAAGCTTGAGGCACTGAAGCTCGCCAATATGGCAATTATTGCGATGACTATCAGGAGTTCAATTATAGTAACTCCCTGATTCTGTTTTAGGTAGCTCTTAATTATCATTTGTGACCATTAACATGAAAAGAATTTAGCCCACGAAACACACGAAAAAACACGAAAAGAAGAATGAAAATTTATAATAATAATTTTAGAATTTTATTGGCAACTTTTCATTGTTCGTTGTCCAGCCCTTTCAAAAGGGCTGGATGATGGTTAACATGAAAGAACGTTTACAGTTGTCCGTTTACCGTCTACCAAAAAATTGAAGACAAAAAAGTTTACCGTTGAGCACTTACGTTATTTCCTCCATATTGAGCACCTCCATAACATCTTCACCCATGGCTAGGGCATAAATCTTTTGCCTGGTCAGATAGGTCAACACATCTTCCGGAATATAAAGAGAAGAAAACAAAGGAACAATGGTCTTATTTGCATATTCTGGAAAAAACATCGGCAATTGCTCCAGTTTCTTCATAAACCCATCCACATACTCTATCTTTGGTTTAGACTTGGTCTCATTAACAAACAGGGTATCTCCTGACAGAATTAAGACATCAAACTCAGCTCTAGCCCCTTGTTTTTTATCTCTTACCCGGGCATTGATGATAAACCGATCAATTTCTAAAAATCCAAAGTCTTCCCTGACTATTCTGGGCAGACTTGGAGCCACTATATCTTCTACTAGTGTACCAAGCTTGTTGACCAAATCCCCCCAACGACGATCATTTTCCTTTTTCGATGCCTTCATCTCTTCTTTGAATTCCTTCATCTCTTGCTTGAAGACCTGCGTATCAGCACGGTAGAACCTCATTTCATCTTTAAAAGCCTGAGTGTCATCACGATATGCCCTCATCTCGTCTTTGAAGGCCTGAGTGTCGTCACGATATAATCTCATCTCATCCTTAAAGGCTTGAGTGTCATCACGATATAATCTCATCTCGTCTTTAAAGGCCTGAGTGTCGTCACGATATAATCTCATCTCGTCTTTAAAGGCCTGAGTGTCATCACGATATAATCTCATCTCATCCTTAAAGGCTTGAGTGTCATCACGATATGCCCTCATTTCGTTCTTGAAGGCTTGAGTATCCTCACGGTATGCTCTCATTTCTTCCTTGAATTCTTTCATCTCCCTGCTTAAACTTCGCAATTCCATCTCTGTTTTGGTATGTTCATAAGCTATCTGCTTAACCAATTCTTCCAATCGGTCAACTCTTTTTGCTACTACTGTATCTGACATCTATATCTCTCCATAATGAGAATGGTTATCACGATTTCCTTTTTATTAAGCTCATCTAAAGGGACTAAAAAAGCAATCCCTCAGATTAAGTCCAAAACTTATATTTCAATTCTAGTCATTTCAATAACAAGAATCAATGGGATTAGACCTCATCTGGAAATTTCTAATTCCCGGAAATGAAAATACTTAATTTTTTATTCGGAAACTAGATTTTTTTGTTTGACAAGGAAATTAAGGAATTATGAGCAGGCATAGTCACTTCTCAACAACTCCTGACGGAGAGATCCTTCGTTCGAAAACTCACTCAGAGCCTGCCCTAAGTCTCCGAAGAAATGACATTTTATAACTTATTGTCTTTGTTTGTCATTCTGAACGAGTCTTCGAGTGAAGAACCTCTCTGCAGTCAGTTTTGCCAGGACTTATTGAGAAATTACGAGACGTATCTTAATAGGTCGACGAATAATTTTGAAGATTGACGCAGTCAAACGGAAAAAGGGCAGTTTCCGGATAAAAATACCAAACTTGGATATCTATAATATTTTTTATGTGGTCCATTAGACTATCTTGACTTTTAAGTTTTATCAACACACAATAACTCTTTTTGAAGGAGAATGCAATGTCATATCTTGTTGTCAATGTCGATCATATTGCTACTATTCGTCAAGCCAGATTAGCTAATGAACCTGACCCTGTTCATGCAGCCTTTCTAGCTGAACTAGGCGGAGCTCAGGGTATTATTGTTCACCTTCGAGAAGATCGGAGGCATATCCAAGACCGGGATGTCCAGCTACTCAAACAGACCATCTCCACCCCATTGCACCTAGAGATGGCAGCAACTAGGGAAATGCAGTCAATATCCCTGGATTTAAAACCATATATGGTTTGCCTTGTCCCTGAAAAACGCCAAGAGCTTACAACTGAAGGTGGTTTAAATCTTATAGGCAGGGAACAAGAACTCCAGCAATTTTTGGCTCCAATCCATGACCAGGGTATCAGCTCCAGTCTGTTTATTGATGCCGACCCAGATCAAATTGAAGCGGCCAAAAAGATCGGGGCTAAATATATTGAGATACATACCGGTCATTATGCTGATGCAACTGATAAGGTTACTGGAAAACAGGAACTTGAAAAAATCCTAAACGGTATAAGATTGGCCCAACAGATGGAAATCAAGGTCAATTTGGGTCATGGACTGAATTATACCAATATCATGGCCTTTTCCAACATTCCGGGAGTTATGGAGTACTCAATCGGACACAGTATTATTGCCCGGGCCTCACTGATCGGGATGGAAAAGGCGATTCGGGATATGAAGGACATTATCTCCTTTTTTGCCTCCTGAGATAGAATCATATAATCTGGACACTTATGATCATAGGTATTGGCCATGATATCGTTGAAATAGACCGTATTGCCAAAATATGGCAAAGATTTGGCCATAAATTTTCTTCAAAAATACTGACCACTGAGGAGCAAAAACATATACCTGGCAAAGCAGCAAGTTATCTGGCCTCTAGATTTGCTGCTAAAGAAGCAGCGGTCAAAGCTCTGGGGACCGGATTTAGTCTGGGTATTACCTTCCAGTCCTTATCTGTTTTTTCTGAAGCCTCAGGTCAGCCAAAACTCTTATTTAGAGACCGTGCCCTAGCACGTCTTTTGGAACTTTGTGTTACACAACACCATATAAGCATTACCCACAGTATCAATATCTCAAGTGCTGTAGTCATACTAGAAAAAAGAGAGGACTAAAACATGCTTACCCCCTTGCCGACACCAAAGGAAATGGGCTACTGGGACAGATTGAGTATTGAAGATTATGGAATCCATGGTGAAATCCTTATGGAAAACGCCAGTAGGGAAGCCCTGAAAGTCCTAGAATCACACATCCACCAGCTGGCTGGAAAAACAGTCTTTCTATTTGCCGGTTCAGGCAACAACGGAGGAGACGCCTTTGCTTTAGCCAGACATCTTAATAATTGCCAAGCTAAGTGTCTTGTCCTTCACACCAGGCCACTTGATCAATATACAGGAGAGACAGCCTATCACATTAAACTGGCCCAGAAAAGCAAACTCCAAATGCACTATCTACCTGAATCTGACCTCCTCTCCCTTCCCCATCCGGACATTATAGTCGATGGGCTCTTAGGCACTGGTTTTCAGGGCCAACTAAGAGATGACTATCTCAACCTGGTTGAGTATATCAATGGTTTTAATAAACAGTCCTTTATTTTGGCCCTTGACATCCCCTCTGGACTAAACGGCTATACCGGAAAAGCCAGTCCCATAGCTGTCAAGGCCAATGCCACTATAACCTTTGGCGCAATCAAGATCGGCTTGTTCCTCCCTGAGGCCCAAGATTTTCTTGGCCAACTAGTTGTCGGGGAGATTGGTATACCTTGTTCAGTCAAAGAAGATCATCCCCCAAAATGTATTGGACTAAACAAGAATGTTTTTGACTATCTCACCAAGCCAAGTCAGCTTCAACACAAGGGGGCTGCCGGACATTTGCTAATTATCGGTGGATCATCCGGGCTTTCAGGTGCTCCAACATTGGCAGCACTTGGGGCTTTAAAATCAGGGGCCGGACTGGTAACTGTTGCCTGTCCCAGAACCATATCCCAGGAAATAAAACAGGGTTTCCCAGAAATCATGACCCTACCGCTTGGTCCTGGTAAAAACTGGACTGAAGCAGCCTTTTATGAGCTTGAGGCCCACCTGTCAAGCTTTCAGGCCGTTGTTCTAGGACCAGGACTAGGAAGAGAGGATGGGGCCTTAGAATTTCTGCACACCTATCTTAAAGAATGCAACCTGCCCACCCTGCTGGATGCCGATGCCCTGTTCTGTCTGGCCCAAGACAAAGACATTTGGCCACATCTAGGAAAAGAAACAATCCTTACACCACATCCCGGGGAAATGTCTCGTTTAAACGGTATCTCCACCAGTGAGATCCAAGCAGATAGGATTAGTATGGCCGAAGAGTTTATTGCCCAGACCGAATGTGTTTTGGTTCTAAAAGGGGCAGGAACAGTCATTGCTTCTCCAAATGAGCCTACATGTATCTCCCCTTTTGCCTGTGCTAACTTGGCCATTGGTGGCTCAGGAGATGTTCTGGCCGGGATTATAGGTAGTCTTAAAGCCAGATCGCTTTCTTCTACAGAAGCAGCCAGTCTAGGAGTCTATTGGCATGGACTCGCCGGGCAATATCTCCAGGGAAAATACCCCTATCGTGGCAACCTTGCTCAAGATATAGCCTTTGCTCTGACTGAGGTACTGGAGTAATAAATTAACCCAACCATAAGGAATTTGGGTGAGACAAAAATTTTTCTTATAAATTTTCATTCTTCTTTTCGTGTTTTTTCGTGTGTTTCGTGGGCTAAATTCTTTTCATGTTAAAAGAGTGTGAACCGAGAACCGTGAACTTGTGAACCGTAAGAC
>CAYUNZ010000162.1:0-6339 GCA_964446205.1 uncultured Desulfohalobiaceae bacterium | reverse complement strand
GCAGATTGACGCAGTCAAACGGAAAAAGGGCAGTTTCCGGATGAAAACTAATTAAACTTTAATTGGGTTTTTAGAGAGAGATTTCAACACCAAGTATTGCTTTGAGGTCATATTGGGGATAAAATGAGAAGATTGGGATTGGTAAAATCTCGGTCAAATGGTAACGTATGTAGCCGTAGGCAACAAAATGAAAAGGGGCTTTCTTTTAAACATCTTATTGTTAAGGCAGTAGCCTTTTTAAGGCTTATTTATATGGATGGGTAAAACCCCACTGTGATTCAATGGCTGACTAAAGATTTTCGGATGAAACGTTTAATAGGCGAATAAAGTTAAAAGCACCTAGGCAAAAAGTGGGTAAGTGGCTAGAAGGTCGCCGTTAAAAAAAATGACAGATTGGTTATTAACAAGCAATTTTGGCGTTTACAACAAGGCAGCTCCCAAGTAAGTCATACTAATACTAATCAAGTGACTACAATCAATGTAAATGACTATGAAAGAAGCAACTCCTCAACGAAAAGCCCGTATTTGGGAAGTCCTGAACAAGAGACAAAAAGACTTGACCCTGGTAATGGACAACATACATGATCCACATAATGTCTCCGCTGTAATGAGGAGCTGCGATGCATTTGGTGTCCCCCTTATCCATCTGTATTATACAAAAGAATCCTTTCCCGAGATAGGCCATAAGAGTTCTGGGGCAGTCAAGAAGTGGGTTGATATCGAAAGGCATTGTTATCCGGAATCATTGATGCAAAGCTTGGAGAGACAGGGATATCAGATAATCGGGACCGGGAAAAGTCAGAGATCAGCCTCAATTCAGGAATGGGATCTTACACTGCCAACAGCGATAGTCTTGGGTAATGAGCATAGAGGGGTCAGCCCGGAGCTGAAATCACTTATTCAAAAAGAGCTCTATATCCCCATGTGTGGTATGGTGGAAAGCTTGAATGTTTCAGTAGCCGCTGCTATTATTCTCTATGAGAGTTGGAGACAGAGAAATAAAAAGGGTGGAACCGAAACGGAAAGGTATGATCAAGATACATTGTGCTCTATGTATCAAACATGGTTGCAAAAATAAGATAAAATATTTAGCAGAATTTCTATGACAGGTAATACATTCGGACGATTATTTCGATTGACGACATTTGGAGAATCCCACGGTCCAGGACTTGGTGGAACAGTTGATGGATGCCCTGCTGGAATTCCCTTGAATGAGGATGATGTCCAGGAGGAGCTGGACCGGAGAAAACCTGGAGGAAATAAGGCAAGTACTACAAGGCTAGAACCAGATAGGATCCAATTGTTTTCAGGAGTCTTTCAAGGTTATACAACAGGTACACCAATTGGATTTTATATAGAAAATACTCAGGCCCGTTCTCAAGACTATTTGCCGGGTAAAGATATATATAGGCCTGGACATGCAGATTTTACTTATGAGGCCAAATACGGGATAAGAGATTATCGAGGAGGTGGCAGGGCCTCTGGCAGAGAGACTATCTCTCGAGTTGTTGGCGGAGCGATTGCCAAAAAGTTTTTGTCGGTTCATAATCTGAACATATTTGCTTATACACGAGAGATAGGCGGTATTGAGGCTGAGCTGATCTCGCCGGAAAATGCCCAGAATTTATCTTACTTTGCCCCGGATCCATCAGTCGTTGAGATTTGGCAAAAAGTAATTGGTAAAGCACGTAAGAAAGGGGATAGTGTTGGCGGCTTGGTAGAGATAATTGCTCAAGGAGTACCTGCTGGTCTGGGAGAGCCTGTTTTTGACAAGTTGGATGCCAGACTGGCCTATGCCCTTATGGGGGTAGGGGCTATCAAATCTGTAGAGATTGGAGCCGGTAGGGAGTCTGCAGAACTGTATGGATCAAGAAACAATGACCCCATGACCTCTGAGGGATTTACTCAAAATAATTCAGGAGGGGTCTTAGGGGGAATATCATCAGGTCAGAACATATTTGTCAGATGCGCAGTAAAACCGATCCCATCAATTTTGATCCCACAAAAGACTCTCAACAAACGTGGGGAAGAGGTCACCCACAAGATTGAGGGCCGGCATGATGTTTGTGCCATACCAAGAATAGTCCCGGTTCTGAAAGCTATGACCTTACTTGTCTTGGCTGATATGTGGCTTCTTCACTATTCATCCAAAGAGGGAAGCTGTCTTTGACGATAACTTGGTCAATCTAGACCAGTATTCAGAAGGTCAGTCATTGACGCCTATGCTTGTAGACTCCTAATGAAATACGATTTTGCAACAAAACCATGAGTTCCGAGCAATTGGTTGCAGGCGAGCAGACCAGGAATATATGGCGTTTGGCTTGGCCCCAAACGCTGATGATGTTCTTTCATTTTTGGATTGGCTTTATTGATGTCTATGTAGCTGGACAGCTCAATGACCAAATACAGGCATCACTTGGCCTGATTACCCAGACCCTGTTTTTTTTGCTTATTATCGCTATGGCCATGGCCAACGGGGCCATCTCAAGTATGAGCCAATCCCTGGGTGCAGGCAAGGTGATCCGGGCTCAAAGGTATTGCTTACTCTCAATTGGATTGGTCTTTGGCCTGGGTGTTTTGCTGGGATTGATAGGATATGCCTTGAGAGGAGTCTTTCTTGATCTTCTTTATGTCCCCGTCCAGCTGCGAACTATAACCGACTATTTCCTGCAAGTATTTCTACTTCTCTTACCTGTTTACTATCTCTTTATTGTCAGTAATGCTGTATTTCGGGCCCAAAAAAAGGTGTTTATCCCCCTTATTGGCATGATCATCTGTACTCTGGTCAATACAATTGCAGATTTTGGCCTAAGCCTTGGTCTATGGGGATTACCAGAACTTGGATACAGGGGCTTGGCTTGGGCGACATTCTTTTCAGTTAGCTGTGGATGTCTATTTGTATTAATTTGTTTGATTCGACAGGGATGGCTGAACATCAGCAAAATCCCGGCCTGGAAATGGATCAAAAAAGCTAGCCCCTATTTGTGGAAGGTGGCTTGGCCTGCCGGTATGATGCAGGTATTATGGCATACTGCTTTTCTGGTTTTGTTTGCAATAACAGCCAGCTTACCTTCTGGAAAAATAACTGCTCTGGCGGCCTTGACTGCAGGGTTAAGGATTGAATCGATTTTGTTCTTGCCAGCAGTAGCCTTTAACATGACTGCCTCCATCCTGGTTGGTCATTATCTGGGAAGCGGTGATGTTCAAGGAGGCAAAAAAATTGGCCTGAAGACGTGGGCTTTGGGATGCACTATTATCACGCTTATGGGTGGATTAGTTTGGATGTATGCCCCATTTTTGGCCGAGATTTTAAGCAGGCAGGAATCAGTACAAGCTGAAATCCTCAACTATCTTTACTTCAATATTCTGGCTATCCCCTTTACTGGTACAAGCCTGATTATTGGTGGGATCTTTATAGGTGCTGGAGCTACTAGGTACAACATGTTGTGTGTCGGCGGATCGGTATGGGGTATCAGACTTCCACTGGCTTATGTCCTTGGACATGTAATCTTGTCCAAGGCCATTGGTATCTGGGTGGCAATGCTTGTCTCTCAATTTATACAGGCTTCATTTATGTTTGGTATTTTGATGTATAAAGATTGGACAAGATTTAGTATGATGGCCAGAAAGTTAGACAAACAATATACAGGAGTTCAACATGGAGCTCATTTTCCGACCACTTTCCCTGGAAAAACAGAACGAGTATAAATCAATATTTGATCAATGTCCGCAGAAAACCTCTGATTATAGTTTTGTCAATTTATGGTCTTGGAGGGATATCTATCTATTGGAGTGGGCTTGGGAGGAGGATCTGGTCTGGATTAGACAAAATAATCCAGAGAGGATTTATTGGGCCCCAATAGGACCCTGGGAAAATATTGAATGGAAGAAAAGGCTACAAAGGTGTCTTCCGACATCTTGTGCCGTAACCAGGATCCCGGAATATCTTTATAATCTATGGCATTCAGATCTGCCAGGGTCATTAAACATGGCTGACAATCGAGACCATTGGGATTATGTATATTCTGTTCAGGAGCTAATTGAGCTGAAAGGGAATAAATACCATAAGAAAAAGAACTTGCTAAGTCAGTTTCAGAGACTATATCAAGCATCTTTTGTAACCTTGACCGTAGATGAAATCGAAGGGGCTTTAGCCTTACAGGAAGATTGGTGTCTCTGGAGAGATTGTGAGAGTTCTGAGGTTTTGAGCGCTGAGAATAAGGCCATTGTTGATGCATTCAAGGATTGGACATTTTTAAAGGATGTAATCGGTGGCGGTTTGGTTGTAAATCAAAGTATGATTTCCTTTACTGTGGCTGAGCCTATTGATCAAGAAACAATCGTCATCCATTTTGAAAAGGGATGTCCACAATATAAAGGGGTTTATCAGGCTATCAACCAGATGTTTTTGTCCTGGAAAGCTCAAGATTATACCTATGTTAATAGAGAGCAGGATTTGGGGGATTCAGGGTTAAGACAGGCCAAAGAATCCTATTTGCCTGTAAGTTATCTGAAGAAATATTCGGGTCATATCAGTATATAATCCCAAGGTTGTTAAAGAATCTGTTACAAAATTTCAGTTTTAGCACATCTGCTTTAAGTCAGCAGCTACAGAATAATGAGTGCCGATATCTTCACGCAGATCTAAACGGTTGCCGTTTGGATTTTCCCTTGGAACAACACGTACCTTTCCACTTGAATAGGCATTGATAATTTTATTTCTGAGTCGCTCGACAACTGCTGGGATATCTTGGGGGTCTTTAAAAGAAGCGTTTGAATTTAGATAGGCAATCCTGGTGCCATCGGAAAAAAAGCCCTTGTCCTTGGAATAACCCATTCCGGATGGGATGAGCTGTATATTTTTCTTGTGAAGGTAATTAAGGTCCATCTCAACAGGTTCATATTTGGTAACACTCCAGGGGTATCCCTTTTGTCCGTCAGGCCCCCCTGGACCTGTAACCAAAGCAATACACAAGGCAATTTGGTCCTCTCTAACCTCTGGAGCGACCATATCCAATTTCTCGGTAGACATGGCCTTAATCAAGGCCCCTAAGTTGATAGTCCTTTTAATGACAGCTTGAAATTCCGGTTCACCGGGACGGATATTGATTTCACTGACACGAATACCTTGCGGCTTAAACCGATTTTTTTCGTCAAGTTGGAAGGAGACAAAGCAACCGGGATAGAGAACACAGGGTCGGAGTAGATTGAGATATCTCATTCTCTCTATGATTGGTTGGGCGATATCTTGCTCTACTAGCTGAAATAGATCGGTTGATTCAAAAGGATGGGGTGAGATACAACCCATACCTCCGGTAATGGGATTTCTTTTCTCGGCAAATCCAGAAAATCTCTCAGGGTAATCCATGCTGGTTGGCAGGATTTGATAATTGCCTAAAGAATCAACAAAGATAGTGAAGCTTATCTCTACCCCGGACATGCGTGATTCGATGAGTAATGGCCATTCCTTGTTGTGAAAGTGCTTTTTATAATTTTTTTTATAGTCTTGTAACAGGGATTCATAGACACTTTGAATCTCCCAAGTATTTAAAATGACCCGAGCCCCTTTACCTCCGGCACTATAGGGATATTTAAGAACTGCACCGCCATAAGAATGGATGTATTCCAAACAGATACGAATTACCTCGGAAGATGATTTGGCATCAACGGCTGCCCAGGAATCGGCAACAGGGATTCCGGATTCCTGACACAGCTGTTTGCACTTGATCTTATCGGCCTCAATAAATGATCCTTCTTGTCTCAGGCCGATAATTTTATGACCCAAACCGGCATCATCGAGCTTATCTACTATACCATCAAATAATAGGGTTTCTGGTAGTGGAAGGACAAAATCAAGGCTCTGATTTTCAATTGATTCTATGATAGCTTGGGCATAAGAGTCGCAGGTATTGTCATGGGTGGAGATGAAATCAATTGGCCAATCCATGCAATTGGAACCGGCTAGTGCGGGCATGGAGCTTGTCCCACGGATAATGACACCGCGAAAGTTATCAGTTGAGGATTGGCTCTTAGCTGTAGAGGTAACTAAGGCACTCAATAATGTCCTGGCATCTGTCCCAGCAAAGCCAATCTTAATGGATTGGTTCATAATGGACTCCCTAAACAAGGAATGTATAACAAGGTATTGAATACAGAATTGAAAATTCTTTATTAACTTGTTCCCTTGTGGTGGTCAAGATATAATTAAGGCGGTAATAATCAATGATATTGTGGGTCTAAAAAGAGATTTTAGATATCGGTATGAGAAAAGAGATAATTATTGTCCAACGGGACCTTCCTCGAGTTGAGAAAGAATAAGGCCAAAGAATGCTGATCCGG
>CAYUNZ010000161.1:0-6462 GCA_964446205.1 uncultured Desulfohalobiaceae bacterium | reverse complement strand
TCTTCAACAGGTCCCTTCACCGAGCAAAATATCCGGGCCATTCTTAATTTCAAGACATCCAAATTCAATGATTGACATTGGTTATACAATACGTCCAAATTATTTACTAGTAACTACTGTTTTGCCTTCTGAAAACAACCGCTTTTGGTATAACAGACCAACTTCCATAAAATATAAAACGGTGACCCCAAAAGAGCCAGCCAGATTGAAAATGAGGCTTTACAAAGAATCATGCCGGACAAGACACAAAAGATAGTCAAAATGAGACATAGTATGGAATCAAAAATAAGTGCATGGAAAAAAAGACAGGATAAAAATAATAGAGTTATCTGAGCTGCAAACAGGATAGTCAAAGAGGGAATGAAAAGTTCCATAAATCCATCAAAGTAAAGAAATCGTTTTTTCCGGAAAAATATCTTCAACAGATCAAGGCCATAATTGATAATTATTTGAAAACGTGCAACTTCACAGCCCCAACCTTGCTCCTCGGCCTGCACTCTCTTATCAGACATCTCACTTAGAACTATAGCCTCTGGATTATAGTGAACGATTTTATCATTCAAAAGGAGCTTTGTTGAGAACTCGTGATCTTCAACAACCGCAGAAGAAGGCCAATTATATCTTTTTAAGATATTCGGCTTGAATGCCATGCCATTGCCTTTTAGTCCAGCACTACCTCCAAAGGCGTTCCGACCGGCCGGACGGACATGGTGTGACACATTCAAAGCAGCGGTAGACAATCTTGTCCGCCAACTTGCCTCTGGATTAGTTACACCATAAAAGCCTTGAACAACTTCAACCTCTGACTTGGATAGGCTTGAGGAGATTTGCGACAGAAAATGTTTATCTACAACTGTCTCTGCATCCAAAACTACCACGGCCTCAAAGTTTTCATAAATTGTTTCATGCTTTCGGAAGAACCAGTCCAAGGCCTGTCCTTTACCTTGATTTTCCGGATCCCTTCGCTCAAAGACATGAGCACCATTGTTTTTTGCAACCTCAACTGTAGCATCACTACAATTATCAGCAATAACGAAGGTATCAACTATCGATAGTTGATACTCAGACAAAGAGATACTGTCCAATGTAGCTTTGATCATGGATTCCTCATTGTGAACCGGGATGACAATAGCCATTGATAAAGGCATAGTACTTTGACTTGTGATCTTTTTGAAAATCCAGGCCCCAAAGGTCACAAAGCAAAGATAAGCACTAAAGACAAAAACAAAGAGAGCCAAAATAAAGATAAAAAACTGGAGTACTATCATTATTTTCCACCTTTTTTGATTTAAATTTCAAGATTATTAGTAAAAGCTTAGCTTATTTTATGATGCGCCTGCAAGAAATTTATTTTGGCTAGCAGTTTCTTAAGTTAAAAGTTTTAAGTCCAAAATTTGCCAGAGGCAAAGATAAGAAAACACCATTTAAATTAAGTGACAAAATCAGGCTATCTGAAACATGGACATAGTGTACTTGCTTGCAATGAAGAATCGATTTGCATACCATAATTCATTGATTTATCCTACTGAATTTTAGGGACATGTACAAGCTTTTAAGAAATTTAATTTAGTTATTTGATTCCGTCAACTATCCATAAATCAAAAACAAAAAGCTGTCCCTTTGATTCAGTTGATATCCACCTTGATTTAATTGATAAAAAGATGACAATCTCTTTTCTCTAAGTCTTTTAAACTAATAAGGATCGATTTATATGAATGAAACCATCCTGATTATAGATGACAGTTACTTTATGATCACTCTTTTGGAAACCATACTCAAAGACAATGGCTATAATACATTAACAGCAAAAGATGGAGCAACAGGACTGGAACAAGTACAGAGCTCATTCCCTGATCTTATACTTTTGGATATTATTATGCCTAACCTGGATGGTTATGAAGTCTGTCAAAAACTTCAAGCCAATGATGACACCCGTGACATTCCGATCATCTTTCTTTCTGCCAAAACCGAAGCAGAAGATAAAGTCAAAGGCCTGCAGCTGGGTGGCTCCGACTATATTACCAAGCCCTTTGATAAAGGTGAGGTTCTAGCCCGGGTTCAAACCCATCTGAAAATCAAAAGACTGACAAGGGATCTTATA
This sequence comes from uncultured Desulfohalobiaceae bacterium, assembly GCA_964446205.1. Taxonomy (GTDB): domain Bacteria; phylum Desulfobacterota; class Desulfovibrionia; order Desulfovibrionales; family Desulfothermaceae; genus CAYUNZ01. The sequence continues at coordinate 4,361 of CAYUNZ010000161.1, read as the reverse complement.
AACACCAATTCTGTATTGCGTGAAAATCAGGCAAGGCTGGAAGAAGATCTAAACGCTGCCAGCGCCATTCAAAGAAGCCTTCTGCCGCAGACAGCACAGACCAATCCCAGACTTGATATCTCCTGGCAATTTAGACCAAGTGAAAAAATTGGGGGTGACATTTTCAATCTCATCCCAATAAAAGAAGATTTTCTGGAATTTTATATCCTTGATGTCAGTGGCCACGGCGTTCCAGCAGCACTTATTGCCGTTTCCGTCTCTCAGGCACTTCAACCACACTCCAACCTTGTGATCAAAGCTAAGTCAAGAAGTTCAAATACGACTCAAGAGATCAATTCCCCTGATAATGTCTTAAAATATCTAGACGAAGAGTTCCCTATAGAACGGTTTGATAAATTCTTTACCATATTTTATGGGGTCTTAGATTTTAGAAAAGGTCTTCTTAGTTACAGTAATGCAGGCCATCCCCCGGCCTATTTAATCAAATCAAACGGTGAGCTTCTTAATCTAGAAAAAGGAGGGCCGATTATAGGGCTACAAGATATATTGCCTTTTGACATGGAGAAAATAGAACTGGATACAGGAGATAAGCTCCTACTCTATACTGACGGTGTTACTGAGTATGAAAATACACAGCATAAGATGTATGGAGAAAAGCGTCTCTTGGAGACCCTGCATCAAGCACGGGAAAAACCATGCGCCCACTTGGTTAAGGACTTATATAATGATCTTTTAAATTTTGGGAATGGAGCAGCACCAAAAGACGATATCTCACTTCTAGCCTTTGAGTTTAAAGGTCCTTAAATGTATTAACTTAGCCCCACACTTTGCTTTTTCATATTAACCATCATCCAGCCCTTTTGAAAGGGCTGGACAACCAAGCATGAAAGAATTTTATAACCACCCCTGGCCCCTCCTTAAAAAGGAGGGGAACCCTTAAAGATTGTTCTTCTTAAATTCCCCTCCTTTCAAAGGAGGGGATTAAGGGGTGGTTGTTTTATTTCTATATTTCAATATGATAAGGAAATTCTTTTCATGTTAACCAAAATAGTTTAGTAAAATTTTTTTCAAAACCTCTACCTTATAAGGCTTGGTGACGTAATCGTTCATACCTGCCTGTTGACACCTATCCCTATCATCTTGCATAGCATGAGCGGTCAAGGCTATAATTGGTAGCTTTAATCCTGCCTCTCGGATGTGGCGTGTAGCTTCCAAACCATCCATGACCGGCATCTGGATATCCATAAATACAATATCCCATTGCTGAGGATAATCCAGAATTTTATCCAAGACCTCCTGACCGGTTGAGGCAAACTTAACCTTCTCCAGGCCAATTTTTTCAAAAATCTTTTGTAAGAGTAACTTATTGACACTATTATCCTCAGCAACCATGACGGATACCTCTTGCAGCTTACTCTGCCTCTCTTCTTGACTCAAGATATTACTTTCACTTGACCTCCCCAGATCATAGCTCGGACTGCTCTGGATAACCAGGAAAGGAAGGACAAAAGAGAATCTACTGCCTTGACCGAGCTGACTCTGGACACTAATACCAGTCCCGCCCATAAGTTGAATCAGCCTGTTGGAGATGGTAAGGCCTAGGCCGGTACCTTCATACTCTCTCGAGCTTGAACCATCAACCTGAACAAAAGAGTCAAATATAACTTGCTGCTTTTCATTTGAAATACCTATCCCAGTATCAAGGACTGTAAAACTAATATCAACAACCTGATTATCAATAATGACTCCCAGAGACTCAACCTTGAAAACAACTTTACCACTATGGGTAAACTTGATGGCATTATTCAAGAGATTAGTTATAATCTGTTTAAGACGAACCCCATCTGTTCTAACCAAGTAGGGTAATTGCCCATAAAGTTCATATTCCAAATCAATCTGTTTTTCCTTGGCCTGGATCTGCATCAAGCTAATTAGCTCCTCAATCAGCTCCGAAAAATTGACCAGGTTTTCTTCAATCTCCAGTCTGTTAGACTCAATCTTAGATACATCCAAAATATCGTTTATAACTCTAACAAGACCCTCGACTGAAGAACGAATAACCTTAGCGTACTCCATTTGTTCGGCATTTAGACCACTCTTTTCCAAAAGCTGACCCATGCCCAATATAGCATTCATGGGGGTTCTTATCTCATGACTCATATTGGCCAGGAACTCGCTCTTGGCTTTATTGGCCATCTCCGCCTCGTCCTTGGCCTGCTGCAGACTTTCCCAGGCCTGTCTGAGATCGGTCACGTCTGAGATCATAACCAGGTCTTGAGCAGCCTGACCTTCACTGTTATAAATAGGCCTAGCCATTAATCTTCCAATACGCCTTTCTCCACTCTTGGTAATAAAATCCAGCTCATAAGGTACCTTTTCACCCTTCTCCATGGTCAGATAAAATTGCTCTTTAGCCATATCTTTGCTTTCTTCGGTTAAGAATAGGAGACTAAGAAAGTTTTGAGCTATTATTTCTTGAGGTTCATAGCCCAACCAATCATAGACCCGGCCATTGATATCCAAAACCACTCCCTGCTCGTCTAAGATCACAATTGCCTCAGGGGAGAGATCAAAGATCATACGATACTTATATTCACTTTCAGTAAGGGCCTTTTCAGCTTGGACCTGTTCGGTTATATCCCTCTTAACTGCTGCGTAGTTAGTGATTCTTTTAGACTCGTCTTTTATTGGAAAAATCGTGGCCTGTTCATAAAACAGGGAACCGTCTTTTCGTTTGTTGATGAACTTCCCTTTCCAGACCTGACCTGAAGTAATAGTATCCCAAAGATCTCTATAAAATTCCTCACTCTGATAACCACTAGAGAGTTTGTTTGGATGTTTACCTATAACCTCTGAAGCAGTGTATCCAGTAACCTGTTCAAAGACAGGGTTTACATATTCAATGTGTCCAGAAAGATCGGTAATCATGATCGATTCAGCAGCCTGCTCTATAACGGTTGCCATCTGAAGAAGCTTTTTCTCAGATTTCTCCTTCTCAAAGGCCAGGGCTTGACGTTTTATTACGTATGCAAACACCCTCTCCAGGATCTCTAGTGAATATTTCCCCCTGGTCAAATAATCCAGAGCCCCATTCTTGATCATCTCAACTGCACCGTCCTCAGACCCTTTGTCAATTATTACAATAATGGGTATTTTTGCATTAAAGTCCCTTATTTGTCTCAAAAGGCCCATATCCTGATTGTTGATCTTGTCCCCCTGATCAAGAAAGATGATATCAATATCATCTTTCTCAAAACTAAGCTTGTTCTCTTCAACCAGTGATATGCTCTTGACCTGCACCTGGTATACTTTTGATTCCTTAGTTAGGCTCTTCAACAAATCAAGCTGATTATCATTACTGCCTAAATAAAGAATACGAAGAAATGTTTTGCTTGAGTTATGCTTACTCATCTTTTACCTACTATTGTCCAAAATACTAAGAAGTTATACAGGCCATATTGGTTTTTATCTATAAAAAAGGGGCATTCCTTTGAACTCATTGCAAACGACAAAACAAACAGTTAAATGTTCCTTGTAACCTTAGAGTGTTGAGATAAAGATAAAATATATAACCTAAAATGTCACCTTTAACCCAAAGGTAAAAAAAATGAAAATTACAGATAAGATGTATCAAGCCCTAAAAAAAGAAAAAATTATTTGTCCTCGATGTAAACATGAGCAATTCATCTCCAAAGAACAAAAAAAGGTTAAATTCTGTTCCAAGTGTGGGGCAAGATTGACAAAAAAAGACTGATATTGTTAAGCTTTTTGTCCTTATGACTGGATCGGAAAAATCTGTTTCTGTACTTTTAGCTGAAGTATAAGATTAATAAGTATAGCTAAGTCATCATAGGCCTGCAAAAAATCAAAATTGCAGACGAGAGGGCAGCGGACAAAATACAGATGACTAAAAAAATCAAAGAGTTATACAATCTAGTTTCTTATTTTAACCGTGAATTTGCATTTTTTGCAGATGCATAGGTCATATTTTTTTGGTAAAATCAAACTTGGTTCTCCACAGATCCTCAAATCAAGGAGAGAAATATGTCCTCTGTAAAAGGACAACAAAGGGTCGTTATTGGTAATGTCCATCCGAACATCAACAATGGCCGGTTCCCGATCAAAGCTGTGCCTCAAGAGGCAATCAAGGTCAAAGCCGATATTTTTTCTGACAGTCATGATATTATCAGGGCAAGAGTCTTATTTAAAGACCCCCAAAAGACCTCTTGGTCTTTTAGTCCAATGGAGCAATTAGTCAATGACCAATGGGAAGGTTTTTTTAGCCTCAACCATCTGGGAAGGGGCTACTATACTTTTCAGGCCTGGATTGACCATTTCAGGACCTGGCAAAAGAACCTGGA
>CAYUNZ010000160.1:0-6500 GCA_964446205.1 uncultured Desulfohalobiaceae bacterium | reverse complement strand
TCCTCTCTTATATATTTATGCAACAGCTCAATATTATTGTTGGTTGTTTCTTGGATATGGTTTATTTGTGCTTCATCCAAATGTTTATATTTTCCAACAAGTTTTAGGTACTCGTATACAGGTAAGGGATTATCAACAGGATAAGTAAACCTCAAGCTTCTTTTTTCATGGCTATATTCCCATAAAGGGAACATGTTTGTCTCCACAGCCTTTCTCTCGACCTCTATAAGTGTATTGGGTGGAAATCTCCACCCTGTTTGACAAGGAGAAAATATATGTAAATAGGCCATACCTTTCTTTGAAGCCTGATAAGCCTTTTCCAATTTCCTGTAATAATCATCCAGATAAGCCATTGTGGCCGTGGCTACATATTGACAATTATGCATTATCATGATCATAGGAAGGGGTTTAGCATCACTGCTTTTACCCCTAAGCACAGTACCTACTGGGGTGGTTGTTGTCCAAGAACCATAGGGTGTAGATCCGGATCTTTGCACCCCAGTGTTCATATATCCTTCATTATCTATACAGATATAGATCATCTGCTCATTACGTTCAGCAGCTCCGGACAAAGACTGAAAACCAACATCAACTGTTCCCCCATCACCAGCTAAGGCCAGCATAGTCACATCCCGACCAATTCTGTTATAATATCTACGTGCTCCAGCCAGCATCGAGGCGATATTGGTTAACAAGGGGAAAAAACTGGGGACTTTGGTCCCTGTTTTTCCATTAACTCCAACTCCACCTACTCCCCCAATACATCCCGGTGGAGTAGCCACAACTGTCTCTGGGCCTAAATACCTCAATGTATGTCGAATGAGTAATTCTGCGTTACAGCCTAAACAAGCAGATAGTCCTGAAACATACAGATCTTCCAGCTCTCCATATTTATTGTATAATGTTGCTTCATTTCTAAATTTTAAAGCCCTGGGCTCACAGGCCTTGACACATTCAGGATCCCCTCCGCAAAGATCGCACTTCATTACTTCATTGGTTTCTATATTAAAAGAAATTCCGGCATAAGGACAGGCTAGAGTACATAATAAACAACCTACACACTTGGTACTATCCCATTCAACAACCCCTGTTTCTTCATTCTTGCTTAAAGCTTTAGCCGGACATGTTTTTACACATTGAGGATCAGCACACTGACGGCATAAGATTGTCTTATATTCACCGGTTTGATCATCTTTTAATATTTGAATTCTGGAGTGAACTAAATCTGAAGAATTTGATTTTACTATAGCGCACGCTTCAACACATTTATTACAGCCATTACATTTCTTGCTATCAAAGGATATAGTTTGATATGCTTTTTCCAACATTATTTTATCCTCACAATTAGATTCTATTGCCATAAATTGGACATAAGTATCCGACCTGTTTCTTGGGGATAACTTACAAATTTTCTTTTGGTTTGACCCAGCTCTATCTGTCTCTTTATTATTTGTCTGATAATCCCGGGATCTATCTCAATATTTATAGCTGAACAACCAACAATCTTATCTTTATAAAAGATAAATTTTTGAAATCTTAAACTGGCTGGGGAATATAGTATATCAATCTGGTATTGGTTGTCATTAACAGGAGGATTACTTAATCCAACAGTAAAGGATCTATTACCAAAAAAAGTATATGTATTCATTGCTATGCCACCCAGATAAGGATTTATTGCCGGATCTTCACTCATAGACATCCCGGCAATATATCCTTGCTCCACAGCATCAGGTAAGATTCCATTCAATACCTTTTCCTGGCCAAAAAAATCTTTGGCCTGGGCAACATCACCTGCTGCCCAAATATTATCTACGTTTGTCCTCATTAAATCATTGACCAAAATCCCATCCTGGGTTTCTAAAGAGGAATTTTGACAAAAATCAAGACAAGTCTTTACTCCAGTAGCCACAATCAGCAACTCGGTTTGAACTTCACTTCCATCATCTAAAAACAATGTATATTTTGAATTTGTATAAGATACTTTTACAACAGACTTCCTGGTAATCAACCGAACACCACTTTCTTCCATCACGGTTTGAATTATACCAGCAGCTTGATTATCAAAATACCCGGGCAGAACTTGTTCCAATTTCTCAATGATTGTTACATTTATACCAGCTTTGACCATATTTTCAGCAGCATGCAATCCAATTAATCCTGCCCCTAAAACAATACATGATTGAACCGAGCTCATAGCCTCTTTAATTTTTCGGGCGTCATCAAATGTCCTTAGAACATGATAAGGTACGTCGCTCAATCCCTCTATTGGAGGGGCGGAAGGCGAAGCTCCAGAAGCAATTAACAGCTTATTATATTTTACTTCCTCCCCATCTTTCATGGTTAATAAATTCTTATCAATATCTAACTCTTGCACTTGCTTGTTTGTTTTATAGTCAATATTATTTCTTTTAAAGTAATCCGTGTTTCTCAAACAAACCTGATCAATAGTTACTTTATCGGAAATAATATAAGGCAAAACAGTTGGTGAATAAGGCAATAAATCCTCTTTATTTACAATACTTATTTTTCCGTCATAATCATATTGCCTTATTGCCTCGGCTGCAGATAGACCTGCATGGCTCCCACCTATAATCAGATATTTTGTCTCTGCATTAATCATAATTTTATTTCCTTATTCATTTAACCATATCGTATCTTTTACAGTTTCACCCTTTAATGTACTAGATGTTGTATCTATAATCTGAGCAAAATGATCCAAAGTAATATCAGCACCTGCTAAGCCGCCAATAAAACTAATAGCCGGGATTTTCTTTTCAAGGTGGTAAAGAACTGATAATACTTCTTGAAATACAGGTCCACAGGACCAGCCATAATTAACAGAGCGGTCAACAACACCAAGTGCTTTTACTTTCTTAATGGAATTCAGTAAGGCCTCAAAAGGGAAAGGACGGAAAGTCTTCAATTTTATTAAACCCACTTTCTCCCCTGCATCCCTGGCCACATCCACTGCATCTCTTCCTGTACCGGTCATGCTGGAGATGGTTAAGATGGCATAGTCAGCATCTTCAAGCCTGTATTCTTCAACCAATCCACCATAATAACGACCGGTCAATCCTTGCCAGTCTTGATGGATCTCATCAATTACTTTCAAGGCATTCTGCATCCCCTTACAATGGCCCTTACGGTAACGGGTAAACAGTTTGGCTCCCTCCTCATTTGCACCTCCTGTCAGTGGATCTACCCCCATTGGCCTGTCCGGATCAAGAGCAGCATGCCAATTGACATTTTTAGTACCCAAAAAATTGTCTACCAATTCCTGTTCCGGGACCTCGACTTCCTCAATGCCATAAGAGAGATAGTTGCCATCATAGCAAACATTAACAGGGAGCATAACCTCAGGGTGCTCAGCTATCTTATAGGCCATAATGACTGTATCTGTGATTTCCTGATCGCTCTCACAATAAAGTTGTATCCAACCTGCCTCTTTAACGGTCATAGCATCTTGCTGCCCCCCCCAAACGCATTGAGGAGAGATACCGTCTCGGGTAACTATGACCATAACTATGGGTAATCTTAAATTAGGGGTTCTCCAATATGGTTCAAACATAAAAGCTAGTCCGTGACTGCTTGTAGCGGTAAAAGTTCGGGCACCGCATAAACTAGCCCCTTTCAAGACCGAAAGTACGCTATGTTCCCCTTCTACATCCATTAAATCACCCTCAATAACACCATTAGCCACAAAGTCTGCCACTTTTTCTGCTAAACCGGATTGGGGAGTAATAGGATATACTGCAACCATATCAGGACGTGATCTGGCTACACCCCAGGCAGCAGCTTCATTACCATCACAAACTATTGTATTTGCTGACATATTTTAGTCCTCTATTTCCTCAACCATTTTTATTGCTCCATGTGGGCACTCTTGAGCACAAATCCCACAACCCTTACAAAATTCTAAATTGGCTTCAAACCACAAAGGCTTCTCAATAATACATTGACATGGACAAAAAGCCCAACATGTTGCACACTTGACACACTTTTCTCTATCCACTAACGGTCTTTCAGCTCTCCAATCCCCTGTTTTTTGATAGATATATTCAGTAGCAATTGGGCATAAGTCATCGGGGATATTGGATGGATCAAATATTTTTCTGGCCTGAATTTTCATTTTTACTCCTTATTTTCTGCCATATGATAAACTTTTGTCTGATCATATGCTCGTTTTACAGCTTCTATATTCTGATCCAAAGCTGCATCACGAAAAGCAACTGAGCCTAAAGCAGTAGTTAAAGATTCAATAGAAACAATACCTGTTGCCCTGACAAAGGCCCCCAACATTATTGTATTGGTAATGATTCGACCAAATAGATCCAAAGCAATGCCCACAGCATTACAGAGAGCAACTTGATTGACTCTTTCCGGTATATTAATATCCCCAATATCTTTTTTTGTGGTCTGAATCCATACACAATCGTCCCGGATACCGGCAAAAACATCAACACTCTGGCGAAGGGTTGGATCAAGGCAAATTATACAATTGGGATTATAGATATTGGTTACCAACCTGAGTTTCTTGTCATCAAAACGGACAAAAGCAGTAACAGGAGCCCCTCTTCTCTCAAAACCAAAAGCTGGTATTGCCTTAGCTGATTTTCCCTCTGTAACCAAGGCCTTGGCTAATATTTTTGAAGCAAGAACAGAACCTTGTCCGCCTCGTCCATGTATTCTTATCTCGTACATTTTTTCTCCATTTATCTTCTGATTATCTAAAGTTTTCTAGATAGATAATTCCCTGTACCCGGATCAACCTTGATTTGGCCATCCTGACAGGCTATTTTTCCATTTTTTATAACTACTTCCGGATATCCTTTCATTGTCCTGCCCTCATGAATGGAAAAGTCGCCATGGGAAAACATCTTTGCACTATCAACCTGCCATTCTTTATTAAGATCAAGGACAACTATATCAGCATCACTCCCAACCAATAAGGTCCCTTTTTGTGGATATATCCCATATATTTCTGCCGGATTCTTGGTAGCATTTTCTAAGATCACATCTAAAGGTACATTTCGATTATGATAACCTTCAGTAATGATTGAGGGCATATGGGTCTGTAATATCGGATATCCGGGCATAGCTGAAACAAGTCCTTTCTCAGCCTGCTTGACCGCTTTGTTCATACTGACATTGTCGGTACCAAAGGTATCTAATTCCCTATTGCGGACATGTTCCCACAAAGCCTCAATATCGGTCTCACCCCGTAAAGGAGGCAACATCTTACCCAACATGCCCACTTTATCATGTTTACTAACCGTTAAATAAGCAGAAGTGGTCTCACCAAAGAACTGATCTTTCATATCTTTCTTACAAAGATTAAAACAATCAGAGCCTTCTTTGGTAGAGATATGGACACAATAAGCTCGATTCCCGGCCTTTTGGGCTAGAAAAGCTACTCTCATAATAGCTTCTTCTTCAGCCATATTGGGATGAGCTTCTGCCCAATCAGCTAAAGTCCCGTTTGGTTTATCATTGTGCACCTGTTCCCTGGCAATGTCGACCATTGACTCATCTTCACAATGTACACAACCAATAGCTCTGTTTCCTAATTTAGCAACCTTCTCAAATCCCTGATATATAAAACCATCCGGGGTACCCGGAAATACTCCCGGAACACCGTTCATATAAAATTTGAAAGAAATTACTCCAAATTGCTTATAATATTCCTCCATTTCTTCCATTTGGACATTGGTAAATATGCTGAGATGGTACATGATATCAATTGTAGACTTCTGATTAATAATATCTATCTGAGGGCCGATTTGAGAGAGATAGGACTCCCCACCACCCATAAAGACACCAACCGTAGTAACTCCTCCAGCCAAAGCAGCCCTGGTTTCAGTCTCCACCTCCTTGGTAAAATCCTCAAAGATACCTAAGTGAATGTGTGGATCAATAAATCCCGGGGAAATAATCTTGCCCCTAGCATCTAAAACCTGGTTGGCTTCAGGGAACTCATTACCACCTAACAAGACTACCTTTCCATCTTTAATCCCCATATCCAACTCATAAAAACCACTACCTGGTATAAAAACTTTTCCATTGGTAATCTTTAAATCCAACATAGCGACTCTCCTTCTTTTTAATCTCAAAAATGCCTGTAATTATGTAATTTTTATTGAACTCAGAAATAGACTTTTCTCCTAATTATATTAACCCTTAGATCAAACGTTCGTTTGGGAATTTATGTATTTTTAATTATTTAACAAATATTTATTGGGATATTTTCTTATTTTTTGTAATCAAACGTTCGTTGATATTTATTTATAAATTTTTTATAAAAGATTAAAGATCTTGTCAACCACTTTTTCGAGAAAATTTATACAAATCAGTTCAATCTCCATATGGAAGAACTCAACCTTTCATAACACCTTTAGTAAATATTTCTAAAAAAATATCAACCATTTCATCTAAACCGACCTTGCCTTCCTCTCTGTACCATCTAAATGTATAATGAACCATACCAAAGAAAGCAAAGGCAG
>CAYUNZ010000159.1:0-6531 GCA_964446205.1 uncultured Desulfohalobiaceae bacterium | reverse complement strand
AGCCCCATAAGATTCACTTGATTCCAAAATCGAATGTCAATCAGAGCTTTGTTGTTCTGGGGCACTTGGGCAGCTATCGGGAAAATCCGGATTATGCCAGCCTGCAGGTCATGAATCGGATCATAAGTGGCGGATTTTCGGGCAGGCTCTTTCAAATGGTCAGAACTCAAAAGGGACTGGCCTATTCTGTCTATGGACGTTACGGTTGTCACTATTACTACCCGGGCATATTTTTCGTGGCCTTGAAAACAAAGAGCCAGAGTACAGCCAAGGCTATCAAGGTGGTAAAAGAAGAGTTGTCCAGACTAAAAGAAGAGGGTGTAACCCGTGACGAATTGGAGCAGGCCAAGGAGCAATTTCTGAACTCATTAATCTTTCAGTATGACAATCCAGCAGAGATTTTGGAGCGGAGGATGTATTACGAATACCGGGGCATGGATAAGGACAGTTTTGAAAAGCTTGCCCAAGAGATAAAGGATGTCAGTGTCCCGGATGTTAACCGAGTGGCCCAAAAATATTTGCATTTAAACGATCTGGAGATCGTTGTGGTTGGCAATAAACCAGAGGTCTATGATCAACTACAGGAACTTGGTCAGGTCGAGGTAACCGAGTAATTGACCAGCTCAGGGCTGGTGCTTCAAACACTTCAATTGACCGATAACGGATAAAAGACCAATTTTGGTAAAACCAAAATTGGTCTTTTTATTATTTTTTCCCAAACCTGAGCCTAATTTTTTGAATAACTACATAGAAGCAGGGGACGAAGATGAGGCACAAAAAGGTTGCTGCGATCATGCCTCCAAAGACTGCTGTCCCCAGTGCCTGTCGGCTGACAGCCCCTGCTCCGGATGCTATTACCAGTGGAAAAACGCCAAGAATGAAGGCGAATGATGTCATCAGTATGGGTCGAAACCGTAGCTTAGCCGCATCCAGGGCGGCTTCCAGTGTATCTTTCCCCAGATTGGTTGAATCCCGGGCAAATTCTATAATCAAGATAGCATTCTTGCAGGCTAGGGCAATGAGTAGGACGATACCTATCTGGGTATATATGTTCACATCCAGATGACGGACCATAAGGGCAATGACGGTTCCCAAAAGGGCCAGAGGAACGGCCAGAATGACTCCAAAGGAGATCCCCCAGCTTTCGTACTGAGCGCACAGGACCAGATAGACGAAAATTACGGCTAGTCCGAATATGATTAGCATACTACTTCCGGCCATCTTTTCCTGAAAGGACATTCCGGTCCATTCAAAGCCCATCCCTTGAGGCAATTTGCTTTTGCAAAGCGATTCCATGAGCTGTAAGGCCTGCCCAGAGCTATAGCCAGGAGCCGGGTTGCCGTTGATAGAGGCAGCCGGATAAATGTTGTAGCGATTTATGACTTGGGGACCAAATACCCTCTTTATATTGATCAGCGTTCCCAGAGGCAACATGTCGCCTTGGTTGTTCCTGACCTCCAGTTTGTTAATATCATTAATATCTTTTCTGAACCGGGCTTCAGCCTGGATATAGACCTGATAATTTCGACCGAATTTGTTAAAGTCGTTGACATAGGCAGATCCCAAATAGGATTGCATGGTATTGAATATGTTGGAGAGAGGGACTCCCATCTTTTGGGCTTTGACCCTGTCTAGTTCAACAAAATACTGAGGTACGTTGGCCCTGAATGTAGAGTAGACATTTTTAAGACCAGTCTGGGCATTGGCATGTCTGCTGATTTCCTGGGCCATTTGCTGAAGGGCGGAAAAACCCAGGTTGCCTCTATCCTGAAGTTCCAGGGAGAAACCACCGGATGTACCCAGTCCGGCTATAGGCGGTGGGGCAAAGGCCTGAATACTTGCTTCCTGTATTTGACCGAATCTCTGCCAAAGTTTACCAAGCATGGCCTCTTGACTGAGTTCTGGACTGGTTCTTTTTTCCCAAGGTTCCAGGATAATCCAGGCTGTAGCGGCATTAGAGGCAGTAGTCCCGTCTAAAAGAGAGTAACCGGATATAGTTACCCAGCTCTTTACTCCGTCCATTTTTGATACAAGCTGGTTCATCCGGTCAACAACCTTTTGTGTCCTGACAAAAGATGCCCCATCCGGCAGTTGAGCTGTAGCAATTATATACCCCTGATCTTCGGTAGGGACAAAACCAGTTGGTAGCTTTAAAAAACCCCAGCCAGTTGCAGCACTTAGGACGACAAAGAATAGGAGGACAATAATCGGTTTGCGGACAAAGCCACCCATAACTCGCATATATCCGTTTCTGGAGTGGTCGAAAAACCAGTTAAAAATCCTGAAGAGGATATTTGTCCGTCCGGTTGATGGTCTGAGGATCAGAGCGCATAAGGCCGGGCTAAGAGTAAGGGCATTTAGGGCACTGAAGACAGTCGAGGCGGCGATGGTCAGGGCGAATTGCATATACATCTGACCGGTAATCCCGCCCATGAATGCTGTTGGTATGAAGACTGAGAGCAGAACCAGGGTGGTAGCGACAATAGGTCCACTGACTTCCTTCATGGCCTTTAGAGTGGCCTCTTTAGGTTCGTGACCCAGTTGGTCAATGTTCCTTGATGTATTTTCCACGACCACAATGGCATCATCAACTACAATGCCGATGGCCAGAACCAGTCCAAACAGGGTCAGCATGTTCAGGGAGAAACCGAGAAGACCCATTACTGCAAAGGTACCTATCAAGGAGACCGGTATGGTCACAGCAGGAATAATGGTTGACCGCCAGTTTTGAAGAAAAAAGAAGATTGTGATAAAAACCAGAACAATGGCTATCAAAAGGGTTTCAACGACCTCATCGATAGAGGCTTGGACAAAATCAGTAGTATTTAAAGGGACTTCATAGGTCAATCCGGTAGGAAATGAGTCTTCAAGCTCATCCATTTTTGTTAGAACCCGCTTGGCCAGATCCAGGGCGTTTGCTCCAGGTAGCTGATAAATGGCTATAAGGGCCGTTTCCTTAGCCTTATATTTACTCTTCATCCCATAGGTTTGAGAACCCAATTCAATACGGCCAATATCTTTTAGCCTGGTGATTCGACCATCTTGTCCTGTCTTAATTATAATATTTCCGAATTGCTCGGCTTTTTTTAATCTGCCTTTTGCGTTTATGACATACTGGAAATCTTGATTTTTCGGGGATGGGGCTTGGCCTATCCGTCCGGCGGCTACCTGAACGTTTTGTTCTTTAACAGCCGCGATGACATCGTTGGTTGTCAAGTCTCTAGCCTCAAGCAGTTCCGGATTCAGCCACATACGCATGCTATATTCACTGGCTCCCATGACAGAGACCTGACCGACTCCGCTCAAGCGGGCCAGCTCATCCTTGATATTCAGGGTGGCGTAATTACTCAGATAAAGACCGTCATAAATGTCCTTTGGTGATGTTAGAGTCAGCATAAGGACTATGTTAGTTGACTGTTTCTGAGTGGTGACTCCGAGTTGTTTGACGGTTTCCGGAAGAGAAGCCTCAGCTATGGATACCCTGTTCTGGACCAGTACCGTAGCCATGTCCATGTCAGTACCGACTTCAAAGGTAATAGTTAGGTTATAGCTACCATCATTGGCGCAGTTGGAAGACATATACAACATGCCCTCAACCCCGTTTATCTGCTCCTCAATAGGCTGGGCTACGCTCTCGGAAACCACCTTGGCACTGGCTCCGGGATAGGAGGCTGATACCTGGACAGTCGGTGGAGAGATCTCCGGGTACTGAGCTACAGGCAGATTGAAGAGTGTAACCAGACCGGCAATGACAATAATGATTGAGACCACTGAGGCGAAGATAGGACGATTTATGAAAAAGCGGCTCATTTTTAGACTCCGGAAGAAGTATTATTTATTATTTTCAGCTGAGACTGGAGAGACCTTGGACCCTGGTCTGGCCCGCTGTAAACCTTTGATCACTACTCGATCGTCCGGTTTCAAACCGGATCTGATGACCCGCATGCCATTTTTTACCGGACCGGTTTTAACAGCTGCGTATTGGACTTTATTATCCTTGTCCACAGTTAGGACATAGCTTCCACGTTGGTCGGCTCCTAGGGCTACATTAGGGACAAGCAAGGCCTCTTTGATCTTTCTAATCGGCACTCTAATCTTAATAAACAATCCGGGGAAGATATGATATTCTTTGTTGTCAAAGACAGCTCTGATTCGCATTGTACCGGTTGAGGTGTCCACGGTGTTATCTGAATAATCAATATGTCCCTTGTGCGGGTAACCTTCTTCATTGGCCAGGGCCAAGGAGACCGGATAACCTTTTTCCGGGTTGGCCTCAGTGGAGTTGTTGGCTCTGAACTGTTTCATGAATTTCAGCAGTTCTTTCTCACTGATATTAAAATAGGCATATATAGGGTCGCCGTCGACAATTGTCCCTAATAAGGTAGAGGTTGTAATCAAGTTGCCAATATCAACTAGGTTGCGACTGATTCGGCCCTCAATTGGGGAGTGTATATGGGTATAATTGAGATTTACCCGGGCTTCTTCTATTTTGGCTTTGGCAGCTTTGACTGATGCCTCGGCCTTAGCTTTTTTGGCTTTTGCTTCGAGGACCTCTACTTCGCTTATAGCCCGGTCCTTATAGGCATCGCTCTTGCGTTTCAAAGTAGTTTTGGCCAGATTCAATTCCGCCTGCTTTATAGCCAGATCGGCTTTGGCCTGATCTAGCTCAGCCTGATAAGGATCAGGGTCGATTACAAAAAGGAGATCACCTTTTTTGACCATATCCCCGGCTTCAAAATTGATTTTTTTTAGATAACCACTGACCTGGGCTTGTAAATCCACGGACTTATAAGCAGAACTAGTCCCGGTGAAATAGGAATATTCAGTAATCTCTTTGATCAAAGGCTTGTCAACTGTAACTTTGGGAGGGGGGGGAGCCTGATGGGTTTTCTGTTCTTGTGAACAGGCAGTCAATATTATCAGACAAGATAAAAACAGCAGGCAGATCCTTTTCATCCCTGGTCTCCTTTAATAGTTTTTTCGATTTTTTCTTTCCCTTTTTTCTCCATGGCATATACGCCTGATTTCCTGGTTTCGGGATCCCAACCACCTCCGAGGGCCTTGTATAGAGTGACTATGTATTGGGCGGAATTTCCTTTGGCCTTGTCCAAATTGTCTTCGGCTAAGAATAACTCGCGCTGTGCATCAAGTACGTTTTGAAAATCAGACAGTCCGTCCTTGTATAGTTTTTCAGCCAGATGCAGATATCTCGTGGAGGCTTGGACAGAGTCTTTTAGTGCCTTCAGGCGTGTCTGCTGTTCTATGTATCCAGTCATGGCGTCTTCGACTTCACTTAGGGCTGTAAGCAGGGTCTGTTCATATATGAAAAGGGCCTGTCTGGCCCTGGCGTCTTCAACCTTAATCTGTTCCCGGATTTTGCCGCTATTGAATATATTCCAGCTAAGAAAGGGTCCGAAACTGAAAGCTCGTGTACCTGGTACAAACATGTCATGAAGCTCTGTGTTCTTGTAGTTAAGGTTCCCAGTCAGAGACAGAATGGGATACAGTTCAGCCTTGGTCATGCCGATCCTGGCAGTTTGGGCTGCCAGCCTTCGTTCGGCCCCGCGAAGGTCCGGTCTTTGCCTAAGCAAGTCAGCCGGTACTCCGGTGGTTATCTTATCTGGCGGCATTGGTATCGGTTTGGAATGTTTGAGTATTTTCCCCAGACTACTTGGAGGACGGCCAAGTAATGTGCTGAGGTTGTTTTTCTCTTCGATTAATTGGATACGCAAGGGTGGGACTTCAGACTTGGTGTTGGCCAATACTTGTTCAGCCTGGGCAACATCCAAATCAGTGGCCAGCCCATGCTTAAAGCGGGATTTAGTTAGTTCCAATATTTCCTTTTGCGATCGGATGTTTTCCAGGGCTGTTTTCAATCGGGCCTGCAATGTCCGGACATTTATATATGTGCTGGCTACCTGGGCGTACAGGGAAATCATGACATCGACGCGATCTTCTTCAGTGGCCTGAAATTCTGCCGTTGCAGCCTGTACAGAACGTTTGATGCGCCCAAATAGATCCAGCTCCCAGCTGACATCCGTTCCGGTAGAATAGTAGGTGTCTAGTATGCCGTCTGAGTTCATCTGGGTGCCGCGGCTTTCCTCCCTTGTCCCTGAGCCTTCGGCAGTAATCGAAGGAAGGTAATCACCTCTGGCTACTCCCAATTGGGCTCTAGCCTCCTCAACCGTGGCCACGGCAACTTTCAAATCCAAGTTTTGTTTGGTGGCATTTTGAATGAGCATATTCAGAGTCGGGTCGTTGAATACGGTCCACCATTTCCGGATTTTGGTTTTGTCTGGTAGCAGGGCCGGATCAGAGACCTGATGCCAGCTTTTAGGCGGGTCTAAATCAGGTTTGTTATAATCTGGTCCAACAGCAGTACATCCTGCAGTCAGGAGCAAGATTACTATAAGCAATTTATACATAGGCCATTCTCGCAATGTTTAATTAGTTTTTATCCGGAAACTGCCCTTTTCCCGTTTGGCTGCGTCAGTCTGCAAAATTATTCGTCAACGTATTAAGATACGCCTC
>CAYUNZ010000158.1:0-6549 GCA_964446205.1 uncultured Desulfohalobiaceae bacterium | reverse complement strand
AATTGAAAACTTGTTATTTCCATATCCGGAAATCAATAATTTCCGGATGGGAACTCCTTAGTCCTGCAAACCATTTTTCTAAATTCCAGTCAAGTGATAAGGTTCCTCTATTGACAATATCCTTGTTTATTAGTATAAACAAAATATTCAAAACAATGCCTTGAAGGTTAAGATCTATGTCTCAGATATCTTTTGAATATTTTTTCCAACAAGTCCAAAGTACAATAGGCATCGCTTCCCAGACAAAACTGGCTCAAGTCCTTGGTGTCAATCGTTCGGCAATTACCCAGGCCAAAAATAAGGATTCAGTCCCGGAAAGTTGGATCTGGAAGCTCGCCCGGAGCTTTCATCTCGAACTTGACTGGATTGAAAACACCCTTCCCCAGACTCAAAAGAAAGTCGATTCAGAGTTCCGGAAGATACCTAAGGTCAAGGCCAGACTCTGTGCCGGAGGCGGATCTTTCGAAGTCGATTCAGCTATTGAAGGCTATTATGCCTTTCGAAGTGACTGGTTGCAAAGAAAAGGTAACCCTCAAGAAATGGTCCTGATGGATGTCATGGGTGACAGCATGGAACCCTTGATTGAAGAGGGTGATACAGTCCTTATCGATCAATCACAACAAGAAATCTTGGCCGGCAAGATTTACGCGATTGGGGTTGATGACACTGTTATGGTTAAGAGGATTGAGAAGCACCCGGGGAGGTTGGTTTTAATCAGTACAAACCCGAGATATACACCACTTTATCTGCAAGGAGAAGAGCTTGATACAATCCGGCTTATCGGCGCTATTCTCTGGATCTGCAGGGAATTGGCTTAGCTTTTGGTCATAAAAAAATTTTCTTAGTTCTGTTTAGTTAAATAAACAAAGTAAGGGAAAGAAAAGACGTTGACCGTTTACCGTGGACCGTGAACCGCAAGATAAAGAAATTAAGAAATGGTTTCTTCATGCTTTTCTTCGGTCAACGGTTCACGGTCAACATTCTTTCATGTTAAATGTCTCTATAGTTACTGAGGTCATATTTTATGGGTTCCACCTATCTATCATCTCTGTCCACTGGTTTCCCTTCCCCAGCAGATGATTATCTGGAGAAAAAACTGGATCTCAATGAATACTTGATTTCCAATCCGGCAGCAACATTCTTTCTTCGAGCCGAGGGGAAATCAATGATCAAAGCAGGTATTCATCCAGAAGATCTATTGATTGTCGACCGTTCATTAGAGCCTGGACATGGAAAGGTGGTGGTCGCTACTGTCAACGGCGATTTCTTTGTCAGACGACTCATGTCTCAAACAGGTAAGGTTTGGCTGGTTGCCGAAGATCCGGGATATCAACCTGTGATGATCACTTCAAGCACAGATTCTGATATCTGGGGTGTGGTTATTTATGTCCTCCATCCCTTGATTTGAAGGTCATTCGAGGTCAGCATATGTCAAACATAGCTTTAGTCGATTGCAATAACTTTTATGTAGCCTGCGAACAGGTCTTCCAGCCCGGATTGTATAAATCACCAGTAGTTGTCCTGTCTAATAACGACGGCTGTGTGATCGCCAGATCCAATCAGGCCAAAGCCTTAGGGATAAAGATGGGAGCCCCTGCCTTCCGATACCGAAAACTATTCAATCAATACCATGTCCATATATTTTCCTCTAACTATACCCTTTATGGGGATATGTCCCAGAGGGTAATGGCTACCCTGGCCGGTTTTGCTCCAAGGATGGAAGTCTATTCTATTGATGAGGCCTTCCTGGATCTAACCGGCTTTGACCCACAAGTACTTGGGGATTATGCCCGGCTTATCTCCTGTATTGTCAAAAAATGGACTGGCCTTCCGGTCTCTATCGGCATAGGTCCAACCAAGACCCTGGCCAAGATAGCCAATAAGTTGGCCAAGAATTCCTCAACCTCTAATTATATTCTTGACCCCTTTGATCTCCATTGTTTTGAAGAACAGTTGGCCAGAGTAAAAGTAGATGATGTTTGGGGAATTGGTTCCAGATATGCCTCTTTTCTTCACCACCGAGGTATCACTACTGCCTTGGAGTTGCAAAAGGCCCCTGACTGGTGGATAAAAAAACACTTGACCATCATTGGCCTACAAACTGTCCTGGAGCTACGGGGGATAGGCTGTTTCGACCTGGAAGAAAAACCGCTGTCCAACAAAAGTATCGCCTGCTCCAGATCATTCCCTGCTCCAGTAAAGGCTATCCAAGATCTCCAAGAAGCCTTGAGCTCTTATGTCCAGAGGGCTGGCCAAAAGCTTCGGGCACAGGGCCTAGAGACCGGTTGTGTCCAGGTATTTATCCAAACGAATCGTTTTGCCTCTTGCCCTCAATATCAGGCCCAATCCTATAAGGTCCTGGCCTGTCCGACCTCCTTTACCCCAGACCTGATAAAGACAGCTCGACAAATTCTAGAGCATCTCTTCCGGCCGGGTTTTAATTATCAAAAAATCGGGGTTGTCCTGACCCGGCTGGAACCGCAAGCAAGACGTCAATTGAGGTTTACTGATCTGAAAGAGATTAAGGGGCAAAGACAAAAGAAACAATTGATGGATACCCTGGATAAGCTAACCAGTCTATATGGCCGAGATATAATCCAGATAGGCCAGGTTAGAGATACTTCCCACAAGAAATGGCCTATAAGACGTCGGCATCTCTCAAAACGCTATACCACCAGCTGGCAAGAACTGCCTAGAGCAAGCTGATAAAGTAAGGTCTTTCATTCTTTTGATCATCTGAGCAGCGCTTAATAATAACCATGGTGATATCATCCTTTTGAGGAGCATCCTGACGGAAATCCTTAACCGCCTCAACCACCTTTTGACAAATCTCCTTTGTTGTCAGGTCAAGATTTTGGATCAGGATCTGTTCCAAACGATCCCGACCGAACTCCCTTCCTTCGGCATTTCTGGTCTCACGAATACCGTCGGTGCCTATCAAAACAACATCCTCCTCTGCCAAGGTAATCGGACCGGACTGCAAAAAAGAAGCCTCTTTGGATATGCCTAGAGGCATGCCGGTGTTGGGTAGCTCTTGGCACTCCCTACCTCTTTTCTTTACCCATATGGCGGGATCGTGTCCAGCTGAAGCCCAACGAAAAGAGTTTGTCTCAGAATCCAGTATGCCATAAAAAAAGGTCAAAAATTGATTAGTCCCGGTGTCTCTTAGCAAGTGCTGATTGAGCATGGCAAAAAGATCACCCAAGTCTTGACTGAACCCAGAGGCATGGGAACGAATAACTCCTCTGGCTGAGGCCATAAGCAAGGCTGCTCCGATACCATGGCCACTGACATCCCCTACAGCAATACCAAGATGGTCTGCACCAATGTCCACAAGGTCTATAAAATCATAGTAATCGCCCCCAGTCTCATCAGAATATATACTCATACCAGATATATCATAACTTTTGATATTGGGGGCCTTTTTAGGCAAAAGATATTGTTGAGTTTCCCTGGCCACAGTAAAAGCATGCCGCATCCTCTCATTTTCCTCTAACTTTGGACCCAGATCATTAAAAACAGAACCCAATTGTTGCAATTCATCCTTGGACTGGATGTTGACCCGGGTATCAAAATCACCTTGAGACAAACGATAAGCAGAAGAAGCCAACTGGGTAACAGGCTTAATGATAGACCAAGCGCTATAAAAGGCCAATAGTGTGGAGAGACAAATAGCTCCAAGTAAGATAAAGCCTGAGAAATGAAGCCATTTTGTAGTCCTTTCCTGAACCAGATTCTGGAGCTGAGTGGATTGGGCGGTAATTTGTTTATAGGGCAAGATGATTATCGGAAAAGGTTCCCCTGCCATGTGCCCACCATAGGCACACAAGGCCTCTTCACCTTGATACTCTATCTTTTGAACCCCTGAGTTTCCGGATGAGGTATCCTGCAATATCTTTTGAAATTTATCAGAGTCATGAAGGCTAAAATAGAGATTTTTCTTATCAATATGATCCTTATAGGAACTCTTATGACCTTGAGACTCTTTAGACAGCAAGATCTTTAGTTCCCCTTGTCTTTCTTTAGTCGTCTTCTCAAAGAGAACCAGAAAAATTTCGATATCCTGAATCAATCCCAGTGGATAAGGTAGTTCTAGAGCCTGAAAAGTGCTGCTAAAAGGTACTTCTATAGTGGTAACTCCGGCAAAGGATCCGTCAGGGTAATGAACAGGCATAGTCAAAATACGGGTCATCTTTTGGGTCGCCTCATCTTTGGCAACAAACCACATTAAAGAATCCTTGTCCTTTGTCTTTATGTACCAGTCCTCAAGCCGTGGATCATACTCATTTCTAAAATTTGAATGGGCTGGATAAGTTATATGCAGGCCGGATTCAAAAGATGTATGTTGCCAATATATAAAGTTGGTATAGGAATGATAAATAAACTGATAGGTATTGAAGATTTTGTCCAATTTTTTGATATCATTTTTAATATCCTCTTTGATCACACCTTGAGGGTAGTATATGCCCGGGTGATTGTAACTGACCCATATAGGTTGCCTACTACTATCTTTTGAGGACAGATGTTTGTAAGACAAGGTATCCCCGGAGGGCCTTTTGTCAGAGTCAACCTGATCAGGAAATTTCATGTCCTGTTCAGAAAATGGTTTGGAATCTTTAGCTAAATCCTTTTCTATTTCCCTTGCCTGAATCCGCAAGGCTATTTCCAAAGAACTTTTATCCCGCTGCAGTATTCGTCCATAATCTTTAACTATCTTTCGCAAAAACTCCTGAGTGAGTAAGGTCAACTTTTCCTGAGAACTCCTCCCGATCTCACTACCTAGCTTACGCATTGATGTGTGGTGAAAATATGTGACTATCAGCAATGGCAGTAAGGCCCCGGCAACAAAGAGCAAAGATAGTTTTTTTCGGATCTTCATATTCCTTTATTCCATCAATAAATTTACAGACAGGGTCTATAGGTATGCTTGAATCAAAGTTTTGCCCTTTTAATCATTCCTATTGTTTAAACTCGAAATAAATCTTACAAGTAGTGCTAGATTAATTCAAGCTTGCATTATCTCTAAAAATAAGCTATATAAAAAATTCTAAAACGGGATGTGGCTCAGTTTGGTTAGAGCGCAGCGTTCGGGACGCTGAGGCCGCGCGTTCGAATCGCGCCATCCCGATCAGTAAATAAAAGGGGTTGTAAGTCTTTTACAACCCTTTTTTTTAACATTAGCCACAAATAGATATAGGACCTTTTTAATCTAAGGTCAGGTTAAAATAATGAACCGATTTACTTTATTGTTTTTTTTAATCATTGCCCTTGTTTTGGCCTCTAATTCTTATGCTGATTTCTCAGAACAGGCAATGAAAAGGTATCGCTTGAACTCATTAGAGAAAGACAGGTTCAATAACGCATTTTTAATTCTGCAGGGGGATATTTCTCTTCTAAAATACGCTTTGAAGGATTATCAGATCGGTCAATTGAATGCATCCCAACTTCGTATTGCGCGAAATACGATTTTTGCTAGATATGGATATAAGTTTAAGCGCCCCAAGCTTTTTGAATATTTTAGCCAATTTCCCTGGTATAATCCATCAAATTCCTTTGATAAAAATCTTTTAACTGAAATAGACAGATACAATATCAATTTAATTCTTTATTTTGAAAAAAAATACAAAAATAACCCTATTGAAGGCATAGAGCGAAAAAATGTCCTGGGAATCTGGCACCCATCCCCGACAGTAGGATCCGGCTATATGGAGAGATATTTCTTTAACAAGGATGGGACTTTCAAGTGGAGTAGTAACCAAATGGATGGTTCAAATAGACTATTCGAATATCATGGTAGATGGAGACTGAAAGGCAAACTGGTCGAGATTACAGTTAGTAGATACAAATGGTTAAAGGGCGGCAAAATAGTTGAACCTTATGCTTCATATGGAAGCAGTTTTATAATTGAAAACGGGGAGCTTAAATCAATCAATATATCAGAGGACCCTCTGACAGTGAGATTGCCGGTTGAAAAATATGGTCTGGATCAAGAGGTAAGTAACTCCTTTAAATGTAACAGGATATCAATGTTTATCAGTGGCAGAAAATTTTACAAGGGCCCCTATGAGTAATACAATAAAGCTATAATTATCGAACCAAGAAGGTGTAACCAAAGTAGCAGTATTCTGGTTTCTGCAGACGGTTTTCAATTAGTTTTTGAGGTTTTCTTATAAGGCCCAGTCACTGCGAAGGCTAGTATTTCCTTCGGCCAGATCTTCTGGTTGGCCATCCTCCAATACTATAATCCTTCTCTTGTCAAGAGCAATTATACCTGCATCATTCATTCGCTTAAATACCCTGGACAAACTTTTCTGAGTTGTGCCAAGTACTTTAGACAAATCACCCTTGGATATTCCCAAATTCAACGTTTCAGCACCTTCTTGTTCGTCCTGAAGATGTATAACATAGGCCGCCAGTAGAGTCTGAAGCAATCAGGGAAAACGTCGATCAAAATCCTGATGTGAGATCTCAAGATCTTGGGCATTTGAGTTGCCTCCTTGGTTGGGAATAAAAAAATCCCCAAACCGGTCTTCTTAAACCGGCTTGGGG
>CAYUNZ010000157.1:5163-6605 GCA_964446205.1 uncultured Desulfohalobiaceae bacterium | reverse complement strand
TTGCGGTTCACGGTCAACATTCTTCACTCTTTTTTCTTTCGGTAAACGGTCAACGTTCTTCGGTTCACGGTAAACGGTCAACGGTCAACATTCTCTTCGTGTTAACGTCCATGGGCCATGCAACCGGCCCACAACGAACAATTAAAGAATTTTATAACCACCCCTGACCCCTCCTTAAAAAGGAGGGGAACTTATAAAGATTGTTCCTCTTAAATTCCCCTCCTTTCAAAGGAGGGGATTAAGGGGTGGTTGTTCTATTTTTTATTTTAATATTTCAATACGATAAGCAAATTCTTTTCATGTTATCTCTTTATTCTTATTTCTTCGGTTCACGGTAAACGGTCAACGGTCAACATTCTTCGGTTAACATGATTAAAAAAGGGGGACTCTATGCCAGGATTATACATTGGAGCAAGTTCAGGGTTTTCCGGGAAAAATCTTTTGGCTATGGGAATCGGTCTGAGATTCCAAAAAGAAGGCTATAAAGTCGGTTATATGAAACCAGTTGGTACCCTACCAAGTGAACAAGAAAACAAGATGGGTGATGAGGACGCCTTCTTTGTCCAGGATATCTTAGGCCTTACAGAAGATCTTGATCTGGTTACACCTGTCTTGGTCACCCATGACCTACATATGCAAATCTTCTCCGAGGGTTGTCCCGATTTAATGACTAAGATTGTTAATGCTTACCAGGAATTGGAAAAAGATAAGGATATTGTTCTTGTCTGCGGATCAGGAAGCTATTTGCATACCGGAAAATACTGCAACATCGCCGGCCTGGATGTATCTAAAGCCTTGGGCTCAAAGGTTATCCTTATCGATCGCTTCTTTAAGGAATTTAACTATGATTACATACTCGGGGCTCAAGAACACCTAGAAGATGATCTGCTCGGTGTGGTCTTCAATTGTGTGCCAGAATCCCACATATCTTTAGTTGATGAGCTCCTGAAACCACTTATGGAACGCAGGCAAGTCAATATCCTTGGTACTATCCCCGAAGACCCTATCCTTAATGCCATCAAGATTAGTGAGCTGGCCAACAGATTGGGCGGCAAAATCATTACTGTACCCAATAAGGCAGAAAAGATTGTCGAGAACTTCTTAATCGGGACCATGCAAGTGGAAAACTTCATGACCCATTTCAAAAAACGTAAAAACTCAGCCATCATAGTTGGTGGTGACCGATCAGATCTGCAGCTGGTAGCTATTGAGGGACAATGCCCATGTTTGATCCTGACTGGCAACCTCTATCCCAACGATATAATCCTAACCCGGTCTGAAGTATTGGAAGTACCTATTATCGTTGTCCGGGAAGATACTTATACCATAGCCAAAAAGATGGAGTCTATCCTGGAAAGCATCAAGTTGCGTGACTATGTCAAAATAGAACATGGGGCGAAAATAGTCGACTCAATCATGGATTGGGAGACCATCAAAAAGGG
>CAYUNZ010000157.1:0-5063 GCA_964446205.1 uncultured Desulfohalobiaceae bacterium | reverse complement strand
CTGGAAACGGTTTCCTGTCTCTTTACCACCCGCCAGGGGGGCTATTCCAAAGGCCGTTACTTTTCAGCCAATATCTCTTTTGATGTCGGTGACCTTAATTCAGATGTACAGTCCACCCGAGATAAACTTCAATCATTAACCGGTCTGTCCACCTACCAGGAGTTGAAACAGATCCATGGGGACAAGATGGTGCTCATCTCCTCATCTAATAAAGGTTCAACTACGTTACCTGAAGGGGACGCCTTAATGACCAATCTTGATGATCAGGGTTTGATGATCAAAACCGCTGACTGCCAACCTGTTCTTCTGGCTCATTATTCCGGAAGTGCTATTGCTGCTCTGCACATTGGATGGCGTGGTAATCGCGACAAGACATTATTAAAATGGGTCAAACAATTCTGTGACCAATACCAACATCCCCCGAGCGAAATTTTGGCTGTACGAGGACCAAGCCTGGGACCGGCCAAGAGTGAATTTATCAATTTTGCCACAGAATGGCCTAAAGAATTCCTGCCTTACAAAAATGACAATAGTACTGTAAATTTATGGCGTCTGACAAAGGACCAGCTCTTAACCGCCGGTCTATTACCAGAGCACCTATTTAGTATCGACTTGTGCACCTTTTCCTTACCAGAGCTTTTCTATTCCTATCGACGTAATACAGATTCCGGACGTCAGGCAGCCATGATCTGGAAAAAAGCTTGATATAATCATTGAGTACCGACAAAAATGGGACGAAAGCTGGATTCATCTGCTTGAAGGGCCTGATCAATCCGTTCCAGAAAATTGTTCTTTTCCTGTAAAATATTGCCGTTTAATTGGATATAATTGGTGTAATGGTCACTTCTCAAAGGGACATCTACTTGAATATTCTCCAGGAATAATCTGGTTTCACGAAGTACTTCATGGGCTGTCATAATCCCGAACTGCCCTTTTTCAATCTGATGCAATAGTAGTGTGTTGATCTTGGGAACAAAGGTCCTAAAACGGACATAATCAGGCACAATGACATTGACAGCAGTTGCAGAGCCCAGAGCATGCTCGCGGGACCTCTCCCTGCCACCAATCCCTAGCATAACATAAAGATTCAACTCAATTCCGACTTGTTTTAACATCTGACCGGCTTCAATCTGTTCTTTGGCAGTACTTCCTTTCTTGATTCGCTGCAGGACTTGGTCATCACCACTTTCTAGCCCCACATGTATCCGGGTCAAACCGGCATCTTTCAGGGTCTGGAGATCATTGATCCCTTTGGCTAGAATATATTGGGAGGAGCCATAAATTGTGATTCGTTTTAAAGATGGAAAGATGTTATAGGCCTGACTGCAGATAGCTGCCAGATTCTTGGTCTGCATAGCTATGGTATTGCCTGCAGGGAAAAAGATGGTTCTAATACCTTGCCCGCAAATATCCCTAGCCGATTCCATGTCTTCAACTATATCTTCAACACTTCTCTCCCTATATTTTGGACCCTTCTTATAGGTCATGCAAAAGGTGCATTTATTATGGGGACAACCAATGGTCGCCTGGATCAAAAGACTGTCTGCTTCACTGGGAGGACGATAGATAGGACCTTCATAATACATTATTGCCTCCGTAACGACATTTAAAGACTTTAGGACCGTTGACTACGGTTCTCGGTTCACATCTTCTTTCATGCTTGGTTGTGCCTTATTTTCTTATTGACAATGTGATATCAAGATGTAATTGCAAATGTGCCTTTGATGGTCAAAATATCCTTTTCTAAAATCAAACTAAGATTGTCTTTTCATATGCAGACTTTGGACTATAGACTCTATCTTGTAACCGACAGATCCCTGTGTCAAGGCCGCCATGTCCTTGAAGTCATTGAACAGGCAGTAGCAGGCGGCGTAACCATAGTCCAGATCAGAGAAAAGGACATCCATTGTCGTCAGTTTTTGGAAATTGCTAGACAAACCAAGTCGTTGCTAACAAAAAAACAAATCCCCTTGATTATTAACGACAGAGTCGACGTAGCCTTAGCTATAGGGGCAGACGGTATCCATATTGGCCAAGAGGATATGCCGGTTGAAGATGTCAGAAAACTGGTCGGTCCAAGCATGGCCATAGGGCTTTCTGTAAACACCCTGGATCAGGTCAGGGAAGCCAACAAGCTCCAGGTCGATTATATTGGTGTTGGACCCATATATCCAACAAAGACCAAAAAAGATGCCAAAAAACCTCTATTAGCCCACGGTTTTAAGGCCATTTCCGACCAGTCCATCCATCCGGTCGTGGCCATCGGAGGGATTACAGCTGATAATGCAGCAGATGTTATAAGAGCTGGAGCAAACGGCCTAGCCATAGTCTCAGACATATGTAGCGCTGATTCACCACAAGCACGAGCCCAAAAGATAATAGACATAATTGACAGGGAAAGGATGTTGACGGTTGACGGTCAACAATAACATTGACAGTTTTTACTTTCAGGTCTATGACTTTGTGAAAATTTTCTTAAGGAGGAGAATATGAACATACTCATTTTTGGTCCAAATGGAAGTGGTAAAGGAACCCAAGGCTCACTAGTCAAACAGAAATACAATATTGCCCACATAGAATCAGGTGCAATTTTCAGAGATCATATCGGTCAAGGCACTGAATTAGGCAAGAAGGCCAAAGAGTATATCGACCAGGGCGAGCTTGTACCTGACGAAATAACCATTCCAATGGTCTTGGAAACCTTGAAAAATCAAGGACAAAACGGATGGCTCCTGGATGGCTTCCCCAGAAACATTGAACAAGCCAAGAAACTCTGGGACGAACTACAAAAAGCAGGTATGGAACTAGACTATGTTATTGAGATCGTCCTGGACAGACAAGTAGCCAAAAACAGGATCATGGGACGGAGATTGTGTGTCAATGACCCCAACCATCCCAACAATGTCTATATAGATGCCATTAAACCTGATGGTGACAAATGTCGAGTCTGTGGAGGTGAACTCAAAACCAGATCAGATGATCAAGATGAAGAGGCAATTGATAAACGGCATAATATTTACTACGATACAAATAGCGGAACCTTGGCTGCAGCCTACTTCTTTAAGGATCTAGCTCAAAAAGGCAAAACAAATTATATTGAACTCGACGGAGAGGGAGATATCCAAAGCATCAAAGAAAAACTCTCAACTCAACTTGCTTAATCGAAAAAGCCCGCTTTTGCGGGCTTTTTCGACTTACCAGTTCACAACCTATACCTGCTTATTGCTCATTGATAACAAGATTACCATCTCCCAATTACCTTGTCTTGCTCTATAATGACAAGACCACCCCGTTTTTTTATACCGTTCCAGCAAGCCCTGAGTCTCTTCAGGATAAAAGCCGGACATGATAAAGACTGATCTATCCCGGCTATATTTTGTTAGTCCCCAGCTGATATCCTTTAAAGTCGGGGCTCTGAGATTGGCCAGGATAAGCTCAAATTTACCTTGAACCGATTCAAGGGAGGTCTTTGAGATCCTTACTTGATTCTCCAAACTATTCAAAGCTACATTCTCATTTGCTTCAAAGACTGCATTGGGATCATTGTCAATACCAAAGGCCATTTTTCCGCCAAGCTTGATGCTGGCCAAAGCCAGAATACCGGAACCAGTTCCGATATCAAGGATATCTTCAGGAATAAAATCAGTCATTTTGCCGGAAAATACCCTCTCCATACCTTGAAGGACAAGAACAGAGGTCGGGTGTTGACCATTGCCAAAAGATATACCTGGACGTAAGGTAATAAAGACCTTATCCGATCCAGGCTCAAAACTTCTACCTGGAGGGATAAGCACAATCCTATCAGTTAGCTGGATAGTTGTATTTAGTGACGGTTCGACAAATGTATGCCCAAATTCATAAGTATAAGACAATCTTTCTTCAGCTATAAGCTCTTTTAAAGCAGTATTTACTTCCCTTCTGCCAATAAAATCGGACAACCCCTTTTGTATATCCCTGGGAGTCAGCCTGTCTCGCCTTTGAAGGACAAAGTCCAGGACCTTGGATTTGAAGATACCATAACTCATCAAATCAGATAATTCTAGTCTTTATTGAAATGGGCCCTGGCATTCTTAAAAGCCTCACGCAAGGATTCCCAGGCCTGATCCATACCAGTCTTGAACTCTCCCCAAGCCTCATCGCTTGTCTTATAGAGCTCAGACAATTTTTGTTGCATATCATCTCTTTTTTCTTTAAGATTTTGGATTTTATCCGTATATCTCCATTTTTTATCGGTTTGAACCTGCTTGAGCTTGGATTCCAAGACATCAATCTCAGCATTCCACTCTTCTAGCTTATGCTTTAATTTTTCGATATACTCACTCTTTTTCTCCATAGGATTCTCCTTTGTTAAAAGAATGTTTGCTAATCTATCAACATCTTTTGTATGCTTCGTTATACCCGCCAGGGCATGTAGGTTAAGACCCAAATGTTGTGCGTTTTTCATGTAAATCCGTGTGATTGGTGGGCAACAATAAGGTTTTGCTATGTCTGAAATTCAGGACTTCATATCTTTGGTCAAAAAGACCATCAAAGACAGACCGCAGTGTAAAACATGTCCTCTTTTTGGCGCCCCATCCGTCATTCTGGACACAAATCGACATGGATTAGGGCCAGTGGATGTAGCCTTTTTGGGAATAAATCCTGGCAGAATTGAAGTGGAACAAGATAAACCTTTTGTAGGCCCGGCAGGTCAAGAACTAAGGAAAAGGCTCCAGAAGCTCCCATCCGATACATCCTGGCTGATGACCAATTTTATACTCTGCCATACCCAAAACGAATCTCAAATCCCTGATCCTGATCTGGTTATCCAACATTGCCTGCCATTGATAAGAGGAATTGTCTCCAGATTTCCGGCCAGAATCTATGTCCCCTTAGGGGCCAAGGCCATGAAAGTTTGTCACATCCAAGGTTCGATTACCAAGGTCTCAGGTCAACTCTTTAAGGAGAATGTCTTGCCCCTGATTCACCCCTCGGCCATCTTAAGGTCTTCCAGAACCGGAAACAAAAGCAACGAACAGATCTTTGACCAGGGTTTCAACCAGCTCCTCAAACACATACAAAGT
>CAYUNZ010000156.1:4521-6674 GCA_964446205.1 uncultured Desulfohalobiaceae bacterium | reverse complement strand
CTAAAAATACAGAGCTAGAATTTCGCTTCACATCCAAGGACTACAAGCCAGAAAGGGTGATGCAAAAAAAATGGTAGATATAATTTGTCTATTTAAAATCAACTCTGTATAAGAGTACGTGAGCTGTAAGAAGTCCCTTCCAAGATGATCTGATAACCCCTGTCAGTTTTTGGTGTATAAAGAATAGGAGCCACAAGATTTAGACTGATTTGTTTATCTTGATGAATGGTAATAGTAGTTAAAACAAAACAAGGATCATCTTGCTCGATACCCAAAACCTGATATTCATTACTCTCTGGTTTTATGAGATAATCAGGGAAAAACATTTGTGGATCAACCAACAAAAAAGCTACCAGAGGGTCTTCAGTACTTTGAATACACCATATAAACTCATCTTTCTCATTCGGCAAGACAACATAATATCTCAAAGATTCAAAACCGATAAGACCATTTGGGAAATAAATCGTTTTCTCAGGATCATAGCTTATTTCTCCAAATCTGGTTTGAATTGTTTTCATTTTTGATCCTTTCGGTTGTCCAAGACTTGTCTCAACACATTCAAATCGGCCATGTTCCATTGACTGGCTTCTGAGTTCTCTATACATATTCTATCATATACCTCGCGTCGATAGATTTTCTTATCTTTTGGAGCTTCGACTCCAATTCGAACTCGTCCTTCCTTATCCTCTAAAATGACAACATAAATGTCATTATCAATAACAATACCCTCTCCAACCTTCCTGGTTAAGACTAGCATATGCCCTCCCTGGCAAACCAAAAACTATCGAGATTAAAAAGCTTAAATAAGGTCAAATTTCGGTCGATATTATATAAGATAATTATCGTCACTAAACCACAAAATCTTTAACATGCATTATATTGGATTCCATATCTTTTGCAGCAAATAGAATTGACTCGAGACAGGTCAATAGGGTATTAATTATTCTTTGAATTAAACAAAAATGGATTGTCCAATATATTTAAGGAAATAACAGATGAAAAAAGCTTTGATTACAGGTGTTACCGGACAAGATGGGGCCTATCTGGCCGAATTTCTTTTGGGAAAAGGATACGAGGTCCATGGGATAAAAAGACGGGCCTCTTCTTTCAACTCTGCACGAATAGACCATCTTTACAAGGACCCGCATGAACAAGATATCCATTTTTTCATGCACTATGGTGACTTAACCGACTCTACCAATCTAATAAGGATAATACAAGAGATCCAGCCGGATGAAATTTATAATCTGGCCGCTCAAAGCCATGTCAAGGTCTCTTTTGAATCAGCCGAATATACAGCTAACTCAGACGCTCTTGGGACACTCAGGCTCTTGGAAGCCCTAAGGATTTTGGGTCTGGAGAATAAGACCCGATTCTATCAGGCCTCTACCAGCGAAATGTACGGCCTAGTACAAGAAAGTCCACAAACCGAAAATACTCCCTTTTACCCGCGCAGCCCTTATGGGGCTGCTAAAGTCTATGGCTACTGGATAACTGTAAATTATAGGGAAGCCTATAGCATGTTTGCCTGCAACGGGATCCTCTTCAACCACGAGTCCCCAATCAGGGGAGAGACATTTGTCACTCGGAAGATAACCAGAGCAGTATCCAGATTCAAGCTCGGTTTGCAGGACATACTCTATTTAGGCAATCTTGATGTTAGTCGAGACTGGGGTTTTGCTGAAGATTATGTCCGAGCCATGTGGCTTATGCTCCAACAAGAGTCCCCAAAAGATTATGTTATTGCTACCGGAGAGAGTCACTCGGTACGGGAACTTGTAGAAAAAGCTTTTGCTGAGATAGGGGTCGATATTGTTTGGGAAGGACAAGGAATAGATGAAATAGGTAAAGTATCTGCTACCGGCAAAACCGTGGTCAAAATTGACCCCAAATATTTCCGACCAACTGAAGTTGATTTTTTGCAGGGTGATGCCTCAAAAGCAAAGCAAGACCTTGGCTGGGAACCTAAAGTTGGCTTTGATGAATTAGTATCCATGATGATCCGAGAAGACCTCAAGGAAGCAGAGAGGGACAATCTTTGCCAAAGAGTCGGGTTCAAAATCTATAACCATCAGGAATAAGAACGTGGACCGTGGACCGTGAACCGTGAACCGAAGAATAAGATCAACTGGAATTTTTGTTTTTTCTTTTTT
>CAYUNZ010000156.1:0-4421 GCA_964446205.1 uncultured Desulfohalobiaceae bacterium | reverse complement strand
CGTGAACCGTGAACCGAAGAATAAGATCAACTGGAATTTTTGTTTTTTCTTTTTTTCGGTCAACGGTAAACGGTTCACGGTCCACGTTGAGTCCGTGAACCGTGAACCGAAGAATAAGATCAACTGGAATTTTTGTTTTTTCTTTTTTCGGTCAACGGTAAACGGTCAACGGTCAACGTTGAGTCCGTGAACCGTTGACCAAAGAAAATATGGATTATCAAAAAATAATAATTTCTATTGAGCTAGTTATATGTCATTAAAAATATTTGTAGCCGGTGGCACAGGTCTGGTTGGCAATGCAATTATCAAAAACCTGAAAACCAAAGGTTATACTAACATTGTATCCAATTATCACAGACGACGTCCCAAGGACAAATCAATTTATTGGAATCAGACAGACTTGACCAATCAAGACGAGGTCAGTGACTTTTTCAATGCCAATAAACCGGATATGGTTTTTCTGGCTGCGGCTAAGGTCGGCGGGATCTTAGCCAATGACACCTATCCAGGCGAGTTTATCTAT
The DNA here is from genome assembly GCA_964446205.1 of uncultured Desulfohalobiaceae bacterium. Taxonomy (GTDB): domain Bacteria; phylum Desulfobacterota; class Desulfovibrionia; order Desulfovibrionales; family Desulfothermaceae; genus CAYUNZ01. Next base: position 3,898 of record CAYUNZ010000156.1, on the reverse strand, counting down.
CAAAACCTCATGATACAGAACAATATCATTCATCAGGCCTTTCTCCAAGGTGTACAACGTCTCCTTTTCCTGGGTTCATCCTGTATTTATCCCAAACATGCCCAACAGCCAATGCAAGAAGATCAGCTAATGACCGGACCTCTGGAGCCAACAAACTCAGCCTATGCTGTGGCCAAAATAGCCGGGATAGAAATGTGCCAAGGCTATAACAAACAGTATGGGACCTCTTATCTCCCTGTCATGCCAACCAACCTTTATGGCAATAATGACAACTTCGATCTGGAGAATTCTCATGTCCTCCCAGCCTTAATCCGCAAGTTTCATCTGGCCAAACTGGCCAGCCAGGGTAAATACAAGGCGATTGATCGCGATGAGTCTTTGTTCGGTCCCATTCCGAATGACCTTCGTTTTGACCTTGGTCTTGGAAGCCCTGTGAAAGATTCAAAAAATGAGACAATGACGACCAAACCACCTTATGTCAGGCTTTGGGGTACAGGTAAGCCAAGACGGGAATTCCTACACGTGGATGATCTGGCTGAGGCCTGTAGCTTTCTCATGTTTAAGACTGGGGAAACCAAGTTGACCAATATTGGGGTAGGCAAAGATATTGCCATCAGTGAGTTGGCCGGATTAGTCCAAAAAATTGTTGGTTTCGAGGGCCAGGTCGTATTTGATACCAATAAGCCTGATGGTACCCCTCAAAAGCTTTTGGATAACAGCAAACTAGACCATCTCGGCTGGCGGGCAAAAATCGGTCTGGAAGAAGGGATTGGCTCAGTCTATAAGTGGTATCAAGAGATATGTGAAGAACGTGGACCGTGGACCGTTGACCGTGGACCGAAGAAATAAGAAAAAAAACGAGAATCAGAGTCCAAAGGACAGGATGGTTAAAGGAAGAATGTGAACCGTGAACCGTTAACCGTTAACCGTTGTGCGTGGACCGTTTACCGAAGAAGGTGGACCGAAGAATTGATTGCTTATCGATCTACATCCTCACGTACAACTCGAAAGCCAAGGCTCAACAATCCAAGCCCCTGAGGATATTTTCCCCGGTAGGTTGTTCTAATCTTGTTCTTGCCAAAAGCCCAGCTACCCCCTCTTCTTACCCGTTCGATAATTTCAGGTTTATTATCTTTTTTTTGGCCCAAACCTTTGTCAGGACTTTGGGAGTAATCTGTCTTTGAGTATATATCCTGACACCACTCCCAAACATTACCGCTCATATCATATAGACCCAGACCATTAGGGGCTCTGTTACCTACTGAATGGGTAGTAGCATTGCTATTTTCTTTATACCAGGCAAATTCCTCCGGTATACCACCCCCAGCATATAGCTCACGCTTACCTCCACTCCGAGCAGCATATTCCCATTCCTCTTCCGTTGGTAATCGAAACCCTATTTGACCATTATATTTATCATTCAGTTTATCTATAAAAGACTGAGCCATGTCCCAGGACACTTGCTCTACAGGATAACTACCGCCTTTTTTGAAATACGATGGATTGTCCCCCATTAGCTTATCCCATTGCTTCTGAGTTACCTCATATCTGCCAAGCCAAAAACCATCAACATATACCTTGTGCGCCGGCATTTCATCACTATTACAGTTACTGACCCAACTACCACAGCCCATAAGGAAATAACCCCCCGGTATATAGACAAACTCCATATTGGTAAAATCTTCTGTCCAGGTCTTGATCTTTTGTCTCTGCTTTTCAAGTTTGACCAATACTTCTTCTGTACTGTTGCTGGAGATATGAATCCATCTTTGCTGTTTAATATATCCCTTTTTATCCACAGAGATCTTATACCTGCCTTCACCTAATTCCATGCCATTTTCAAATGATTTTTTGATATTCAAAATTTCTATACTGGCATCCTCAGGATCAGTTTTAACATAAAGACAGCCCTTTTGCTCTTTTCTTTTCTTTTTGGGAACAATTATTTCTTGTCTTTCTTCTCTTTGTAACCTGATCTCCAGTTCTTTCTCTTGTCCTGAATCAAGCAAAATACTCACTTCTTTTGTCCGATAACCCTTTTTGGATACATTGACCCGATACTTGCCCGGATCTAACCTTATTCCTGGTTTATATGGTGGAATAATATTCATAATCCGGACCTTGGCATCTTCAGGATACGGATGAACTAACAGACTGCCTCTTCCATCCTTGCCTTGTTCAGCTTCATCCTTTCTTAAGTCTATACTGACATGCTTTTCATCACCTTTAGAGATACTGACCCACTGCTCTTTGGTCTTATAGCCCCTCTTGGAGACGTTTATCCTGTAATTATCCGGCTTTAACTCAATACCAGGCCGATAAGGAGGCATAATGTTCATAATCCTTACTTTGGCATCTTTAGGTGTCGGATGGACATAAAGCCTGCCAACATCCTTTGTAAGCTCAATGTCTAATGTCGAATTTTGATTGGCCCTGACTTCGGCCCATCTTTCAACAGTATCGTAATCTGGATGCGAGACTTGAACCCTATATTCTCCAGGACTGAGGCGCAGACCATTATGAAATCCCATGAGTATGTTCATTATACGGATTCTAGCCTCTTCCGGAGTTGTTTGGACATAAAGACGACCATATTTGCCAAGTTTATTCAAAAGGAAATGAATTTTTTGTCCTCTTCTGGCTCGACATTCAACAACTTGCTTTTCTGTAGTATACCCCTCTAGACAGGCATACAAGGTCACTTGCCCATAAGGTAGACTCTCTAAATACAGAGGAGTCTTCCCTTGCTTATCATTGCCCAGAAAAATAGTTGCCCCTTTTGGTTGTGAGGTAACATATAGACTACATTGACCAGCAGTCTTGTTGGCTTGAGCAAACAACATGCAAGGAAAGAATATTATTAACAAAAATAAAATGACAAACTGTTTTTTCATAGACAATTAGATCTTATCAATTATTTTACATTTGGAAATGACAAGAATTACGATAGGGAGTTGTTGTACATCCACTCAGACCATGATATCCACAGACTGATGTCCCCTTGATTGGGAACCAATCTTCTCACAGGAAGAATAATGCATAGCTGCCTGTTTGGCATAAGAGGTCTGTAAGGTATTGCCTTGCCGGATCGCCTCAAATATTACAACTCTGTCAGAATCTCCCTGAACAGGAAAAGGACCTGAGGCTTCATCCTTCTCCTTAATCAACTTATTTGATACTAAATCTCCAGGTTGATCATTTCTTTGTCCAATAGCAACATTATTTTCTTCATTATTCAATTTGGCTCTGGCTTCAGACTCCATCCTAGATGCTTTGGCCGCCACCTGAAGATCACTAGAAGATGGTTCCTTTGGTGCCAGGGCCGCCTGACGGATGGTTTCCGCCTTTTCTATAGTAGCTTCTGGGTCATTAGGTACTGGGTTCGTGTCTATGGAGACCTCACCTCCAACCGCATATAGTCTACCATCCGGACCCATCTTATAGGTGTAATCAGCCCCACCCTTTATATATCTCCCACCGGCACTTATATGTGCCTGTTCATGAGCCCGGACCTCCATCTCTCTTTGTTGCAGTTTTTGCAAAAGATTCAATTCAGACTGTGATTTTCCGACCACATCTCTTGTCTGAGGAGGGAGCGTACTTGAAACAGAAGCTTGATTGGGATTTTGTGTCTTTGCAGGAGGATTTGATTCTTTAGAGGCTTTAGAGGAATTATTGTTTACTGGAGTTGAATTTTGGGGAATGGTTTGATTAGAGGAAGACGCACTACTACCTTTAATAGTTGTTTGAGAAAAATTGGGATTGTAAGCTGCCAATGCTCTATTTATTATAGCATTATTCATGTTGTATACAAATAATATAACTAAACAAAAGAGCTTGATCTTTTTATTTTGTCAGACAAGGAGCCAAAAGAAACGTCTCTTTGATAACACTATTA
>CAYUNZ010000155.1:0-6696 GCA_964446205.1 uncultured Desulfohalobiaceae bacterium | reverse complement strand
AATCTTCTAAACCGGCGTCTAATAAACCTAATCGTGTTACATCGTCCGGATCTACAGATAAACCGGCGGTGGTGATAATTAAATCAACATTGTTCCGAAGCATTTTTTTTATGGTTCTGGCAATCACTGAACGATCATCAGGCACTGTTTCTGAATATATTATATTACAGTTAAAATATTCTACCTTGCTTTTAATTACCGGCAAGAATTTATCTTCTATTAGGCCTTGAGACACCTCTGTTCCGGTAATAAGGACACCTATTTTTTTGTGAGGTATGGGTAGTACCTTAAAAAGGGGGTTAGTATCAAGGCAAGAAAGAGCTCTGCTAAAGCTATCTCTTGATATATAAAGAGGTATCGCCCTGCAACCGGCGAATGGTTTGCCTTTTTCGACAACTAGATCAGAATGTCGGCTAGCACACATTACATCAGGCACCAGATTAAAATTCACCAACTTCTCCTTGTCAACGATCAGTAGCCCTTCCTCCTTAGCGATAAAATTTACTTTACCCTCCAAAGGTGGCTCATTAAAAGCAACCCTTGATCCGGCCATTCGTTCAGCAAAAGCAAGTGCAGCCTTGTTTTCATGTATCCATTCCTCTTGTGATAGATTATCTGTTTCTATATAGACCCTTTTACGCCCCATCTGTTTTAACTGAGATAGATCCTCAGATGAGATGGTTTGACCAGCCAGAAATTGTGCCCCCTTGCTTTCATTGGGTATTATTCTGGTCATATCATGGAGGATTTTTTGGCCTTCGGCCTGATCAGATGGGATGGAAACAATCTTTGGTTCGGGATTTAATCCAGGTATACATTTTTTGTCGTATAAATATGGGACTTCTCCCTGGCACCCGCGACAGATTGGCCCGTCTTTTTTTGGATATGCCTCTCGACAGATAGGACAAATATTGAGCTTGCCCATTTCCCGCTTTTTGAAAAATTGTTCTGTAAGGGTAACCTGATCCAGTCCAAGGTAGATATTGCCTGCTTCTTCAATTTCAGCAAACAATTTTTCTGTGTTTTGTTCATCTTTCTCTTTAAGCTTCAAAAACCAGGAATTCAATTCTGGCCAGTCCTTGAGCTTTTCTAAATCAATGTAAACCCGCCATCCCAGCCCTGTATATTTGTCGTATAAGGATAATGCGTATTTTCCCAAGTTGATGACCTTCATCCAGTTATTGCCGGTACTACAAGGTGTTAGTAATTGAACAGCATCAGGTAAACATTTCCTGGTTTCAACCACTGCTTCAAACAAAGTCCCGGAGGGGATCTTTGATTTGGCTGTTTCCACCATATATCCACCGACCATTAATCCTGGTGCAGGATATCCATGAAATTTTTTGGCCATTTCCTGAAAGTCTTCGAATGTATAGGAACCTATGTTCATAATAATCCTTATACTCTTTAGCTTGTTCGATGTCTGTTAACGATAGAGTCAACGAGGCTATTAATTCGGATTGTCAATTGCGGATCTTGGGTTAAAAAATTAAAATAGTGACCAAAAAGGGCAAAGCGGTCGGTATAAAAATACAGACCGCTTTTAACCCACCCCTGCAAGAGATATTATTCAGGTTTTCAGCATCATTGCTTTAGGCCATACTTGATTTTGAAGATGTTTTTAGTTTCCCACTCTTTTTGGATAATTCTTAGAATTTAGAATAATTTCTGGATAATTCTTAGAACAACTCTGTTCCCCTCAGGCCTGTTTTCGACCTCGTTTTCAAAATAGGCTTTGAGCCGAAGGACAGTTCCTGTCGGGGCCGTCCAACTAATACCAGGTCCTATGGCAAAGACCTCTTCTTCTGAGTCATCCATGTCATGACCGTCCAATTCATCGTCTTCAAGTTGATCGCCGTAATAGCCAACAAGCCCAATCTGTAATTTTGGGACTAAAGAGTCAAGTGATTTCCAGAGGGAATAGTTGAAGTGATATAGGCTTCCGGCTTGAACGTCAGTATCGTCATTCTCCGTGTTATAGGCAAAATGTTGCCTGGTGGCCAATGTTAAACCGTAGGGCATCTGAAGGCTAAAAGCCAGCCATGGTTCGAAGGTCCAGTAATTGGCTCCTGGGTTTATATCTTCGTCATCATCGTATTGACCCGTTGGGAAGTAGGTGTCGAATTCAAAAACCCAGTGAAAGAGCCAATCTTGTCCCAGTTTTTCTGTTCGGCCAATCCAGGGACCAAAAATCATGTCGCCAAGAGTACTACTATCAGCAGACAAGACATCTGAGTCGAGATTATAGGACTGTAAAACAGTGGGAAAGAATTGGAATCCAATACTATAGTTGTCTAAGATTTTTTTATCATGGACATATATGAACTGTGGGGCGTAAGCCACAACATCGAGGTCAGGATCGTCTCCTCCCGGGAGTTTAAGATCATGCCCATCACCATTTTTGAAATCATTGGATGAGTAGTTTACAATATAATTGCTAAAGTACAGACCTGGTGGTGGAAGAATAGCGTCAAGACCACAGGTGTTGCCCCAATTTTGGTTTGGGTTTTGGTTGTAGGCGAAGGAAGTTTGGGAACAAAACATAAAAATTAACAAGATGGAGAGTGCCACTATGGTCAGCTTTGAGTTATACATACCATTTCCTCCTTTTGTAAAAGTTTTTGGTCTAAAAAGGCATTCTGATTGTTTACTAGTGTTAGATAAAACTCAATTGAACTGTCTTTAAAATCTTTCGTTTCACTACTCAGTTTGTATTATCTGATTTTGATTTTATTATTTGATCTTGAGGAACAAGGATGTTTATTAATGCAACTTTGAGCTATAATAAACACAGAGGTGCAATCAATATGCAAGACTATTTCTTGTTCATAGTCATCAAGAACCGGTATAGCAGAATTTTGTTTTTTTTGTAAAAACTTAAGCTTTTCTTTATAAAAACCGATTCTATTGGCTATAAGTTTACTGATTTTTTCTTAATCCAGCGATTCTTTAATAATAAAAACGGTGCAGAGGTATACATAAACAATTCAATAAATCAAAGTAGATTTGTAAAGAATCGCTCAATTATATTAATAAAAATATATAATATTCCTCTCTTGTCTCTCCCTTTCCTATAAATCTATCAAAAACTTTAAGAGATTAACTACTTATACAATCCATGCTTTTCTAATGAAGTTGCTACTTCATTTAATCCAAGCTCTTCTAGCCTTTCTTTCTTCGGGATGCCGTTTTTGGTCCAGCCTCGAATCTCATAATATTTATCAAGTAATTTGCTATACTTCTGTTCATCTATAGGGGGCAAAGGATTGGGTCCGACTGGATGTTCGCCAGGACATGGTTCATTGAGACATTTCCAATTGGGCATATCGTGTTCTCTTCTTATGCCCCTTAGACAAATAATTGCTCGTTCTATTTGATATGCCCTTTCGCCAATCTCCTCTAATTCTTGTTTACTGTATTTTATTCCAGTAGTATAATAAATACCATCACAGATATAATCGCGCATTTTTTCAAAGGCCTCAGGTGAATCGTGCCAATAACCTAAATGGCCCCAGGGAAACTTACAAATACCAAGTGAATCTGGGATTTCAAAAAGGTTTTCATAAAATCTTACCAAGGCTGATTTTGCTTCGGGGTGATAGGATTGTAGTTCACCTGCCTCTACGTAACCACTTGTATGTTGAGCAAGTTCTGGGACATTAACCCATTCTGCAGTTGGTAGCCCTGACAAGTGATGAGATCCTCGAGGAGATAAAGCAAATTGTAGCATAGAACCAGTTGTGGATCTGGTTTCCACACCAGTGGCGCATACTCCCTTTTGATGATAAACTGATTTTAACGCTTCTTCACCAAGTTCTTTACCTAACCAATATGGACCCTTAGCTAACTTTTTCCCGCAACCCTCTTTTTTGCAAACCTTAGGAAGGAGTTCAATCATGCCATCCCCATTACCCCAATACATTGGTATTCCATCGGTAAAATTTTCATCAATAATACCTTTTTCATACCATTCCATGAGGGTTGAGAACATATTGCCCATCTCAACTGTATCCAAGCCCCAATCATTACACATAGTATTTAGCTTTAGAATAACCTTACCTCTGGGTTCTAAACATTTATGGCCAAGTGCAGTGGTTGTCTCGTATTCTGGGCCATGCCCGAAGCAGGCATATTCAGGTTCTTCTACTCTGTAGACACCTTTGCCTACAATTGGGCAGGTCATACACCCTGTTCGACCGATACCCCAGTTGTTAACCAATCCTTCAGTGAGTTCTACATCATTTTCCCATATACCACATTCTTGCCAGTTTTTTCTCGGGGTCATACCGGTTTGACCTATAAGTCTGGTAAAGCCTGGTAAACCATATTTATTGTGAACTTTAAAAGTTAGTCCATGAACAAAACCAAAATCAGGATTAGTCATATCGTTTTTGGCTTGTTTACAAAGCTCAATTAGTTTCTTAGGATCGAAAATTTGAACACCTTTGCTCCCTTTGATGACAATGCCTTTGAGGTTCTTAGAACCCATAACAGCCCCAAGACCATTTCTACCTAAAGCATTGGTCAACTTTGTTTTTACACAAGCATAATTTACTAAATTCTCACCAGCCGGACCAATAAGTAAGTATTCACATCCGACATATCTATTGTTCAGGATATCGGTAACTTCATCCATTCCTTTACCCCAGAGGTCTTCGGCTGATTTTAGTTCAACAGTATCATCTTCAATATAGATATATGAGGGTTTTTCGGCTTTGCCGCGGATGACAACAGCATCATATCCAGCAAATTTTAACGTTGGACCGGCATCACCGCCTGCATTGGATGCCCCCCATCCACTAATAGGCAATGGTGCGATAAAATTGGCTTGAATCCTGCCTGAAGAAGGGAAACAGGTCCCCCCTAATGTTCCTGAACTATATATGATTTCATTTTCCGGATCAAAAGGACCAACTTTGGCCACGTCAATATCTTGAAATAAAAGTATATGATTTAATGATCGACCACCCAAATATTTTTTTAGATAAGGTGCTGAACTTTCAGTTATAATATTACTGCTACTCAAATCAATCCTTAAAATGGTACCTGTATTGCCATACATTATACAAACCTCCTTAATTTAAAGTACGCTGGACATCAAATTAGACATTTCTTCCATAGATTTTTTCTTTCTCATTATACCGTAAACATCAGCTGTTACATACTCGATGGCCTTATTAGGGCAAAATTCAACACAAATCGGATCACCTCCACACAAATCACACTTAATCATTTGGTTGGTATTCGGTTCTATGGAAATAGCACCAAAAGGACAGGCAATCATGCATATCTTACAACCTATACATTTATCTTGATCAATATTATAGCATCCTGTTTTTTCATCATAGACAAAGGCGTTAGCCGGACATACTTTTTTGCAAATTGGATCAAAACATTGTTGACATGAAAGTGGTAAATTAACAACTAATTGATCCATTTTGATGACTGTTCTTCTCGAACTAGCTGAATTCCCCACTCCTGAATTATAGATTGAACAAACCATCTCACATGTTCTACAACCAGTACATTTGCTTGGGTCAAAAACTAAATACTTATTCATGATCTTTACCTCCTAATGGCTTAATGATTACTAAGTTAACTAAAAAACACACATTAATTACGAAATAATAGTTACTTGTTATTAATATTGGCAAATTTTTTAACTAGGAGTATCTTTTTACATTTTGGGCACAGATATAGTATAGTTTCATTAAGATGTTTTTTTAACTTCATAATTTGTTCTTTAGTAGCAAATTTCTCATTGCAAAGGTTGCATCTAATAAACAATAAATTATGGATATTGGACTTTTTATAAAATTTAAAAAAGTTGGAAACGCTTAGATAGTGTTTTAATTTAATTGCCTTTTCAGGGCATATAGCAAAACAAGCACCACATCCTGTACACAAATAATGGTTAAATAAAAATTTTCTTTGAAGCTCATCATCTATATATAACATTGCATCGGTAGGGCATATTGAAGTGCACGCTGCACAACCAGTACATTTATCATTAATATATGGCTTCCAAAACAAAAAAAGGACAACGATCAAAAATATTTCACTAGTAAATATATGAATGGACTGCATGGATGAATTTAAGATAGAAATATTGGTAAAATAATTATGAGTAAGAAAATAACCGCTTAAAAATGGTAATAAAACAATTATTAAAAAAAAATAATCGGATAATTTAGATTGTTTACGATATGAAGTTATAAATGTTCTTCTAAATATGAAAAAAATAAGAATAAATATAACTAATAAGGTCATCCAATCAATAAGTTTGTTTGGTAAAGGAGTCCAATACCAGCCAAAACGAGAAATGGTCCATAAAACAATGTGGCCGCTATACCAGATAGGAATAATAATTAAACATAAATGAAAAATGAATTGTAATGGAAAAGTAAAATATTTTGTATGGTATGACTTATGCAAGGGAAATAATAATTTAATTAATGATTGAAGCAAATATATTACATATAGCTTTTTATTATTATAATTTAAATACATTGAGTAACAAAATAGAACCAATCTCGTAAAAATACCAATAGATACAACTAAAAAAGTAAAATTTAATAAGGGATCAGAAACAAATGAACTAAATGACATTATATTATTTCCCCGCACTTTATGCTGTTGTTAGCGTATTGTAAATTTTTTAGAGCTATATTGCTATATTAGTACTTTAGGTTGACC
>CAYUNZ010000154.1:4580-6749 GCA_964446205.1 uncultured Desulfohalobiaceae bacterium | reverse complement strand
GGGAATCCTGCAAGCTGCAGAAGAAAGGAAATCATCGGAGAAGGCCAAGTAAAACTTTAGAAGATAATACTGCAAGGACACTTTCTATTGTACATCGTAGTGATAAAATTCAACAGTTAACATGAAAGAACGTGGACCGTGAACCGTTGACCGTTGACCGAAGAAAAAAAGAATCAAGCAGACTTGTCTTGGCTTCCGGATAAAGTCTTTTCATGCTTCGTTGTGCCTGACAAGGCATGGGGGTTATTATAAACAGAGTATGTTCTTTTTATAGAAGGTATGCTTATATGGGATATTTACCGATTGAAAGCTATGGTATCATTGGAAACTTACATACTGTAGCCCTGGTTGGTGTCAATGGTTCCATTGATTTTATGTGTTTCCCTCGGTTTGATTCACCAACAGTCTTTGCTTCTTTATTAGATGATGATCATGGAGGATGTTTCAGTGTGGCTCCGGTCAAAAAAGAGCCTCGCCAAAAACAGATCTATCTCCCGGGAACCAATATACTCCTTTCTCGATTTTTGTTTGAACAAGGAGTTAGCGAAGTATGTGATTTCATGCCTATTGCCTCTATTGAAGGCAGGGACATTCTGGTTAGAGAAGCAAAAACTGTTGTTGGCGAAATAACATACCGTATGGTCTGTCAGCCGGCATTTGATTATGGGCGCTGCTTCCACAGGATTGAGAACAAGGAGAATGAAGCCCTGTTTATTCCGGAAGATCCCAATATATCGGCCTTGAGACTCAAGACCTCAGTTCCTCTTCAAGTAAGGGATGACAGGGTCATTTCAGAATTTACCTTGAAAAACGGTCAATCAGCTTATTTTGTCCTGGAAGAAGCAAGACCTGGCCAGGAAGAGCTGCCCTCCCTGCCAGAATATGTAGAAAATAGACGCAGATCGACCATCTCTTTCTGGCGTAACTGGATTGCCCGCTCCAAGTTTCAAGGCAGATGGCAAGAGATTGTCAACAGATCGGCCCTGGTCCTGAAATTGCTGACCTACCAGCCTTCCGGAGCAATAGTAGCTGCCCCGACTTTCGGCTTGCCTGAAACCATTGGCGGGGCAAGGAACTGGGACTACCGATACACGTGGATTCGAGATGCCTCCTTTACTCTATACGCCCTTTTCAGGCTTGGCTATACAGACGAAGCCGACAATTTCATGACTTGGATTGAGAGCCGCTGCAACGAGCTTGGTCCGCATGAATGGCTCCGGCTAATGTATAGTATAGACGGCCAGCCCTATCTTTGGGAAAAGACTCTGGACCATCTAAAGGGCTACAAGGGATCTACTCCAGTGCGTATCGGCAATTGCGCCTTTAGGCAAAATCAGCTGGATATTTACGGCGAATTGATGGATTTTATTTTCCTCTACGATAAATACGGCCGGCGTATTTCCTTCGATCTTTGGCAAATACTTGTCCCTTTCTTGAACCGGCTCTGTGATAATTGGAATCAACCCGATGACGGGATTTGGGAAGTAAGAGGTATATCTCGAGAATTTCTCTTTTCTAGAGTCATGTGCTGGGTGGCTTTTGATAGGGCCATCAGACTGGCCCAAAAGCGCTCTTTCCCAGCCCCGTTGGAGAAGTGGAGGACATGCCGGGACAATATCTATCTCGATATTTTTAACAATTTCTGGGACCCTGCTCTCAAAACCTTTGTCCAGCATAAAGGGGGCAAGTCTCTGGATGCCTCGGCACTCTTTATGCCTTTGACCCGATTTGTCGCCCCGACCGACCCACGTTGGCTCTCAACCCTACAATCGATAGAAAGAAACCTTGTGACCGACTCCCTTGTCTATCGCTACCAGGGAATTTCAGAAGACGACGATGGTACCTGCCTGGATGGGATCTGCCAGGATGAGGGAACTTTCAATATGTGTACCTTCTTGTATGTTGAGTGTCTCTCACGCTCCGGTCAGCTGGAAAAGGCCAGGTATGTATTCGAAAAGATGCTGGGATATGCCAATCACCTGGGCTTGTACTCCGAAGAACTCGGTCCACAAGGGAATCATCTGGGCAATTTCCCACAGGCCTTCACCCACATAGGACTAATTAGTGCAGCCTATGATCTGAATAGAAGACTATATGCTGCCGGAGAATTTGCTTAATATATATTGACTGTATGCCCTGATTGGGCCCAAGCATACTGAAGATGTTGAC
>CAYUNZ010000154.1:0-4480 GCA_964446205.1 uncultured Desulfohalobiaceae bacterium | reverse complement strand
ATCATATCCACACCTTTGATATCTACTTTGTTACCTTTAACTCTGATAACTTCTAAAACCGATAAACCGATGGGATTGGGCCTGCGCGGAGAGCAGATGCTAAAGACTCCGTACGGTAAGCCTCTATGGGGAGGAGATTGGGTCAACAAATTTTTGGAAAAGGATTGACTCTTGTGAAAGTAAAATAAGACTACTATCTGTTGACCTGCCTGGATATCTCTCAGGCCATCTGTGTATTCCAAGTTGATTTCCAGAGTCCCTTCTACTTCTGATAGGCTCCAATGTCTGGGTATATTGGTTTCCTTGGTGTGCAAGGTCCCTATGGAGGTCAAGTTGATTTCCATTTTTGTTATTCCAGTATCAATATGTCTATTCTTATTTTAAGTGTAAGATCCTGCATCTATCATATTAGATAGAAATCCAGTTCGCTCTTGGCAAAACCCAAATGAAAACAGTATGTCTTTGTTCAGACTAGCATATCAGTATCTATAGAGGCTACGGAAATAGCATTTACAGGACAAACCAGCTCACATTGGCCACAGACAATACAATTCTCCGGCTCGAACATAACCTTCTTTGTTTCCTTGTCGATCCAAAGGGCCTCATTTTTACAGACCGCGGTACAGGCTCCACAATGAACACATTTGTCCTCATTTCTCTTGACACGCTCGGATAAAACCTCGACTACAACCTGCTCTTCTTGCATATAATCAATGGATTGCTCTAATTGATCTTTGTCACCTGAGAGTTGCAGAATAAGGCGTCCTTCCTGTTTAGGCAAGATTTTGGCTTCCAGTACATTAAAGGATATATTGTACTTTTGCGTTGTCCGAAAAATGACCGGATTATACATTATATCTTTATTAAAGATAAGCAAGACGTTTCTAGATACAGTGTCGTCACTCATTGATCAGTCCTTTTTATTTTATATTTGAAAGCCGTATAACATATTCATTCTCTATGTCCTAATAAGTTCAATATCACCTTGGGCTGCAAATTTATCCTGATAAATAAGAACAACTCCAGCAATCCCTTCGATAGCCAGGGCATAATCAAGAGCTGCTTGAAAATCTATTTCAGAGTGGATCAGATTGGCAGCTCCCGTGGCTACTGCATCTGCCAAAGCGGTATCTTTGGCAGTTACTATTACGGCATCAGCTCGACCCTGGCTGTGGGAATGACCAACGGTTCCTGATGAAGTGCAGACAGCTAGTGGTGTTTTTTCTGGATGAATACAAAGACCAATTTTTCCGGAAAAGATTGATGTCCCCGCAAATATGGTGTTTTTTCCCGGTTCAATAAGCTTTAGAAAATTATCCCCGCCATTTTCCACAATGACCTCTTCCGACCATTTACAGATCTCTAAGCCTACGTGTTCGGCAATAACCCCGGCAACAGAGGCCATTGGACCTACATTGGCCTTTTGTGAGGCCTTATACATTTTGCTAATAACCGGATGGACATGGGGTAAAGATTTTATAGGTTCAAATGAGTTAACAAAATCAGGCTGTATTTGAATATGTCTCTTGATTATCCCCCTTAGTTCTCGAATCAGTTTTTGAGTCCAGTAGGCAAAATTCTTCTGGGAACGGATATATAAATCTGTGCTTTCCTCGTTGACTCTGTATGATACCCACCTGTCGTTATTGCTGAAATCACGATAAAAACGATGCCTGTACATTATGTTCCGCTCATTTGTCAGGGTAATTTCAGTTTTGGATATTTTTCTCTGTCAAATGGTACTGTCGGTAATTGGATCTGGGGCTGACCAAGGGTAAACCCGGCTTTTAGTATCCAGTCCTTTAGAGTCCCGGCTATTTGTCTGGCCAGATAATAGCTGGACAGAGGGTTGGAAGGGATTGTTTTACCTTGCAACTCAACCTGTCCGGATTGGAGATCCTGATAGCTGACTTCTCCCAGCGAGCGGTTGATGTTGTTCGGATAATCAATGCCGTAATCAATAACCTGATACATGATATCTTTGTTACCTATTCCTGTAAAATAGGCCATTTCCTCATTTATAATCGGTATGGGTATACCCAAACCAACCATAAGGGAGCAACCATAGCCGATTATGGAGGCACCTCGTATATACTGAGTGGTCATTTCTTTCATATTGCCGGTTACAGCAATGGTTCCAGCCCCTTCTCTAACTTGACCGTCTTCTCCGCGAAGGACATCAGGATTGTGTTGCGTCCCTTGCCAGGTTACAGCCCCTACGGCCCCGGCCAAAAATATCTTGGTCCCGACCCCTATTGTCCAGTAAAATGGATCATTCAACAACGGACTGAGTTCTCCGGCAGTGGCAAAGTTGATGTTACTGAGATTTGGTCTCAAGATACCCAAGTAGGTAAAGATAGTCCTGTCTGACAAATTTGCAGCGCAGTTGTAATTTTGATATGCGTTTCTTGGGTTGTATAAAAAGATGTTATGCAGATCATCTATTTTGACTTCATTTTCATACTTTTTTAGGGGATAACAATCAGTGCCATAGCCTTTGGCCTTAAATTGCACTGATTTCCCAGCGATTAAATCCTCTATAACATGTCCACCACCATAAGTGAACTTGCCGGGATGTACTTTGTTTAATGGATCGTCTTCCCTTACTTGGGCAGCCCCAAGATAACAGTCTACAGCAGCTATTCCGGCATAGGCCTCAACATCGTTGAACCATACCTTGGAAGCTTTGATCTTTGGTTTGGTATGGCCAAAATTTATAAAAGCACCCGAGGAGCACATGGTCCCAAAGGTGCCGGTGGTGACGACATCAACGTTTTTAAAGGCTCTTTTCGGACCTTGTTCAGCAACTATATCAACCATTTCCTCAGCAGTTACAACTACAGCTTTGCCCTGGCTTATTTTATCGTTAATCTCCTGAATACTTTTTTTTACCTTGATATCAGACATCTTATTGCTCCGGGTTTCTTATTTCTGTATTTCTATCATTGCCTAGGCATAAAATTGACTATATTTTGGATGATAAGCAATTGGAAATCAAGGTCTGAACTTGCTCAGTTTTATAAAAACTTGAGTTATGATTGATTGTCAAGGACTTTATTTTCAGGGTTGGGAAGAAATGGCAGGGGACATTTGCCGGTTTGTCTAGATTTGGGTTAGATATTTTCGGGGATATTACAGGTTTCACAAAGGTGGAGCCCTTCCATACAAAGCAAAGGGCGAAAGGTTGTCTTGAAATGTATAAGTCTGAAATGCTAAAGATATCCAACTGGGTTTGTTGAAATTCTGAATTATGTAGGGACAGATGATTTGTCAATAACTTAATTATCTTATTGGTTCAATTCGGATTTGAGCCAGTCCTTGACATCACCTTCAAGGGCAAAAACACCTTTCAACTTGCCATATTCTCTTTGACATTGCTTTTCCAGATTTTCAGGCAGGTGAAATTCGGCTATTTCTTCCGCCTTTTCAGAATTCCGTTTGACCAAATAAATTTTGGGTCTATCTCCCCAAGTGTTTAAGACAAAATAATGGGAGACATCTTTGGGAGAACGGATGACATAATTGCCAGAGGCCCAGTTATTACCCCACTCAAGATAAAGACGGACAGCTTCTTCAGGAGTCATGTCCCAATCAATTTCATTGATTAGATTTTTATTACTTCTTATCTCTTCCAAGGTAAACATTGGCTTTCCCTCCATAAACAGTTCACTATTGTTGAGAGCATATAACATTGGCAAAAATATTTCAACACCTTATTTAATAATTTGAATTTAAGCAATAAATTAGAAGTTAGCCATATTAGGCAGTAAAAAAGATGGAGTTTGTAGCTTGCAGGCTCCAAGTGTGTATTAATAATTGTAACTATTCTTTAGTGCTAGTCAATATTATAAGAAGATGTTTGAATGGGCTCTTTTATTGGAAGAGCCCGTCCAATTACATATATTCAATCTATTTATGAGTCATGCCCAATAAGGGGACACTCTTTAAGGGAAGTATTTATATCTTCCTGAGGCAATTCATAATTTGTTAATTCTTGATTGAGAAAAGCCTCATAAGAACTAAGATCAAGCATCCCATGGCCTGAATAGAGAAAGACAATAGTTGAGCCCGGTTTGGCCTCATGGACCACGTCGAGTGTGGCCTTTATGGCGTGAGCGGTCTCTGGGGCGGGCAGAAAACCTTGAGTCGACTGAAATAATTTGGCAGCCTCAAAGCATTCTTTTTGGAAAAAGGCTCTGGGCTCAACCAGGCCTTCATCTACAAGATTGCAAAGCAATGGGGCATCGCCGTGATATCTCAACCCCCCGGAATGAATAGGTGGCGGCATAAAGCTATGGCCCAGAGTGTGCATCTTGATCAAAGGAGTTAGTTTGGCCATATCCCCATAATCGTATCGATAATCCCCTTTGGTCAAGGTCGGACATGCCCTTGGTTCGGCAGCAATGAATGAAATCGGTTCATTGTTTAACTTTTGGGGTAAAAAAGGAAGCATGAGACCGGAAAAATTGCTGCCACCGCC
>CAYUNZ010000153.1:0-6751 GCA_964446205.1 uncultured Desulfohalobiaceae bacterium | reverse complement strand
TTCCCCAAAAACCTTAAGGGCTTACAGGGGCTGGGTCAGGCAGTTTCAAGCCTTTACCAAGAGCAAGGACCCTCGTCTGTTAACTGGGAGTGAGGCCAGGGAGTTTCTTACCTTTTTGGCTAAGAAGAAAAAAGTCTCAGCCTCTTCCCAGAACCAAGCCTTTCACGGCCTTTTATTCCTGTACAAGCATATACTCAAAAATGACTTTAGTGAACTAGAGGGGGTGGTTCGAGTCAAAAGAAAACCATATATCCCTGTTGTCCTCTCCAGAGAAGAAATTGACAAAGTAATAGCTAGTCTAAAATACCCATATGACCTGGTAGTCAAACTCTTGTATGGCTGCGGGCTCAGGATATCCGAAGGCTTAAAGTTAAGGGTCCAGGATTTCAACGAGGTTGTCATTATCTATTTAGACTTACAGATCTGGACAGTTAAAAGTTATCGGTTAATAGTTATCAGATAAAACACAAATAAATCGGAGAGTTATAAATATTACCTCTCGGACATCAATAATCAAAAAAAATGTCAATAACTACAGAATGTTGTGTAGAAAATTTTGACTCTCAAGTTACAGATAAGAAATCTTATAAAATGGAATTTTAGCTTTATATATTGAAGCATGCTATGATCTTATTGTCTTTACTGTCAAGGTGTTCTGGGAAATTATAATTTAGCTGGGAAGCTTGGATGATGGAAAGCCGAAAATCTCTACTTCTTATATGTTTGGTTAGCTTTGGCGAGGACGCTAGGATATGATGATTCAGCTCGGAAAAATAAGGCTGAATAGACAGTTGGGTCCTACAGGGTCTTTTGATTTAAATCTCTGATTTTGCTTGATTTAATGGCCGGAAAAACTGCAAAGGGTGAAACTTGATTGCATAGAAAGTATCGAGGTGTGATTGTGATAATCAGCACCCCTTTGGTACCTTTTTGTAAGGGCAATCAAGGCAAGCAAAGGTTCCTAAGGGAGGTCGAAAACAACTTTCAAGGCCTGGTCAATTTTTTGCGTGAGGTGATATTCCAGTTCACCTCGCACCTTGACCAATCGAGGGCGGTGATCAATAGGACGTGTCTGCAGGCAATCTGCTACAGACTTCTTGGTTAATCCGTTGTTCTGGGATGGAAAAATTTCTACGTTCGTGACGATGCCTGCTTTTTTCACACTCCATTCCGTCAATGGAACTACCTGAATAATTGGGACTCTCGCATTGTATATATTGTTTGTGACAATCACGCATGGCCGAATCTTTCCAGTTTCCGAACCCTTGGTCGGATCAAGATTTATATCGATAACCATGCCCCGCTTTAGCTCGTTCATGTTGGCCACTCTGATAAGGCTGATTCAGTCCAATCTTGTGTTTCACGGTCTTCTGCATAGGCTTCAGCATATAAAGCAGCCGACTCCTGAACTCGCTGCCTGTCCAATTCTGCAGACAAGCGATCGATGGCAGTGCGAACCAACTCGCTTTTGTCTTTAAATCCATACTGTTTACATTGCTGAATAAACTCAATGTGCGATTCTTTAAGGCTAAATTTGGCCTGAATCATAGGTACCTCCAAAAATGTCTTATTCTTGACCCTATCTTAGGTGCTAATTTTGGTGGCTAAATGATAAAAAGTCAAGTTCCTTTGTTTAATCAAGCTGTTCCGGGTCCCGGATGCCAAGTAGATAACAGGCCGCTATCAAAGGAGTGCGGCTTCGGGTTTTTGACCACTTGCTCGGTTTGAGATCAAGAAGGTAATGGTTATCTGTTTTTTACTGCCTAGTGTTTAGATATCTCTCGATCCTGTCAAGGCCCTCTTTGATATTGTCCATGGAGTTGGCATAGGAAAATCGGAGATAACCCTGGCCGTTTTGACCAAAATCAATGCCCGGGGTGACGCCGACCCTGGCCTTCTCCAGGATTTCAAAGGCCAGGGCATAGGTGTCATCGCTCAGGTGCCGGGCATTGGCAAAGACGTAAAAGGCCCCGGTCGGTTCGACGCTTATGCCAAAGCCCAACTCCTTCAGACGATCAAGCATGTACTTGCGTCTTTGATCGTAAATGCCCCTCATCCTGTCTACATCCGGTCCGGCATACTTCAAGGCGGCTATTCCGGCCATCTGGACCATGGCATTGGCCGAGATGAAGAAGTTCTGATGGATCTTCTGCATCGGCCGGATATACTGCTTGGGGGCAATGACATAGCCCAGCCTGAGTCCGGTCATGGCATACAGCTTGGAGAAACCATTGAAGACAACTGCCTTTTCGGTAAATTCCAGTATGGAATGGGCCGTGCCTTTATAGACCAGGCCGTGATATATCTCATCCGAGATTACAGGCAGATCAAGCTCGGCAATGGACTGCATATGCTCCTTTGACAACAGGTTGCCGGTTGGATTTGAAGGCGAGTTGATAAATATACCCTTAGTCTTATCGGATATCCTGTCTTTGATGTCCCGGGTCCTTAGCTGAAAGCCGTCACACTCATAGACCGGCACGGTTGCCGGTATTCCCTGGAAGAACTTGATGAAATTGGGATAGCAGGCATAATGGGGATCGGAAATAATGATCTCATCACTGGGTTCTAGTAAAACGGAAAATAGGATCATCATGGCCGGCGAGGTCCCGGAGGTGACAATTATCTGCTCCGGGTCGATATTCACCCCGTATTGATGCTCGTAGTCTTCGCAGATGGCCTGCCTTAGCTCCATAATCCCCTGACTGTGGGTGTAATGGGTATAGCCGTCTCGAAGTGCCTTTTCTGCGGCCTGCTTGATGCATCCTGGCGTCTCAAAGTCCGGCTGTCCCACTTCCAGGTGGACGACGTCAAGGCCGTGACGTTCCATCTCATTTGCCTTTTCAAGGACATCCATAACGATAAATGAGGTTATCTCCTCAATTCGTTTGGCGATCATATGACTTCCTTGCTAATTGTCCGGTACTGGGTTAATATGTAGTTCTAATTTTGGTGAAACCCAAATTGGGTTGTTATCGGTTAAACTTTCACGAAAAACAAAATCGGATGCCTATATGTCAAAAGAGAATGTTCAGCTATTACAGTCGGCTCTAAGGTCCCGGTTCAAGGCAGAGGAGGCCCAATATCTGTCCTTGCTGCTCGAACCCTGTCTTGAAGTGGAAACAATAGACTATATGGAACTGGATCTGCCCAGGGAGACAAAAAACGAATACATCCTGATGGCCTTTGAGGAACGTCTGCTGATACCTGTCCAGGACAAGGAAGGTTATGGCTGGGATGACTGCGGGCTGCGCATGGAAGATGGCGAGAGATATTCCATGCCCCGGTTGTCCAAGGTCGTACTAAAGACCGCCCTGTCCACCGGGAGACTGGATTCCGAACCGGCTATCAAGGAACTGATTGCTGTCAATACTGTTAGTGGAGACCGGGACTTTGACCAGATCAACAAGTTCCTGCAGGCCTTAAAGTCACACTCAACTCAATCCAAGTTTGAGGGGGGACTTATGCTGGCTATCTCCCAGAGCATGGACCTTAAGGAAGACCTGCATGACTTGGTCGAACTCCTTATCCTGCTCGGTGTTATTAGTCCGAGCAAAAAGAGTTCCATGGCCAAGGGCCTATCCTGGTTTGAGATCAATCCCTGTCTGTACTGGGACGGTTCCTAACATTAAACGCAAAACCAATAGCCTCTAATCCCCGGTATATACGGCACCTGATTCTGGACTCTCCTGGACAATGACCTTTATAAGAACCGGCAGCTCAGGTTTTACCCTTTGCCATATCCACTCGGCAATAACCTCACTGGTAGGATTTTCCAGCCCTTCAATCTCATTCAGATAGGTGTGATCGAGCCTGTCAATAACCGGCTGGCAAACCGCCTTTATCTCAGCAAAGTCCATGACCCACTGCTTATCCGGATCAAGACTGTCCGAGATATAGATCTTCGCCTTAAAGGTATGTCCGTGCAGTTGGCTGCACTTATGGTCTGACGGAACTTGAGTCAATCTATGGGCAGCATCAAAATAAAAGGTGACAAAGGCTTCCATTTGAGTTCTTATCTCTTTTTGGGCAAATATGGTAAAAAAGCGGATCAAGAGCCAATGATAATGGCTTCATGATCCGCTTTGAAAAAGAAGAGGATCTTAACCTGATTAGTTGATACCCAATTGATACTTAAGGGAACGAAGGGTATTTCTCATAAGCATGGTGATGGTCATTGGTCCGACTCCACCAGGCACAGGGGTTATATAACCGGCGATTTCCTTGGCGGAATCAAAGTCCACGTCACCGCGCAAGATGGCCACCATCTTGTTGGGGTCCTTTTTACTCGGTTTCTCGCCTACCCTATTGACACCAACGTCGATGACGCAGGCACCTGGCTTGATCCATTCCGGTTTGACCAATCCAGGGACACCGGCAGCCACAATCAGTATATCGGCCCGCTTACAATGTGACTCCATGTCCTTGGTCCTGGTATGGACAATAGTCACTGTGGAATTGGCTCCTTTGCCCTTTTGAAGCATCATATTGGCAATCGGTTTGCCAACTATATTTGACCGGCCGACGACAACAACTTCTGCCCCGCTGGTCTCCACACCGCCTCGAATGATCATCTCCTGAATCCCGGCCGGGGTACAGGGAGGAAACTTGACTTCATCGCCACCGATCATCAAACGGCCGACATTAACCGGATGAAAGCCATCTACGTCCTTGTCCGGATCTATGGCAGTCAAAATTTTCTTGTCATTGATGTGGTCGGGCAGGGGCAGCTGGACCAGGATGCCATGGATGGTATCATCCTTGTTGTACTGATCGATAAGTCCCAGTAGCTCGTCTTCACTGATATCCTCAGAACGAGTGTCCTGTATCTCCTTGAATCCGACCCGATGGGCTGTCTTGATCTTTAAGGAAACATATGATTGAGAGGCAGGATTCTCGCCGACCAGTATGGTTACCAACCCGGGTACAACACCGTGTTTTTCCTTGATTTGGGCCACCTCAGAGGTTATTTCTTCCAGAATTTCTTCACGAATGTCAGTGCCTTTAATAAGTGTTGCTGTCATTTTAGACTCCTTTAGGTAAGTTATGAGTTCAAAAGATCTCTTTTACTTAGGTCCAAAGCAAATTACCCAAGTTCAAAATTCTGTAACATTTTAGTCTATTATACAAATTTACTATTTTGAAAACCCCTTTTTCAGTAGGCTTAAAAGTTACAAAAATTTTTTGTTCTGATACGCTAGAAATAAATGCCTTGTCAAGAACATCAAAAAGAGACCCGATCTATCTTCTCTTCTTAAAGAGGCTTTGGCCTGCATATCTGGCTCTGTCTCCAAGATAATCTTCAATCCTTAAAAGCTGATTGTACTTGGCCAGTCGATCGCTTCGACTTAGAGAGCCTGTTTTTATTTGGCCGGCATTAACAGCCACGGCCAAATCGGCGATAAATGAATCTTCCGTTTCACCGGAACGATGGGATATTACATTGGCATAGCTATTCTTTTTGGCCATTTCAATGGTGGTCAAGGTCTCGGACAAGGTTCCTATCTGGTTTAATTTGATCAGAATCGAGTTGGCCAGACCTGAATTAATGCCCTGGTCAAGTATCTTCGGGTTGGTGACAAAGACATCATCCCCAACCAGCTGACAATCCTGCCCCATGGCCTGGGTCATGGCAATCCAGCCCTGCCAGTCTTGTTCTGCCAGACCGTCCTCAATGGAGACAATCGGGTATTGATCGAGCTGTCTCTGGTAATAGGCCACCATCTCATCCGGGCTTAGGGTCTTATTCTCCCCTTTTAAGATATATTTGCCATCAGAATAAAATTCTGAAGCAGCCGCGTCTATCCCGAGTCCGATATCCTTGCCTGGGCTAAAACCAGCCTTTTCAATAGCCTGGACAATATAATCAAAGGCTTCATTATGACTCTTCAAATTTGGGGCAAAACCTCCCTCGTCGCCGACAGCCGTTATGTGTCCGTGGTCAGAAAGCAGGGACTTTAGAGCATGGAATGTCTCTGAGCCCATTCTGAGGGCTTGGGAAAAATTCTCCGCCCCGTACGGCAGGATGAGAAACTCCTGGATATCCAGATTATTGGCGGCATGTACCCCGCCGTTGACAATGTTCATCTGCGGTACCGGCAAAAGGTTGGCTCCGACACCGCCCAGATATTGAAACAGGGGCAGATCCAGAAACTCGGCAGCTGCTCTGGCCACAGCCATGGAAACACCCAATATGGCATTGGCTCCCAGACGAGTCTTGTTCTCAGTCCCGTCCAGTTCGATCAAAAAAGAATCAATATCCAATTGCCTAAGGGCATCATAACCCTCAATCTCAGGAGCAATCTTCTCCCGGATGTTGGCGACCGCCTTGGTCACACCTTTACCGTTATAACGTGTCTCGTCCTTGTCCCTTAATTCCAACGCCTCCCGAGTTCCGGTCGAGGCCCCGGAAGGAACTGCCGCCCTACCTCTCACTCCTGATTCAAGAAAGACCTCAACCTCTACAGTGGGACTACCTCGTGAATCCAATACTTCTCTGGCATCAACATGCATAATAGTATGCATAATTTCCTCCTTATTAGACATCGGTTAAGCCACTTAAGATAAAAACGGAAGAAAAGATTTTTTTCACCAAAAATGCTCAATAATTACGGTGAACGATGAACGTATAGTAGCTAATATAGCAATTGCACAGCTCTATAATCATCACAAGAATGATAGAGAACAGGTCCAGGTTCAGATGTTTTTTTGAGCTATAGCCGCAGTCTGATCCGATAGGATTTCATCATGG
>CAYUNZ010000152.1:0-6754 GCA_964446205.1 uncultured Desulfohalobiaceae bacterium | reverse complement strand
TGCCGATCAGGCTGATAAATCAATGAAGGAGACATCCAATCTTGTAGATGATGGTGTACAGGCCATGGAGAAGATGACCAAAACAATAGATGAGATCAAGAACTCTTCTGAAGAGACTTCCAAAATCATTAAAACAATAGATGATATAGCCTTTCAGACCAATCTGCTGGCCCTTAATGCAGCTGTAGAGGCGGCCAGGGCCGGAGAAGCCGGCAAAGGCTTTGCTGTTGTTGCTGAAGAAGTTCGAAACTTGGCCCAGCGAAGCGCCGAAGCAGCCAAGAATACTTCTGAGCTTATAGAGCAAAGTCAGAACAGTGCTGAAAAAGGTGTCTCTGTAGCTGAAGAGGTCTCCAAAAACCTTCAGAGCATCAAGCAAGGTTCGGACAAGGTAAATACGCTGATATCAGAAATCTCAGCTTCTTCAAAGGAGCAGTCTCAGGGGATCGAACAAGTAAATACTGCTGTGGCCGAGATGGACAAGGTTGTCCAGCAAAATGCTTCTGATTCAGAAGAATCAGCCAGTGCAGCGGAAGAGTTATCTTCTCAAGCCCAGGAGCTGGACAGCATGGTGGTCGAACTGGTCTCTCTTGTTGACGGCAACCAAGATCAATTATCTCATGAGACAACTCTAAGAGAGAACTTTGGAGAAAAGAATAAAAGGCCAGTCTCTCAAGGGAAAAGACATGCGACTCAAGGCATATCCAGAGGAACAGGCAGACAACAGGGAAGCTCCCTGTCGCGTCAATCGAGCCAATCTGAAAACGACTACTCAAAAGGGCAAAGACAGGAGTCTCCAGAAAAAATGATTCCCCTTGATAAGGACGACTTCAAGGACTTTTGATCATAGAAAAAAACAAGTGCAAATGAGGATGTCATAATTCTTTTCCCTATGTTGACATCCTCTTTTTGTTTGAAAACTATGTAGTTGTAGTCAATATAGAGAGAATGAAAAGGAACTCCATTATGAGTAATGATAAAGACAGTAAAGTAAAAGATGATATGCTCATGGATCAACTGGCTGGCAAGTATCTGACCTGCAATCTGGATCAGGAAACATACGGCCTTGAGATTCTCAAGGTCCAGGAAATAATTGGAATGCAGGAGATTACCAAGGTACCGCGAACACCAGAATATGTTAAAGGGGTCATCAATCTACGAGGCAAAGTCATACCGATCGTGGATTTGCGTATAAAGTTCGGTATGGAGGAAAAAGAGGCCACCAGAAAGACATGTATTATTGTTGTCCAGGTCAGCCGTGGAGGTAACAGTGTTATAATGGGGGTTGTTGTTGATGAGGTCTCCGAGGTCCTCAATATTTCAGCTGAAGAGATCGAGCTCCCTCCTGCCTTTGGAACACAAATAGATACTGCCTTTATACTTGGTATGGCCAAGATAAAAGAAGAAGTCACGATCCTTTTGGATATCGACAAGGTACTTTCAGATGGAGAAATAGAAGCCCTGTCTCAGGCAGCGAAAAACTAATTACGTGGTATTGGGGTTAAGCCAGGGTTTTGGCTCTTGCTTGCTTTTATTTGAGCACTACGACTAAGAACAAGCCCCGGCAGCAGGAACAATGCAGTCCCAATAAGGCTATAATCCAAGAAACCATCATTAATTTCTTATGCCTTGCAATTACTTTGTTCCCTCCCAGCCAGTTATTCTGGCCAACATCCACCAAAATGCCCTGGCTTTCAGATTGCAATTAAGTGGTTGAGAGTGGGCACAGCAGCCAGTATACCCGCAATCAGTACACAGGGCTGAACTTACATTGGCAGCACACCATTCCTGGGCCCAATTATTTGCACCATAATTGTAATCACAATTATCGTTTGCCCAAAGATTAAGGTAGCATCTGCCATCAGGGTCATAGCTTTCAATGTCGGCAAAATCAAATAGTACTTTGTTATTTTCCCGGCAATAGTTACGGATCTGTTCGTTTCGAATGTGCAGATTGCCCGATTCCCCTGTTCCATCCAAATGACCGGTCATGTATACAAAAGTGACACTGGGATACTCGCTTTCAAGTACGTTCATGGCTGATAGATAGGCACTGATCCCTGCCTGGGTGTTGTCGCTTACCCCTCCACACCAGGACCATACGACCACATTTCTATCGCTGCCGTGGCCATTTAAGTAATTTCTTGTCCTATCCGCCCAACTAGTATCTCCATTATGACCCAGGTCACCGTCTGGAGTGGAGTCGGCCAAAGACAGGACCCCGGGTTGAATGGAACCATCTGTATTAAAGGCATACAGACTGTCCGAATCCATGAGTACTTCCATCCCTGTCACCGGCTGACTACCGTGAGAGGTATGTCCGTAGGCGAGCCTGAGTTCCGATTTGGTTTGATTGATCCAGTGCTCTGGTACACGTTTCAAGTCAGTACATGTATGATCGATGATCATGCTCTTCGCTTCAGACCTAACAATAATTTCAGCATAATCGTACCAAGTGACGTTAGGTATGCCGTCCGCATTATTATCTATGACAAAATAGATATAATTATTGCCTTCTGAAAGAGTGGGTGCTGGAATGGATACAGAATCAAACTGAACCAACCCTGCTTTAATGCATCTTTCTATTCCTTTAATCCAGGACAACTTCCCTTGTCTCACAGCAAGTGATCTCCAACCTGATGGAGTTCTTATTGCCAGCCACCAATCAGCATTCAGGCCTTTTTGATTTCCAGGGTTCAAGCCGATTGTTACATCAATCGAATCAGAGGACGAAATATGTATCGGACCGTCTGATCCATTGACTTGAATGTCTAGAATCGGTGTATTCCTTTCCGATACCGACCAGACATGTACGGCGGTTTCACCGTATGGTCCGGCATCTTGTTCAGCAACATAGAGAATATTTCTCTGGATATCATAGGCTGCTGATCCGGGTTCAGCACAATCGGCATTAAATGCAACGTCTGTCAGGCTGTAAGTCTCCTCTGGAGTGATAGTCCAAGGATCTTCATTCTCTGCCAGCACACCAAGCAATGCCTTTGGATTATAAAAAAGCATCTGAGGTTCATAGGGATAAGCATGGTATCCTTTATACATATCACAAGGATCATTCGAACATTTTTCTTGAGTACCGTAACAATTAGCACCCATACCTTTTCTACCGACAATAACAATTGCTGATTTACCTCCAGCATCAATCCAAGCCCCACCATTCCAGTGATCAAATGCTCGATAATTAGGAAAATCACAGACGCCTTCAACTGGGATCTCATTAATATTCGTGCATTCGGGATCTTCCCATACACAACTGATAATTTCTCTGTAGAAAAGGAGAGCTAAAGCATTTAAATTCTGGCCGGGTGTTGGTGGACTCCCGTCTTGCCAAGGGGCTAGGGCATATAATGTCGGACCTTGAGAGCCACCAAGTGCACCGGCCTCTCTGCTGTTCCCGGCAATAAGCCTTTTGCCTCCAAGGTGATCGACTGCAAAGCTTTTCGGAGCTTTAAACAGGTAATTGCAGGCCTTGGCATTATGAAATAGTTGATTCCCTCTTGTTCCTATATGCCAAACACCTTGGGCATGACTCATGTCCAGATCGCTCCAGCCCAGAGAATCTTGATCATAAGCAGCGACATTGTACCAGTCTTTCAGGTTCCAGGCTATTTTATCAACCTTAGACAAGTAGGCAAGGCCGTCTATATTTCTGTAAATACATTCATCATTATAGCTGCAGTTGTCCTTCCACCCTCCTGTAATATCGGTTAAGGGCTGGAGCAATGAGGCTTTGGGCAAATCCGCAAAGTTCTCTGTATCTACCGGGACCGGAATATTGATTTCCCCTACTAAATCTCCAGTTTCATCATTCCTGGATCCTGCAACATAGAGAGAACCGGGATAGCCGTCAGACCCTCCTGAAGCGTCTCCATTTGGATAATAGGCCATAGCCTGGCCACTATAGGCCCATTCATCACCTGAAGGATAAGCAAAGGCTCCTTTGTAGATCAGATCTTTGCTGGAAAGAAGTTTGGAGCTCTTGTATGCATGAACGGACAGAGTGCAGAACAAAATGACAAATAAAAGTGGTAATATGACTATATACAAATTATGATATCTTATGTTCATATTGAACTCCTTTTGCATAACCACATCCTACAATATCAGCTTGCTTACAAATGGGAAATTATAAATGATGTCTGTCATAAATAATAATCTAAAAAGTCTTCCTGACCGGCTGGCGTTATGGCCACAAACAGGAAGTACTCACCAGAGGGAAGATAAGAAAGGTTGATATCGCCGGGTATATTTTCATTATCTACTGAAAGTCCACTGGCTGAGACCGTGGATACAAGAAGGAACAAGCTTACAGCGATACATCTTACCCGAGTGAAAATGCTTTGTAAAAAGAATGGTCATTAGCAGGTACCTCCCTAATTGGACAGGCTAAACAAGAGCTCTGCCGTTTTTCGTTCTATTCAACAGTGATTTCAATAGAGTCCCACCAGGTAGCATTGGGACGTCGGTCGGCGTTCTTGTCGACTGCGAAGATGATGAGGTGTTGACCGGGCTCGAGCTGGCCTTCATAAACCTGAATGGTCGGGATATTCACCAGGTCTAACAAAACGCATCGCTCAATCCCGGGTCTCCAGACCAGCCCTCCGGATCCCAGAACGAGGGATCGCCATTCCTCCGAGGGCGTAAATTCGGCAAGCCACCAGTCCGCCTGCTGATAGATGCGGTTCCCGGGATCGAGCTGGATAGTGACGGCCACCGGGTCTTCCGCAGACACCGTAATCGGACCGTCAGAGCCATTGGCCTGGATGTCCGGCTTGGGAGCGTGGCTGTCCTGCTCCAGGCGGAACAGGCCCTGCCTGCTGCCCCTGTCCGGATCGCTCAAGGGGACAATGTTCAGCATGCAGTTGACCGAGGCGGCTCCGTTCGGCGTCCAGGCATAGACGCCGTCATTTTCGGTGGCTGAAACAATGTCCTCAAAGGTCCCGCTCTTGCCGCCCTGCCTGGAGATGGAAATGCGCACATCCCCGTCAATGTGCTTGGGATCCCAGGTAATAAGGTACTCATGGCCGAGGGTCACCGTATCGCCCTGGGCCGGTGTCTTGATCGTCAGATTGCTCCATTGAATGGTCTGCCCTCCGCGGACGGCGCGCACCCGGGAATACCCCGAATACCCCCCCTTATCGGCCCGGGCGGAGGCACCCTGAGCATTGAAATTCGTACTGACTGCACTGTCCTGATCAGTGGACCCGGTCGTGGAAGACCAAAAAGGATTGTACGGGATATCCGGAAAAGCAGTGGTATCAATTGCCGGATCATGGTTTTGATAATCCATAAGAGTATGGAGCTCCCTCGCATTGGGCAGCCGCCAGTCATCGTATCCGGCAGCATTCAAGTCCTGACAGTACTGCAGGGCGTTTTCCCAGCTCATGCTCACCTCTGAAAAGGCTCGCTGCCACATAAGGCCGGTCCTGGAATCGGTCACCGTGCCGTCGCCATTAATCCAAAGCCCTCCGGATGATTGAAGCTGTTTGCCCCGAACGGCCCGCACGAAGTTGGCGTCGTGCTTAAGGTCGGGTATTTTGCGGTACCCAAAAGTAAAATCCTGGGTCCAAGCCCAACTGGCTGAGTGTGATGCGCTCGTCGCCGACCAATACTGCCCTGGTTGCGTGTTCGGGAAGTAGCCGATATCCACAGCCGGCTCATGAGCCCCGTAGTCCGCAATCGTGGCCAGCTCTTGGATTGTGGGCAGGCGCCAGTCCGAGTATCCGCCAAAGACGTTGGCGTTCAAGGCGTTGATAAAGTCATGCGTATCCGTGCCATCCCCAGGGGTCCCGGCATCCCCTCCATTGGTCTGCGGGTCGGGGTCATACCAGGTAAACTCCCTATCCCGGCCATGAATATCATCGCCGCCTGATTTGACCTCCCAGATCAGTCCGGTGACGTTGTCCCGGATCATGCTCCAGCTGGAAGCGTGCTCCCGAAGCTCCCGGCCGTGCCCATTCAGCTTGGTATAGCTCGGCGGGTTGATGGAGTAGGAAGCATCCTGGCCGAAGAAAGGATTGCCGGGCTCAGGGCAGGAGGAGAGGTCATCGCTGGTGCTGTAGCAGGTTGTCTGGCCGGTATCCGGGAACTTGAAGACAGCGGCGGTATGCGGGCGCAGCTCTTCAGCGAGGAGGATAGTGGAAGGCAACGCGGCCAGGGCCTGCCCGAACCCGTCGTAATCCTCGGCATTATCAGCCAGGTTCGGATCATCCTGGTGCCAGAGCTGCATATCCTCCTTGAGCCCGCTGCCTGAGCCGTAGATGACGTTGACAGCCCCGGCGTCGTCAATATCCTTCTGAATGTCCTTCTCAATGTCCTCCTTAGGGGCTCCGATGGCCAGATCGGCGCGATGATCGCCGTTAAATTCCCCGGCGGCCAGAGTCCGGCCGAAGCCGTCGTCTCTTTCAGCAGTGTCCGGCAGGATGTCCTGGTGCCAGAACTGAGAGAAGTCGCCGGTGAAACCGACAGGCCCGCCGTAGATGACGTTCACGGCTCCGGCCCCGCTCGCGTGGCCGACGCTCTCGCCCGGCACCCCGATGGCCAGATCGTCCTGGCCGCTGCCGTCGAAGTCACCTGCGGCCAGGGCCTGACCAAAGCCGTCGCCGGCCTCGGCCGTATCCAGGAGAACATTCTGGTGCCAGAGCTGAGCCTTTGCAGAGGTCAGTCCGGCCGGCCGGCCAAAGAGCACGTTCACGGCCCCGGCCCCGCTCTCGCAGCCGCTGTCCTCTCCCGGCACCCCGAT
>CAYUNZ010000151.1:1248-6833 GCA_964446205.1 uncultured Desulfohalobiaceae bacterium | reverse complement strand
CTCAAGAATATTATCAGAAATTTATATCCGCCCGAGGACTGGGCGGTAAATATCTCTTTGACGAACTTTCTCCCGGTATCGACCCCTTAGCGCCTGACAACAAACTTATCCTGCTCATTGG
The DNA here is from genome assembly GCA_964446205.1 of uncultured Desulfohalobiaceae bacterium. GTDB lineage: Bacteria > Desulfobacterota > Desulfovibrionia > Desulfovibrionales > Desulfothermaceae > CAYUNZ01. Next base: position 6,712 of record CAYUNZ010000151.1, on the reverse strand, counting down.
GGCCCTTGGAGCTACGGGCCTTCAAGGCTTTTCCAAGTGGGTGGCTATGGCCAAGAGCCCTTTGACCGGGACGATCATGCGTTCATATGCCGGTGGCAACTTTGGGGTCTGGATGAAGAATTACGGTTATGACTGTCTCATTGTCGAAGGCAAATCAGAAAAATCATCCTATGTCTATATGGACAAGGAAGGGGTCCAATTCTTGGAAGCCAGCAGTCTGTTGGGACTTGATCCACGGAGTACCCAGGAAAAGATCCAAGAGATTCACGGCAAAAAGACAGAATCTGCCTGCATTGGTCTAAGTGGAGAAAAGCTCGTCAAATACGCTGTAATTACCTCAGGCGAACGAACCGCCTCCAGAGGGGGAATGGGAACACTCATGGGCTCCAAAAACCTCAAGGCCATTGCCATCAATACAAGCATTAAAAAGCCCAGACCATATGATGGCGATACTTTTAAAAGACTGGTCAAGCAGCAGACAGAGATGCTCAAAGATCATCCCCGAAGAAAGACCATGAATGCTATTGGCACACCATATATCACCACCGGCTTGATCAACAGTGGCATCCTGCCGGTTAGAAATTTTCAAAAGGGAAATATTGCCAATATAGAAGCCATCAATGGCGATGAATATGCTGAAATAAAAAAGGGTACGGCCGGATGTTACGGCTGTATGACCCGTTGCGGAGGCATGCGACAAGTAAACAAAGGTCCATTTAAAGGAACACAGATTGATGGCCCTGAATATGAGACAATCTACGCCTTTGGACCGCTTTTGGACATAACCGACAAGCAGTTTATTGTTGATGCCAATGCACTTTGTGATCACTATGGCATAGATACCATCAGTACTGGCGTCTGTATCGCCTTTGTCACTGAACTCTTTGAAAAGGGTCTTTTGTCCTCCTCGGACCTTGATGGCCTTGAACCAAGATGGGGCAATCAAGACTCTGTCTGGCAGTTGATTGAAAAAATTGCCAAAAGAGAGGGCATTGGCGATGTCTTGAGTCAAGGGGTAAAATATGCTGCCGATCAGCTAGGAGAGGCCACGAAGCATTATGCCATTCATATCAAAGGCTTGGAGCTTCCAGGTTATGAACCTAGATCGGTCAAAGGATATGCCTTGAGCATGGCTACCTCAAACATAGGCGGCAGCCACATGTATGGGCGGCCAAGGGCAGAACTCGGAGGCAAAGTTGATCCATTTACAGAACATGATAAAGGGGCCTCTATTGCCCAGGTTCAAAAGGAACAGGCTGTTGAAGATTCATTGATAGCCTGCACTTTTGGAAACTCCGGTCTGAGCATGAATGATTACGCAGCCTACCTCTTTTCTGCTACAGGCATAAAAGAGTTTGAAGACAAGGACAATCTTTTGACTATCGGCGAAAGGATAATTTGCCTGGAACGGGCCTTTAATGTTAGAGAAGGTTTTTCTAGAAAAGATGATACCTTACCGACTAGAATGTTTAAACAGCCACTTCAGGATGCCGGACCAGCCAGTCAACAGATTGTAGAAAATATTGATAACTTGCTGGACGAATACTATCAAACCCTGGGATATACAGATCAAGGAGTGCCGCAGGAAAAAACCTTGAAACGCCTTGGTTTGGAATAGGCCTCCTTTATTGACCAAGCAAAGCATGAATAAATTTTTAGATGTCCTTTTATGTCTTTTAACACTGGAGCAAAGTGTATGAAAAGATATGACATTGTCCCTGGTCTAGAATTTGATCCTGAATCTGATTTTGAGATCTCTCCGGCCTGGTTTCTGGATGCCACTCATTCTGTCCCCCCTTGGTCCCCGATGTTTGCCTGGTTCTGGATAAATTTCTGCCGCCATGGGATGCAACATGCTGCAGAAAAGCTCAGCTTACCGACAGTTAAAGGCTGGGACTGGCGATTTTATCGTGGTGGCGGCTACTTAGCCGTTTTGACAGTCAAGACAGCAGAGGAACGTCAACAAAGGGAACAACACTTCCGTCAAGCCATATTTCCTTTGATCAAAGACTATGATGGGGTATGGAATGCCTTTTTGCAGGAGATATTTGCCAGATATGAAGAAATTAAATCCTTGGATGTCAATAATGCCTCGCCCATTGAACTACTTGACAACTTTGAACTGGTTATCAATACCTGCCGGCGGATGTGGGAAATCCACATGTACATGATGTACGGGACTTATACAGCTTATATACTCTTTGAAAAAATGTGTCATACGCTGGCTGGCATTGATGACACCTGCTCTTCTTTTCATTCCTTGGTTGCTGGTTTTGACAATAAGGTCTTTCAGGTCGACCGCCGTTTATGGAAATTCTCTCTTCAGGCCAGAGAGCAAGGAATATCAGAGATTTTTCTAAACAGCCAACCATCGGAAATAGAAGAAAAGCTCAAGGCCTCAGAAAAAGGTCTTTCTTTTTGGCATGATTTTTATGAATTTTTACTTGAAGATGGCTGGCGAATGCAGCGTATGGCCGAAGTCAATGAACCAACCTGGATTGAAGACCCGACACCAGCTCTTAGCAGTATCAAGCAGTTCTTGATCAAGGGGACATCCTTCAACCTGGATGAAGAAAGGGAAATGCTGGTTCAAGAACGAGAACAGGCAGAAAAAGAGGTCCTTTATAAAATCCCGTTTGATCAGCGGGAATGGTTCAAGCACCTGATGCAATTGGCTCAGAAAAGCGGCATATTTAGCGAAGAACATGACCACTACCTCGATCTTTATACCCACGCCTTGATCAGACGAACCGCCTTGGCTATAGGCAAGTGTTTCAGTCAAAATAATGCTATTGAATTTCCGGAAGACATTTTCTTCCTTATACCAGATGAGATCAGAAGGGCCGGTCTTGTTCCAGATCAATTTGATCTGCGCCAGATCGTCCAAGAGCGGAAAGATGAATGGGAAACATGGAGAAAGGAGCCCAATCCACCGGCCTTACTCAAGGAGGGCATTGATCTTGATATGAGCATGAATATGCTCCTTGAGTCCAATGATCCGATAGCACTAAAGGTGGTCGTAGGCAAGATGCCTCAAGTCCGACCTGAGCTAAAGGCTGATTTGTACGGGACCTGCGGTTCTCCCGGTGTAGCTGAAGGTATCGCCAGAGTGGTTATTAATGAAGAGGATCTTTACCTTATCAGACAAGGTGACATCATGGTCAGTACCACTACCGCACCTAGTTGGACGCCGGTCTTCCCCAGGCTGAAGGGTGTGGTCATGGATCGCGGGGCCAGCCTGTCCCACGCAGCCATAGTTGGCAGAGAATACAGGATTCCTGTGATACTTAACGTCTTTGAAGGGACAACAAAAATTAAATCGGGGCAAAGAATAAAGGTCGATGCCAATTTTGGCGTAGTCTATATTCTGGACGATGAGACAGAGGATGAGGAATATTAGCCAGCCAATCTTAATATAAAGATATATGATACTATGACTGAGCAATGGATCTATTGGACAGATGAACTCAAGAGTTCATATAACGATTTAGTTGGCAAGAAGTGCGCCAATCTAGGCGAACTTGCAGAAATAGGGGTCAATACACCGCCAGGATTTGCCCTGACTGTCCAAGCCTGTGAACATTTTATGGAAAAAAGCGGGGCTGCCGAAGAGATCCGTTCCTTTGTTCAAAAATACGGCCATGACTTAAAGGATGATGTCGAAAAACAAAGTCAGGCCAGCTACTATATCCGTTCCATAATCGAGTCAAAAAAGATCCCAAGTGATCTCGAAAAACAGATAGAAACGGCCTATAGAGATCTTTGTCAGAAATGCCAAGTTACAGATCTAGCCGTTGCTGTTCGTTCCAGCGGTGCTGTAAGTATGCCCGGACAAATGGAGACATTCCTAAATGTCAAAGGATCAGAAAGCCTCTTGCAGTATATAGTGCGAGTATGGGGGAGCGCCTTTACAACTCGGGCCTTGACCTTTCGGTTGGACAACAACATGGCCATTGAAAGCGCCCCGATTGGAGTAGCAGTCCTCAAAATGGTCAATGCCAAATGCGCCGGAATAACCCTGACCGTACTTCCGTCGACAGGAGATACTTCCAAGATCCTTATCGAGGCCAATTGGGGACTAGGTGAAAGCGTTGTCAGCGGAGAAATAACTCCGGACCAATTCGTAATTGACAAAAAAAGCCGGGAAATTGAAAGGCATATTTACAAAAAACCGCAAATGGTCACTTTCAATTCTTCCGGTATTCAAACCCAGGATGTTCCTGTGGAAAGACAAAATCTCCCCTGCCTCGAAGAAGATGAAATTCTCGAGAATGTCCGCATAGCCATACAAATCGAGTCTCATTTTTCTGAACCCCAAGACCTGGAATGGGTGATTGATTCTGACCTTTCTTTTCCAGAAAATATCTATTGGGTCCAGGCCCGTCCGGCAAAATATTTCCACACCATCAAGGATACATCTGAATATCTTGCTGATTTGATGACGGATATCTTCAAAATGTAAATACTTATCTCATTTGGAGGCGAAAAAATGAATGTCTTGTTCACCCAATCCTGGGATCCCATACCTGGTAAACACGATGAATACTCAAATTTTATCTCTTTATATTACAACCCGACCTTGGAACGATTGGGCTTACATCTGGTAGGGGGCTATTATGTTGTTGTCGGTGAAGGTCCCCGTATTATTGCCGTGGCCACGGTCAAGGACATGCAAATTCTACAGCAGACGCTTTTATCTCAAGAATATCAAGATATCAATAATAAGTTACTCCAATATGTCTGGAAATACACAAACAAGATCCTTGTCCCTTATGATCCTGAATTCAATCCTGAGACCTATCAGGTCCAGATCGGGGTCTGGAGATTCAATATTTACTATAATGTCTTAAGGAGTGTCCAAGACCAACATCACCAGTTCCTAAAGGAGGAATTTATTCCGGAGATGGAAAGATTGAAACTCCCGGTCACCTCGGTCTGGAGAATGACTGTCGGTTCTGGCCCCCGCATGCTCCTTGAGTGCACAGGGAAAAATTTTGTCAATATTGCCAAAGCCATTGATACCGTTGAGTACAGAAAGATTATTCGGACCATAAGAGAAAAGCACGTCACTGACTACTCAAGCCGAATCCTGGCTCCAACAGGCAAGATAGAAGTCCCTTATCTCACAGATAGTATGCTGAAGAAATTTTGATCTCTTATGAAAGAACCATATTCTACACTCTATAATCTAGCTGAACCATTCCTCCAAACCAGGAATAATGATATCCACACTCAAATCAGCTATTCCTATGCCAAGATCATCTGCCACAAAGAAAATGGTGATCCAAGTATTGTCTATCCGGGAATTATTCTCCATGACACCGGTTGGAGCAAAATCCCTGAATATCTGCATACCAAGGCATACGGCCCTGGCAACCGGGACCGTAAATTAAATAGGATCCACGAAATTGAAGGGGCCAAGATAGCAGAAAGTCTCTTGCAAAAAATCGATTATCCAAAACAG
>CAYUNZ010000151.1:0-1148 GCA_964446205.1 uncultured Desulfohalobiaceae bacterium | reverse complement strand
TATCCAGTATATTTCTATATGACCTGAGCTAGACCGATAAGCTGCAAAGGCATCTTTTAGGCTTTACTGTAAATAAGAGACGTTAATTGATTATTCCCTCTTAGTGTTATTATTTATAATTTAGTATATTATAAATGTTATTATATTGTTAAACAACAATTATTTATAAGGAGGGAGTCTATGTTTTTTAAAAAGAAAATTTATTGGTTATCTTATCTTGTACTTCTCTTTTTGTTCTTTGCCCAAACTTCTTTGGCCTACAACCAAAACCCCAATCAGAACTGGGGTAATACCTGTGGACTTGACCCGCTTCTTCCACCGCCTGGCCTGTATTTGAGCAATTATGTTGTCAACTATTCGGCCAATGATTTCAAAAATGGCGACGGTCATGACCTTAATCTCCCTGGAGGCGACGACCCAGACCTCGATGTTGTCGCCTATGCCCCCCAGTTTATTTACGTTCACGACAAAAAGGTCTTCAACAATTATAGTGTTGGATTCCAATACTTTCCTACTGTCTTACAGTCCATCAATCTCGACTCGGATGTCTTGTCGGCTGAAAGTGGTACACTCGGCGATATGATCTTTGGACCCTGGATTGGCCGAACAGAAAAATTAGGACAAAACTTTCTTTTTCACTGGATTCTTGAGTTCGACACCTACTTCCCAACCGGACAATATGATGAAGACAAAGACATAAATCCCGGGGCCAACTTTTGGACCTTTGAACCTTGGTTTGCCTTTAGTCTTCAAATGCCCTATGGTCTGACCTTAGCCACCAGACAACACTTTGCTTATAATACAGAAAATGACGACACCGACATTCAGGCCGGCAGTCTTTATCACTTCAACTACTCTATTTGGAAATCGCTTGACTTTATTGACCCTAAATTACAGCTTGGTCTTGTTGGTTATTATGGTAAGCAACTGGAAGATGACGAGTTGGATGGCCATGATATGGATGACTCAGAGGAAGAGGTTTTTGCCATTGGCCCCGGCCTAAGCTGGATGGCCCCAACAAAAACCCTCATTCGTCTAAAAGCCTATTTTGAAAGCAATGTCGAAAACAGGCCGGAAGGCAACAGAGTAGTCTTAAGGATAATTCAAAAGATATGGTAACCTGAAAAGAACGTTGACCGTGAACCGTG
>CAYUNZ010000150.1:0-6688 GCA_964446205.1 uncultured Desulfohalobiaceae bacterium | reverse complement strand
TCTTCCCCTCCCTACTGCCTACTTCTTCCCCTCCCTACTGCCTACTTCTTCCCCTCCCTACTGCCTACTTCTTCCCCTACTTCTTCTCGTCTCCCCAAAACCTTTGATCAGGCTCAAACGATACTTCAGATTCACCTTCCAAAAGATGGTTTTCATATAGAAAATCTCTTAGTTCACCTTGTCCCATTACCGGCTCATTGGCTGAATTATAGGGGTTATCTATCTGCCGGCTAATAACTTCTGGATAATGGTACCTAAGTTCTTTATACAAAGAGGCAAAGGCTGGAGTGACGGCAAAATAATTGGGCAGTTCAATGGTTCGTCTGGTTTCTTCATCAGTCATCAATTCTTCGTAAAGCTTCTCACCTGGTTTGGTCCCTATGATATTAATAGAAATTTCTTCAGGCCTATATCCGTAGCTTAAAGCCAGTTCTCGGATCATGACTTCGGCTAAATCCTTAATCCGGATGACCGGCATCTTGGTTACAAAAACCTCACCTCCCTGAGCCAGGGTGGCTGAATCAATTACCAATTGTACTGCCTGGCGGATACTCATGATAAAGCGAGTCATCTCCGGATCAGTCAGAGTAATTGGCCCGCCCTTTTTGATCTGTTCCCTGAAGATGGGAATAACCGAACCCCTGGAGCCCAGGACATTGCCAAATCGGGTGGAGGCGAATATCGGTCCTTGTGTCCTTTGATTGCTGTTGGCAGCCGTCATTAGGCGCTCGCCCATGAGCTTGGAGGTGCCCATGACATTGGTGGGATTAACTGCCTTGTCTGAGCTGGTGAAGATGGCCTTTTGCACCTTTGCTTCGTTAGCTGCCTGCACCAGATTTTGAACTCCTAAGATGTTGGTTTGCACTGCATCATAGGGAGAACGCTCACACAAAATAACGTGCTTGAAAGCCGCAGTATGAAAGACAATATCCACTCCTTGTAATTTTCGGGCCAGCTTATCCTTGTCGCGAACGTCAGCCAGAAAAAAATGGGAGTTTGAATTTTCAATAAAACGCTGTTCTAAAAAGAACAGCTCACTTTCATTATTATCCAACCCGACGAGTTCGTATACCTTATAGTCTTGCAAAAACTGCCGAACCAGCTCTTGACCTATTGTACCGCAGCATCCGGTGACCAGGACTCGTTTGTTTTTATAAAAGTTATTCATGGTTGATTATGCTCTTTTGTCTGTTTGTTTGTAACTGTTTAGCTCAAAAACCAATCTACAGTCTTTGCCAATCCTTGCTGCAAATTCATGCTGTATTGCCAGCCCAGGATATTTTTAGCTTTGCTGGTATCTGAATAATTGCGTAGAATATCCCCGCGCATAGGTTCACCGTATTCAACCCCCATAGCAACGCCGCGATTTTTAAGCTCTTTAGAAAGCATTTCCGCCAATTCATTGACTGTATGCTCCTTATTTGTGGCGATTTGAAAGTTTTCCCCCCAGGGCTTTTTTTTACCAGCCTGTAGGCTGCTTTCTGCTGACCGTGTATATGTATTGGAGTGAATATCAGAAGGAGAGTTCATAAGGCCGGAAGCATTGGGGGAAGAGTTAGATGAAGAAAAATTAGAGATTGAAAAAGCAGAGTCGAACAGGGCGGCTTTTAAGATGGCCTGGACAAGATCATCTATGTAGATAAAATCTCGAGTCTGAGAACCATCACCGTAAATAACACAGGGTTCACCACGAAGAGCTTGTTTTATAAATTTTGCTACAACGCTGGTCTTATGAGTTGACCCTGGTCCGTAGACGTTACCAAAACGAAGGGCTACAGTCTTAATCCCATATGTCCTGTAATAGGCCGAACAATACCCCTCTCCTGCAAGCTTGCTTGCTCCATAGGGTGAAACAGGGCGAGGGGCCAATTCTTCGTGTACCGGGGGATCAGTCTCTCCTACAGGAGCGCTCGAAGAAGCAAAGACAAATCTCTCAACATTATGTTTTCGGGCTCCCTCCAGCATATTTAAGATGCCCAACACATTTGACTGCAGATCTTGTCTGGGATTTTCAACTGAAGGGCCGACCCCGGTATTGGCAGCCAAGTGAACAATACAGTCCATACCCAGTGCAGCTTTTTCTGCCATTTCAATATCTGTGATATCCCCTACAATAAGCTCAACTGCAGAGGAAGATCCAGAAGGCTCAGGGAGATGTGCATTTGTTGAGACAGGGATTGTATTTTCATCAAACCGACAAACCTGAGCCAGGTCCTTCCTGGTTCCGTGACTTAAGTTATCCAAGACCCGGATTTGGTCATAAGGACGTTCCTCAATAATATTTCTGACAAGAGCAGTGCCAATGAAGCCGCAGCCCCCGGTTATAAGCCATTTTTTCATAAGTTTGCCTTTTGGGTAATTTAGTGCTTCCTATCTATCACTACAACGTAACCTGCATTTTTGCTCTTAACTCTGGTTCCGTCATCCCGGACTTGATCCGGGATCCAGTTCTTTTTCTGGATTCCGGCCTTCGCCGGAATGACGGAAGTGCGATGGTAAGTTTCGTTGTAATGCTAGAGACAAAAAAACTATGACCACAATTATCAAAATCAACTCTAGGGGTCAAATCAGGATACCAAAAAGCATTCTAAAATCGCTTAAAATTAATCAAGTACCTGTTCCCCATCGATGTATTTCTCTTCCCCATAATATTCCTGGTAGCGCCGGATCACCTCCTGATCAGAGACCTCATCTTCCGGATGCATCCGAGCAACCAAGTGGAAATGATTCCGTCCCCTTATGCTGTCTTAAGGCGGTCAGGGACTATGTTTATTGACTTGGTGTGCTTTATGTGTAACACTACTCTGAGCAGGAGGGAAAAGATATGCCAACCAGGAATCCAAGAATTAATGTTATTCTGGAAAAAGGCCTTTACAACGCTGTTGCAGACATGGCCAAGCAAGAGGGTATTTCCAAGTCTAAGGCTATACGTGATCTGGTGAAAGAAGCTATAGAACTTCGAGAAGACGTGGCACTAGCAGGAATTGCTGAGGAGCGGGAAAATACATTTAATCCGGACAATACCCTGAGCCATGATGAAGTATGGAGTTGAATATCATCCTGAGGTGAAAGAAATCAAAGGATCTGCCTGTTATAAATCCAGACATGAAGGCCAGGATCAAAAAGGCTATTGAACAAAGGCTTCTGGTGGCTCCCTATGAATATGGAATGCCCTTACGCAAGAGTTTGAAGAGATATTGGAAACTCAGGGTGGGAGATTACCGGGTTGTGTATAAAATATAAAATATTACAGTCAGGATCTTTTGCATTTGCCATCGAAAGAATGTTTATGAAGTAGCCGAAGGACGGAGGTAAAAGCCAGCAGCCTCCACTAATAATCAGATATTGATTTTTTTTTGTTGATTGTCTTTTTGGGTGTATCCCCCTATTTTCAAATTTATATCCGGTTAACCCAATAAAACGGACGTCTTTTCTGATGGGCAACGGCAATAAGGACTATTTCGTCAGAATCATTTCGATATATAATATTGAATGGGAAACGCTGGACAACATATTTTCGTAGGTCAAAATCCTGAAGTGGACACGATGCAGGATTTTTGACAATATCTGATACAGCTTCTTCAATTGCGGATATAAACTCTGCGCCCAATCCACTTACTTGAATTTCGTAATAATATGAAGCCTCAACAAGCTCCTTTTGAGCTGGATCAAGAAATCGTACCTGTTTCATGAACAGTCTTTTAGTTCGTTTTTGGCCAAACTGAAAACTTCATGAGCTAGCTTGCTCCCAACATTTCCTTTTTTATAACCTTGATAACGTCTGGAAGCTTCTTTCATCCATAGCTTTTCGCATTCATCTTCATCAAGCTCATCTAAACTTTTAATTAAGTTTGCGATCAAGGCTTTTCTTTCTGATAAAGAAAGACTTGCAACCTGACTATTGATTTCATCAAAAGTAATGTTCATAGTCTTTTACTCACTGGTATTTGTTTATTAGAGACATTCATAGCCGATAGCTTGGTCTGTTCTGCAATTTATACAAAGTTGATGTGTTAAATCTTATTTGACAACTTGAGCAAAGTCAAGCCTGCTCTAGGGATTGCAAGCCCTGGGCTTTGCGATATGCCCCAGAGGGGCTACCCCGCTAGCAATCTGTCCAGGTGATGAAAGACAGTGTTGGGAAGAATAAGAAAAGTTCACCACAGAGACACAGAGAGCGCAGAGAAAAGAAAGTTTTTATTGTGCAGCAATGAGCACTCTTTTCTTTGCGCCTATCTGAGGGGCAAAGAAGAATTGATCGTAAGCTCTGTTAACTCTGTGCCTCTGTGGTGAAATAAATAAAGAAGACAGAGCCTAAAAGCTCGAAAAGGATGGTAAGATGGATCCTGACCCAGATATCCGCTGGCAACAACGATTCAAGAACTATCAAAAAGCCCTTGCCCAGTTGCAAAAATTTATTCTCAAGGGTGAATTGTCCGAATTGGAGGAACAGGGCTTGATAAAAGCCTTTGAATATACATATGAGCTGGCCTGGACTACCCTGAAGGACTTTCTGGATTATCAAGGACATGCGGGAATATATGGGTCTCGTGATTCTATTCGCAAGGCATTTGAGTTGGATCTTATCCAGGACGGGCAGGGTTGGATGGACATGCTTGAAAGCAGAAACAAGACCTCACATACTTACAACCAGGCGACGGCAGATGAAATCTGCCGGGCGGTTAAAATGCGCTATATCCAGCTTTTCGAACGATTGGAGGATACCTTGAATGCGTTACACCGGGAAGAGTCTGGTGACTGAACACAGGACGGTTGGTATGTCTAATTTGCCCTACGCGCATCTGGAAAAGATCCAGCGGATTCTCGCCCGGTATCCGCAGGTTGAAGAAGCTGTCCTGTTTGGGTCTTGGGCCAAGGGAACAGCCAGACCGGGTTCTGATTTCGATATTGCCCTAAAAGGCGCTGATATCGATCTGCAGGTGCAAAACAAAATAAGCCAGGATTTGGATGACCAACTCATTCCCAATGCCATCGACCTGTGCATATACAACAATATCGATGACCCAGATGTTCTGGTGCACATCCACCGGGTGGGAAAGATAGTATATTCCCGTGAGAGGCACGGTGGATGAGGGCTGGGGACAGCTATACAATCACCTCGAATCATATCCACTTGCTGGTACAGGGAAAAATACTTCAAAACCTATAAAGGCAGAATGTTTATTAAGAATAGGCTTAAATCTTATCAGACCCCGGTTCCATTATCTCCGGGCCAAAATAGGTTTGTCGGTTTAAGTGGACTAATCTGTTTCTATAGCCTGCCATCTTTTTCATAATTTTTGTGTTTTCTGTTGATAAGACCCCGGCTTGAGCTAGGTATCCCGGAATTTCCCTGTATTCGGTCACTCCCTGCCCCATGCCTTTGGCAATGATGTGTCTACCCAGGTCGAGCATGGCCTCCAAGGCCCGGCGCAAGCAGGACTCAGCCGCCCAGACGTTTCTCCGCTCTTGAGTGAACTCCTCGTAGTCGTGCAAAGGAAGGGATTCAATATCCTTTAACATTGAATAGATCCAATCCAAGCGATCAGCCAAAATACGTTTGGAAATTTTATCCGGACTCATGTTCTCTCCAAGATCAAAGCCTGGCGTTTTCTTTCCAAAAAAGCAAGGTCACCGGCCCGGCGCAGGACATAAAGTTCATACTCGTCTGCCTGATACTTGTCTATGCAATACAAACGCTGCCCACGGATGATGTTGGCCGCCAGAAAAGGGTCTGCTTCAGGCAGGACAATAAGATCTACCTTGGCAATACTCAAAAACTCTTCAATTTCTTGAGACAAATCCACTTTATCCAGAGTGGCCAAGTGTTGTCCGGGCTGAGGCTTGACCCCTATATCCAGATCTGAAGAGGATACAGGCAATCTTTTCAAGTCGCCGCTGCCCAGGGCGGCTATCTCTTGGCTTCTGCTTCCAAAGGCATAGATGATCTCAAGATTGTATCTTGAGGCCAAGTCGGCCCAAAAGGACTTTATTATCATAGCTGTTTAGACCTAATTGCAAGATATAACCTACAAACTATAGCAGAATTCCCCTGCCAAGGCAAATCTACCCTTCATTCCGGAGATCGGAGATTAGACATCAGCTGTGCCAAGAGCCGACATTCGACTTCCGCTCTCCGTCCTCCTGGTTATGCATGCTCAGTGTCTTGAGGCTCAAATGTTCGTGACGGTTCCCAATCGATAAGTTCTTGACGGGCATCAAAAATGTCTAAATTCTGTTGTACGTTCAACCAGAGTTCAGGAGAAGTTTCCAAGGCAGCTGCAAGTTTTATCGCTACCCAAGGAGTGATTTTGGCGTGTCCGTTAACTATCCTACTGAGATGCTTCCGTGAAATGCCTGTAGCCTTTTTAAGGTTTGTCATGCTGACATTACGAGGCTTTAAAAACATCTCGCGAAGGATTGTTCCCGGATGCGTGGGCCGTCGATTTTTTGGAATCATTTTTAACCATGCTTTTTTATGACTTTTTTCAAGGTATCTGGACAGTCAAAAGTTTTTGCACAACCAAAGGCCCCAGAAGAATCTGTAAATCCTACTTACACTTAAATTTTACATCCCCAATTCGCAATCCGCAATTCGCAATCCGCAATTCGTAATTCGTAATCCGCAATCCCCAATTAGTTGAATTTCTTAATCCCTAAATTCTCATACCCCACCCGGTCCCGGATG
>CAYUNZ010000149.1:0-6834 GCA_964446205.1 uncultured Desulfohalobiaceae bacterium | reverse complement strand
CTAAGCTTGTTGTTTTTTTTATTGTTTATCTATTTGTATCTTTGAACATTTTTGTATATTTATTCCGATTTTGGAGATGAATTTCTTGATATAAAAAACAAAGTCTTCGGTCAAGCAGTATTTATAGGCTTTGGGCTATAACCTAAATAAGGGGATAAGCAAAAAAATACCCATGGTCTTTAGAACAACATCAGTTAAACTGTATGTCCTCAGACTATGGGTATTATTTCAGGCTTGAATTTCTGCAATACAAGTCAAACTGCCTATCTGACCACAAATCAACTACTAGTTGGTTTTTATCCGGAAACTGTCTTTCTTCGTTTGACTGCGGTAATATTCAAAATTTTCCTAGACGATTATGACACCTCTCCTCAATGGGGATATTCTTTTGACCTGCACTCAACATCACACAAGATATGACCTATTAAAGGATTTATTTGTAATACATTGCAAGAGCCAACCTCATGCATTTCTTGCCAATTCGACAAATTGGTATTAGATGAACCCAAATCTATGTTATTGCCATAGCAATCATTCCAGGCCAGTGTGTAGGTAAACAAGGTCCCAACCGGATAACGATTCTGAAAATTAATCTCACTAGCTTTGCTTCCTACAAAGCTCTTCGGTGAATTACCAATAGTGGTAACTTGAATCTGTATTCCCTGGCCAACCCTTTGGACGTAGACAACTGAATATTTTAGGCGGTCATTATCTCCAATACTCTTACCCTCGAAATAACCAAGAAGAGGCTTTTGTCCAGAATATGAGCCTTCACTGCCATATACTTCAACCATCTCTCTGTCATCAGATAGTTTGACTAACACATCAATCTGTATACCACTTGTCTCTAAATCCTGATCAATCCAACTGAGATTCTGGGGGTTGAGATCATTAGGAAGAGTGATACGGAATGGACCATAGACCTCGCTAGCTGCCCAGGCCGGGATACTCAAGCCAAGCAATAATAGTGAGGTCAATAAAATAATCCATAACTTTTTCATAGGTAATAACCTCCTTTTTTACTGACATAAAAAGCTTACTCATATTACAATGTCAATAAAAGGAAATCTTTAGATCTTGGCCTCATCACCTCCTTTCTATTCAAAAATAGACATACTCTCTGTCTTTTTTTCTCACCCCCTTTTTTAAGAAACTGAAAGTTATATAAAACTTCCCATTCGGAAATCTCTAATCTTTAGATATGGAAATAATAAGTCTTTGTTTCGGAAATTAGATTTTCTCCTTTTAACAAGTAAATAAAGTAGTTATGAACAGGTATATCTTAATAAGTCGGCGAATATTTCTAAAGATTGACATAGTCAAATGGGAAAAGGACAGTTTCCGGATGAAAACTACTTAAAGAACAGTACCTTGAATCAAACAAATATACTTTCATCAACTGCCAATATCATGAGTCTGAAAATAAAAGAGCCGGGATCTACCTTTTCAGGGCAGCCCGGCTCTCTATATCTAGCTCAATAGCTTTGGGAATTGTTATTGTAAGTTCCAGCTTCTTCTAAATGCAATCATAATCTAATCAATTCTTTTCATTATCTAGTTTCCTGGGTTGAGTTACCTCCATATACAGCCATCTGAGAACCGCAACTGCAAAACTGGAAAAGTAGTTTATTTTCTTTTTCTATATATAAACTATAATCACTTATTTAATTTAGACAAGGTCAAAAATGGATAAAAAATTGAACAAAATCTTATATTGAAAACAAAAGACTATAAGATTTTTTCAATTTTGTTCATTCAGTCACATTTATTTCAATACTGTCCCAAACAAAAGGTTCGTCAATTTGGCCATTTAGCTTTTCATCAACAAGGAAGTAAAAATCATAGCTGCCAATTGGGAAATAGTTGTTATAAATTGCTTGTTCAGTTGTCTCAGTCTGGATGTAATTCAAGTCATTTTTTATCCACATACAAGGATCCAAGCCATCTAATGAGAACCAAGTCTTTCCATTAACCAGGGCTGCAATCCACCACTCCGATTTTTGTCCTGCCTTCTGACCTGCCTGATATTGAGCCTTTAAGGAGATCTTTTCCCAGTTATTAATGTTTAAAGGACCTTGTTGTCCATTGGCTGTAATATCAATGTTGTCATCATCATATTTGACAAATGCTATATCCTGCGGACTTAGATTGGTGTCCACAATCTGATCTACTGAATCGTCTGACGGATCCACAATAACCACCTGCGCATTGGTAGCATCTGTCACCCAGACCAAACCGTTCTTGTCTACACCCCCACCTGACTCCATACCTGGAATATTGATGCCTTTTAGCTCTGGCACTGGAGCACCTAGGACCTGGCCTGTAGAAGGATTGAATGAATATATGGTACTGTTCCCATATCCTTTTTGACCCACGAAATACCCTTTGGTGGCATTGACTGTAATCAGCCCATTGATAACGCCATACAGGTGATCCTGTTGGTTGCCGTCATCAAGAATCATCTCTGTCTGGTAAGTATCAGGATCAATGCTGGCAATACCACCGCTATACTCTGGTTCTCCAGAGAAGGGTACAAACCCTCTTCCCTGAACATAAATGGTCTTATTTTCAGGGACATAGTTGATTGTCCCGGGATTCTTGATTGGGAGTTTAATACCCTTTAGACCGTTTTCTCCCTGCCAGGTTTGTATCTCCTGATCGGTTGAAGTATCAAAAACAGCTATATACCCAGCTTTAAATCTCCAATTATTGTTTCGATTTGATCTTTGCATCAGGATGAACAATTTTCCATCTACCACCAAGCCTTTGTTCATTTCCGGACTGCGATTATCGCCGTCATCATAGGCACTCAAATCTAGGGTCCCAATCTTGAATTCTGCTGCAGAGCTAGCCTGAGGATCAACAATCCAGGCTGTATTAGTCCCATATCTCAAGAGATAGGCCTTGTCAGGTCTGACAACAACAAGGTCATAGGGATTGGTTGTCGTTACATCGTCGTTTTTGTCCATGGTCGAATACTGCCATTTCGGACTTGTCGGATTGTTTATGTCGTACTTGGCAATATTATCGCCCATATAAGACTCAATCCTATAGAAATAGTGTCCATAAGAGGCAACCCTTGTATCTGATATAGTCGGGTTGAGATCGTTTTCATAATCTCTTTGCCCTCCAACAGGGCTAACATCAATGACTGAAAGCGCCCCACTGCTATAATCCGCAGCAGCAGTAGCCACCACACCCTTTTGCTTGTCAGCAGAAATAGCCGAAGCAGTACATCCAAGTACAAAAAGGACCATAACCACAAAGATCAAAACATTTCTTTTGCCGTGTTTAAAGATACTCGAGCGCATAAAACCAACCTCCTTATTTTGTTAACAGATGTTTAAAACGAAAAAACATTAACCGTTGACCGAAGAAATAAGAATTAAGTATTTATATCTTACCTCCTTTGTTTTGCGGTTCACGGTAAACGGTCAACGTCTTCTGTATGCTTCGTTTTGCATGAAAAGACATGGTGTTTAAAATGAATATTTGATTGACGCTGAATACGATCGTCCCGGAAGTGGATAACCATTGAAATCCTCATATTGATTGTCCCCAATATTCCGGGCCTCAAAATTTAGGAGTATGTCCTTATAGGACCAAGAAAGACCTAAATTTGTTTCCCTCTTGTCCTCAGCTTCCAATAGGTTGGCTGTGTCAAAATATCTCCCTTTTTCTGCGATCTTTTCTAAATACAATTTACAATCACCTACTCTGGCTTCAACTCTGCCGAGATAGGATTTTTCATATCTGCCAGGCAAGTCCTTGCCGTCAAAGGCCTTTATATCGCTTTGATTTTCCGTATCCTGCCAGGTCCCCTTACCAATGAGTCTGAAATATTGGAGCACATCCAACTCTAAACCGGCTTCCAATCCCTTGATTTCCGAACTGGAAATATTGACCGATTTTCCAATCCCCCTGGCGTTGTAGGTCCTTGTAATCAGGTTATCCACATCACTGTAAAAAAAGGCTGCTTCTAGCTTGATATGCTGAACAGGCCCGCTACTGAATCCATGATCAATCTCAAAGCCGCAATCCAGATTCATTCCCTCTTCTGCATCAAGGTCCATATTGCCAAGGAACAACCCCCTGTCTCCAAAGAGTTCGAAAAAAGAGGGCTCTCTGACATACTCACCCCAATTGGCCTTCAGGGTTAACCAGTCAAGCAGTTTGTATTTAATACCCAATTGCGGATCAAGATAATCTCTACGGCGGGACTTACCATGAAGTGTTTTCCCCCAGTAATCACTAGCACTGTCTAGCTCATCATGAAGCCATGTATAGCGAAGGCTCGGGGTGATGATCAGGCGCTCCCTAAACAAATACCAATTATCCTGCAAAACGACAGAAATATAATCTCGACAGCTATCTCTGGGATCAGTGTCTTGAAGCAGATCCTCTGGTTCATAGTCCTCATGGATGAACTCTGCATAAAGGGAGAGTGTGTTGGATGAGGTCAACCACTCGGCGTAGACACTTCCTCCAGTACGTTTGGTCGTGTATTTGTCCTTTTGTTTGCCTAGCCCCACAGAACCATCGCTGTCATCATAGATCTCCTCTTTCCAGGTGTGGTTGATCTTGAAGTGAGTATTGAGTTTAAGCGGAGTAATATTGTCAGCAATGAGCCCGAGCGTGGTCATGTTTCTTTCGGTATCCAAAGTGGTATCAACCAGGGGACTGTTATTCCAGTTTGGCAGTTCCTGATCTTTGGAAAACCACTGATTATTCAGCTCCAGCCTCAAATCATCCGAAAAATCATATCCAAACTTGCTCAGTAGATTATACTGTTCAACCGCTGCGTTGTTTCGCTCCTCTTCCTCATCATCATCAAGGTTCCAATCAGTACCCTTATCATTGACAAACTCAAAATCATTGGCTGTTTCCATGACATCAGCCGAAATAAGATAATCCCACTTATCTGGCTTATGATTGATAAATAATGACCCTTTTTTGGTATGAAATGAGGCATACCCTGCACTAACGTTTCCCTTGAAACCTTTTTTTGCCCTATTAGTCCGGATATTAATCGCCCCACCGATTGAGGATCTGCCGAAATTGGCCGGGGTAATCCCTCTGTAAATCTCTATAGATTCAACATCTGAAAGGGATATATTGCTCAAATCCACACCACCACCAGAGGCATCATTTAGCAAGACCCCGTCTAGAAAGACCATAACCTGATCACTGCTTGATCCCCGAAGGGAAACTGATGAAAAACTTCCCAAGCCACCAGACTGCCGGACCTGAACTCCGGCCTCTTTCTCTATAACCTCGGCCAGGCTGACTATTTTGCCTTCAAATTGCTCTTTGTTGATAACCGAAAAAAAGATAGGCGAGGATTCCAGATCCACGTCACCGATCCTGAAATCCCTCTCTTTTTTTGTCCCGTTTACCACCATCTCATCCATGACCATTGATTTAGTAGCATTTACCGAAATCTGACCGTTCGACTCTGCAAAGACCTCCTTGGATCCTAAACAAAAAATCAAGATTACAGCTACTAGACAACAGTTACACAATAAAGAAAGACGATTGAGCGGTAACAAAAAATCCGTCCACACTATTCCTATTGGGTCTTTGAAAGAATAGAAATCCATATCTGCAAGGCCGTATATAAAATTATCCTAAAGACAAATTTAAAATCTTCTCTCAAGGATTATGATTAGAGAAGAAAAAAATGCAAAAAAAATCCCCGGACCGATAATTTCGATCCGGGGATATCCCGTTTTTATCCACCGAAACCAGCAACAGCCTCATCTCCTTCGAAGGCTACTACTCTCACTATCAGGCAGGTCTTCTGACTCTTGGATCCTCCTATTCACCGCTCCTTCCCACCCTAGACCTACTTTGTTATCAATTATTTTCTATTAGTATTAAAGCCTGATAGATCTTGCTAAAAAGCAAATACTTGATCAACAAAGTAGGTACTTACAGGGCAGTGGTTTATTGCGGTTTTCGTCCCCAATCACAGCCGCGGGCCGGCCCCTGATTCACACAGGGTTCCCTATTAAGTCCTTATGGACACCTGATATATATATCTATAAACTCAAAAGAGATCAATTGTCAAGTTTTTTTACACCCATTACACAGGCAATTCATCTAATTTTGAAATAAAAACATCAGCAACAACTATCAGCTACTTGCTCAGAAAAAACTTGGTTTCTACCTAGTTCTTTGGCTTTATACATTGCATTGTCAGCCCGGTTGACTAATTCTTCAGCCTTTTCATTATCCATCCATTCGGCCACCCCAAAACTACAGGTTATCTTCCCTGTAGCCTCTAATTCCAGGTCTTCAATGTATTGCCTTAAATTTTCTGACATATCTGTAGCTCCTTTACAGTCTGTCTCCGGACAGATTATCAAAAACTCTTCTCCTCCCCAGCGCCCAACAGTATCTGATTGTCGAACATAGTTACAAAGCAACTGGGCTACCAAGCGCAGGACATGATCTCCAGCCTGATGCCCAGCAGTATCATTAATATTCTTAAACCTATCAATATCCAACATAATAACTGCCAAGCTACGCTGATAGCGCTGGACACGCTTAATTTCCGATTCCAATATCTGCTCCAAGCGCATGCGGTTATAAATTTCAGTCAATGCGTCGGTGATTGACAATCTTTCCAGCTCCTTACTCTTTTGGGCCAGCTCTTGATGTGCCTCTGCTATCCTACGATTCAATTTGGACAGCTTACGATTCCAAAAAATAAAACCAACTACCACAACCGTGAGTCCAGCAAGGATTTTCCAAAAAAGGTCATAATTGAATCCATGCTCATATTTTATGGTCAACCACTTTTGGGTAATCTGATTAATCTCTCTAGAAGAT
>CAYUNZ010000148.1:0-6893 GCA_964446205.1 uncultured Desulfohalobiaceae bacterium | reverse complement strand
ACCGAAAGAAAAAAGAGTGAAGAATGTTGACCGTGAACCGCAAAAAAAGCATGAAGAAACCGAAGAGATAAGAATAAAGAGATCATTTCTTGACTTCTTGGTCTAGTGATTCCCAGTTTCTCATAATTAAAGATAGTATATCTATTTTTTTTGTTTTTGTCATCAATATTTTACAGCTAATGATCAACTATTTTTCCCTTCTTGCTTTGTATCACCAGATCCATGCTTTTGGCTCCAAACTCCTTGTTCCGGGTTTCGTTTATCACAATGTCAGCCTGACATCGGCAACAATAGCCTGTTCTTCATTGACCAGGACAGGGTTAAACTCTGCTTCAGTTATTTCCGGGATATCCATAGCCAATTGTGACATTTTGAGGATTATGTTTTCAATGGCTTGAATATTGGCTGCGCTTTCCCCCCGAATACCTGTCAGGAGCATGTAAGATTTTATTCGCCGGATCATGTCATTGGCTTCTTGTCTGGTAACCGGGGCAAGTTTGAAGGAAATGTCTTTTAGGACCTCAACATAAATACCGCCTAGTCCGAACATCAAGAGAGGTCCGAATTGTTCGTCTCTCTTAAAGCCAATAATGACCTCTTTAACATCTTTTGGGGCCATTTTTTGAACAAGACAACCCATGATATGGGCTTGGGGACGTAATCGTGTGGTCCGTGAGGTGATCTCTATAAAGGATTGCTTGACTTCCTCCTCGTTACTTATTCCGACTTTGACTCCTTCGACATCGCTTTTATGGGAGATATCCATTGAGGCAATCTTCAAAACTACTGGAAAACCGATTTTTTTTGCTTGCTGTACAGCCTCCTTACTGGTACGAGCCATAGCTGTTTTTGGGGTTGGCAGGTCATATGCTTTTAGGAGTTCCTGGGCCTGAAACTCAACGATTTCGATTGACTCATCACCCTTACGCTTTTCTTGAGCCTTTTTTATGACCTTTTCAGCCTTATATTTGTCGACATGAAAATATTCAAGTTCTTGATATTTTCTTTGTTGCCATTGTGAATATTTATACATGGTTTCCAGGCATTGTACTGCCGGCTCAGGGAAAGGATAACAAGGGACTCCGGCTTCTTGAAGTCTTTGAATGCCTTTGCCTATGGCCTTATCGCCCATGAAACAGGCGAGTACAGGCTTGGTCGTATTTTGAGCAATCTTGATTATATTTTCTGTAGCTGCTTGAATCTCTGCGACAATAGAGGCTGTTGGGGTTAAAACAATCAGAAGGCTGTCAATATTGGGATCCTGAGAAACTATATCCAAAGTTTTTAGATATCTTTGTGCGTTAGCATCTCCTATAATATCGACCGGGTTGTATAAGGAGGCGAAGGCTGGCAAGAATTCTTGCATTGATTTGACTGTTGATTCGCTCAACTTGGCCAGGTGAAGATTTGCATTTTCACAGGCATCGGCAGCCATTATGCCTGGTCCACCTGAGTTGGTAACTATGGCTACGTTAGGACCATTTGGCAGAGGTTGAGTGGCAAAGGCCTGGGCCAGAGTAAACAGTGTCGAGACATCCTTGATCCGAATGACACCACATTTTTCAAAGGCTGCTTTGTAAGCTTGATCTGAACCGGCGATAGCCCCGGTATGTGAAGAGGCAGCTTTGGCTCCGGCGGCCGAGGTGCCGGATTTGATCAGTAGAACTGGTTTTTTGTCGGTTATTATCTGGGCCTGTTGCAAAAAATCCTGCCCGTTAGTGACATTCTCAATATATCCAAGAATTACATCAGTTGTGGAGTCATGAGCCAAATACCTAAGCATATCTGCTTCATTCAAGACAGCCTTGTTTCCTAGACTAATGAATTTTGAGAAACCGATATTCTTGCCCAGGGCCCAGTCAAGGATGGCCTGGCAAAGAGCTCCGGATTGGGAAAAAAAGGCTATATTGCCTTTTGACGGCGTGCCTGCGGCAAAGGTGACATTGATTTGTTCCGAGGTATTGATGATGCCAAGACAGTTAGGGCCTAAGACAGATATATCGTTTTTTTGGGCCAATTCGACAATCTGTTCCTCTAAGAGGTAGCCTTCTTTGTCAACTTCTTTAAATCCAGCCGTAATAATTATTACAGAGCGGGTATGTATTTGGGCCAGGTCTTGTAAGGACTGAAAAACATATTGTCTTGGGATAGTTAGTACAGCTAGATCAAGGTTGTTGGGTAAGGAGCTGATGTTGTTTGAGACCTTGAGGCCAAGAATGTTCTCAGCCTTGGGATTGACCGGATAGATAGCTCCTTGGTAACCGGCTTGGATAAGATTGGAGATCACTGAGTGTCCGATCTTGGCCGGGTCAGCCGATGCGCCGATTATAGCGATTGATTTTGGCTTGAATAGAGATTCTAGTGACATTGCCTGCATAATCCATTTCCGTCCGTTAATCGTTGACCGAATGAGATAACAATGAAGAATTCTTACTTAATCATGACCATTTAATCCGTAAGACTAAAAAAGGAGGGAGCATCATTTACAGTCATCTATGACGGTCCCTCCTTTAGAATTGATTTATTTATCAGTAACTATCTAAATATGACTACTTTCCTTTACGTCCATCATCACATGGTTCTCCGGGTTCGTCAAGCCGGGCATGTTCGGCTACATTTTGAAGCTCACAGTGTTCATCAGATTGTTCATCAGCCTGGCTTGATTGCTGAGCTTTTTCAGATGCCTCTCCGGTAATCGGGGCTTCTTCAGCCATTCTACGCAGTATTTCATATCGTTTATTGATATAACTTTCCATTTCCTTTTGGAATTTTTGGGCCATTTCTGGGAAGGTCCTTTCCAAGAGATTGTATCTATTCTCTCCAGATAGGAAGTCTTTGAGTGTCCCGTCCGGTGCTTTGCAGTCCAGAATGAACGGATTTTTCCCCTCTTGGGCCAAAAGTGGGTTGTAACGGTATAATGGCCAGTAACCGGATTGGACTGCCAGTTTTTCTTCTTCCTGACTCTTGCCCATGCCCTTCTTTATACCCTGGTTGATGCATGGGGCGTAACAAAGGAGAATCGAGGGACCTGGATATTGTTCGGCTTCAATAAATGCCTTGAGCAGTTGCTGTTTGTTGGCTCCCATGGATACTGAGGCAACATATATATAGCCGTAGGACATGAGCATACGACCCATGTCTTTTTTGGCGGTTGGTTTACCGGAAGATGCGAATTTGGCAATCGAACCGAGAGGGGTGGCCTTTGAGGATTGTCCGCCGGTATTGGAATAGACTTCAGTATCCAAGACAAGGACATTGATATCCTCGCCTGAGGCCAAGACATGATCCAGACCGCCGAATCCAATGTCGTAAGCCCATCCGTCACCACCAAACGACCAGATTGATTTCTTGACCAAGAGGTCTTCCAAAGACCAGATCTGATCAAGGAGTTGATTGGGTTCTGTTTGAATCAAGGCCTCTTTGAGCCTTTGACCATAGTCCCGTGAAGCATCGGCTTCATTCATGTGATCTAGCCATCCCTGCATGGCTTCTCTTAGCTCTTGAGGGATGTCAGTAGAGATGGCCTTTTGTATCAATTCAGCCAGTTTGTTCCTTCTATGGGTTGTCCCGAGCAGAATGCCGTAGCCAAATTCAGCTGCATCTTCAAACAATGAATTGCCCCAGGCCGGACCATGACCTTCACGGTTTTGGCAGTAGGGGATTGAGGGAGCGGTTCCTCCCCATATGGAGGTACAGCCAGTGGCGTTGCCTATAATCATCCGGTCCCCGAAGAGCTGGGTCAATAGTTTGACATAGGGTGTCTCTCCACAACCGGCGCAGGCCCCGGAAAACTCCAGCAGGGGTTCTTGGAATTGAGAGCCTTTGACTGTGTTTTTGGCAAGCAGATCATCTTTAAATGGTATAGTGGTGGAAAACTGATGATTAGGGGCCTGGGTATCGACTTGTGTCTGTAATGGTTTCATGATCAAGGCCTTTTCTTTGGCCGGACAGATGTCGGCACAATTACCACATCCCTGGCAGTCAAGCGGATTGACTTGGATGCGGAAATGATATCCCTTGAGTTCTTTCCCAGTGGCCGGAATGGTGGTAAAGGATTCAGGAGCTTCCTTGTTTTCCTCTTCTGTCAATAAGATTGGTACTATTGCCGCATGGGGGCAGACAAAGGCGCATTGATTACATTGGATGCAGTTCTCAGAGATCCATTCTGGGATATTTATAGCTACTCCACGTTTCTCATATTTTGTCGTCCCCAGCGGGAAGATGCCGTCAGGTTGAAAGGCACTGACAGGCAATTCATCACCTTTTAGACTCAACATTGGCCGCATGACGTCTTTGACAAAAGAGGGTTCTTCTTGATATGAGACTTGATAATCTGTGGCTTGAGCCCAAGTATCTGGATACTCTATCTCTTGAATATTCTCCAAAGCCTTGTCTACAGCCGAGATATTCATGCTGACGATGTTTTCGCCTTTTTTACCATAGGCCTTATGTATTGAATCTTTTAACAAATTAATGGCCTGATCAATAGGTAAGACCTGAGACAGTTTAAAGAAACCGGTCTGCATGATCATGTTGATCCGTCCCCCTAAACCTACATCACTGGCAATCTTGACCGCATCTATGTTATAGAATCTCAATTTCTTTTGAGCAATATTACGGCGCATTTGGGCCGGGAGGTGTTCTTCCATGTCTTGAATTGAGTTCCACGGGGAGTTTAGGAAAAAGGTGCCACCTTCTTTGATCCCTTCCAGGACGTTATACTGCTTGACGTAACTTGGTTGGTGGCAAGCTATGTAATCAGCCGAAGTAATGAGGTAGGGGGATTGAATACGCTCTTTACCAAACCGGAGGTGAGAAACAGTATATCCGCCTGATTTTTTTGCATCATAGGAGAAGTATCCCTGGGCGAACATTTGAGTATTGTCACCAATTATTTTGATGGCACTCTTGTTGGCCCCTACAGTGCCGTCAGAACCAAGCCCCCAAAATTTACACTGGACAGTTCCTTCAGGGGTGGTGTCTGAGAAGGAGTGGTCAATTTGCAGTGATTTTCTGGTGACATCGTCATTAATGCCGATTGTAAAATGGTTTTTAGGGCCTGCTACGGTCATATTGTCATAGACAGCCTTGACCATGGCCGGTGTGAACTCTTTGGAGCTAAGACCGTAACGACCGCCGATAATGACCGGGATCTCCTCACGCTCCATAAAGGCAGTACATATATCTTGGTACAAAGGATCACCCTGGGCACCAGGTTCTTTGGCCCTATCCAGTACTGTTATACGTTCGGCGGTAGCCGGGAGGACGGAGAAGAAGGCCTTAGGTACAAACGGTCTGTAGAGCCGGACCTTGATCAGGCCGACACGCTGACCCTGTTTGTTCAGATAATTGACAACCTCTTCAATTGTCTCACAGGAAGAGCCCATAGAGACAATGACCCGTTCTGCCTCTGGATGACCGACATAGTCAAATAGCTTGTATTCTCTCCCGGTCAATTGATAGACCTTTTCCATATTGTCTTCTACGATTTCAGGCAGTTGCTGATAGAATATATTGGCAGCTTCACTGTTTTGGAAGAATATATCCGGATTTTGATTGGTACCGCGAATATGAGGGTGTTCTGGATTCATTGCCCGAGAACGAAAGTCCTCAATGGCTTCATAGCTGACAATGTTGGCAATATCCTCGTAGTTGATCATCTCGACCTTTTGAATCTCGTGCGAGATCCTAAAACCTTCAAAAAAGTGGAGAAAAGGCAAACTTGAGTCAATAGCACTCAAATGGGCAACCAGCCCCAAATCCATAACTTCCTGGACTGAGCTTGAGGCCAGCAAGGCAAACCCGGTTTGACGGACAGCGGTGACATCTGAATGGTCCCCAAAAATTGACAGGGCATGAGTGGCTACGGTCCTGGCAGAGACATGAAAGACACCTGGTAAAAGTTCTCCGGCTATCTTGTACATGTTGGGAATCATTAGCAAAAGGCCTTGGGATGCGGTAAATGTTGAGGTCAATGCCCCAGCTGCTAGACTGCCGTGTACAGCTGCAGCTGCTCCGGCCTCAGATTGGAGTTCTCTAATAGAGACTACTTGGTCAAAGATATTTTTTCTACCTTCAGAAGCCCATTCATCAGCAATTTCTCCCATAGATGAGGATGGGGTGATCGGATAAATGGCAGCTGTATCGCTAAGGGCATAGGCAATGTGTGCTGCTGCAGTGTTGCCATCTATGGTTTGTGTCTCTTTGGCCATATTACTACTCCTCGTCCTTAGTTTTATAGTTGGTTTATATGAAAAAATGCCTTTCTATAAGGTTATATAATACTGCCCTATATTTACAAAGTGAATAGAGAAAATCCAGTCAGGTAAGATATAACTTGAACTCAGTCAGGTCCTAGCCAAGACTGAAAATAAATTAGGATCTCTATTCGTTAGGTTCGAAACAGGTTGGGACCGATAGATGCGATATAGGTGAACAAGATTATATGCTTGGCGCAAGATTTTTATTTTCTTTTAAATAATTTTGATTGTCAATAGTTACTTCGAAAAAAAATCCGGATAAACCAAATCACTGACAAAACAGTTGTTGTCAACTTATCAAAGTTTTTTTATAATGTCTTTGAAGTTGTCAGTGTAAGAGAGTGTGAACCGAGAACCGTGAACCGTGAACCGTGAACTGTGAACTGTGAACCGTAAGACGAAGATGTTAAGAAATTACCTTTTACTCTTATTTCTTCGGTCAACGGTGAACGGTCAAAGGTTCACGGTCCACAGTAAGCAATATTATAGCGGCTGGAGCCGCAAGAAAAAGACGTTCCCAGGGTGGACCCTGGGAACGAAGAGTAATGAGCTAGAACCTAGGAGTACCTCGTTAGAGTGTGAACCGTGAACCGTGAACTGTGAACTGTGAACCGTAAGACGAAGATGTTAAGA
>CAYUNZ010000147.1:0-6948 GCA_964446205.1 uncultured Desulfohalobiaceae bacterium | reverse complement strand
TTATTTGCTAATGGTTTAATAATCCTTGAATGGATTACAAAATTTTCAGAAACCAAATTTGAATTACAGTAAAATTGGGATTTATTTTTGTAACTAGCACCATGTTTTATTTAATGATCAAATTCTTTAGCTCATTGAATTTATAGGTTGACAATATTTGCTTTCATAAAATATGAACATTATATATAAGAAATATAAAATATCAGCGATCTATAAAAAGTCTTTTGCAAGGTCCTAGTTTCTAATTGTTTGTTATTTGCTTAAATTAAATGCTGATATTTTTATATTTGACCATTCATTGTTTGTTTTGTTGTAATCAAGCCTAATAAACTCTAACAAGAGAAAAAGATAATAGGCTTGTAGTGTATTTTAGAGATAAATACTTAGAATATGGTTCAAATCCATGTAAGGAGGATGTTATGGAAGAACATCTTAAGGAAGCTTTGGAAATAGTCAAGGCTCAAGCGAGTGTCCGTGATATGACCGAGGAAGAAATTACATCTATGGCCAAATCACTTTCTGAAAACATTAAGGCCTTAGCTGGTCAAACCGAATCTTTGCAAGATGATGATCTACAAACTCGTTCGAAGGTAGATCCCAAAAAGGCTATAAAAGAGAAATCAGTCGTCTGTCTTGAATGTGATAAGACATTTAAGGCTTTGACCAAGAGACACCTAGCCTCTCATAATCTTACTCCTGCTGAATATAAGGAGAAGTGGGGATACAAAAAGAGTACAGCACTTGTTGCAAAATCCCTGGCAAGAGCAAGAAGAGATAAGATGCTGGAAATGCAACTTTGGAAAAAAAAGAAAAATTATCTGGAATCAGATAATATATAAGCTTTGAGTTATAAATAGATCAAGGAGTCTCCACTGCACATGCCGCATGACCTATTTGACAGTGTCTTTCAAGGAGGTGCATGGTGGTTGTTGCCTGTTTGTGTCGGGATAGGAATACTATCTTATTGTATCTGTAGTCAGATTTTTACAAGAATAAATAAGGGAGAATGTTACTTATGACTATTGGACAAAAACATTGTATAGTTTATTGTTCACCAGCAGGTTCCACTAATCATGTCGCAGAAGTAATTGAGTCTGAATTAAGGCATTTGGGAAATCATGTAGATGTTCATCATTTGTGGCAAAACAAAGGCCAGGAAAAACAGATATCTCAGATTTTAGCTCAAAAGGATATTAAATGTTTTTGGGTCGGTAGTCCTGTTTATGCTTTTCATCCTATCATGCCTGTACAAAGGTTTCTTGACAGTCTGTATTGTTTTGAGCATGAAGTCTTTACAGTCCCCTTTGTTACATGGGGTGGAGTGACAAGTGGAGTGGCCCTTTATGAAATGGGCAGAAAATTGATATCTAAGGGCTTTTCAATTCTAGGGGCAGCTAAGATTCTGTCTCTTCATTCTAGCATGTGGAATGTCTCTAAGCCTTTTGGTCAGGGTCATCCTGATACTAAAGATGATGCCCAAGTCAAAGAACTAGTGGATCAAGTTTTTGAAAAGATGAACAACCCTCAGTCTACTAAGGCGATTGACTTAGATAAACTTGATTATCAAGTTGATTGGGTCCGTGATCAGGCCAAGGAGATAAGTATTGAGAAGGTCAAAGCCATTCATCCAGGATTTCAGCTTGATCAAGACTCCTGTACTCAATGCGGGATTTGTGTTGAGAACTGTCCTGTAGGTGCAATTTCTTTAACCCCGTATCCAGAGATAGGTGATGACTGTATACTTTGCAACAATTGTGTCAAGACTTGCCCTGAGGGGGCCTTTTCTGTTGATATTTCCGGGACTGTTGAAAGAATTCAAGCCATGGCTGAAAAAATCAATGAGAGACCCCAAACACAGATTTTTATATGATGTTGTTATTTTGCCATTAAAGTGGAAAGAGAACAGTAAGCTTGTATGGCCTAAAATTTGGAGAGGAAGAGATAATGACTTATAGTTCTGAAGACTCAACTAATTTTAATACGGATTTTTTACCGGCTGGAAGGAGTTCTGACCAAGTAGTTGAGAGACAGTCCAAAATTATTAGCGAACTCCCTGGTCATATTATAGCTTCAAGTACTCCAATCGGCGTTATGGTTTTAAATTTTGACCGTCAAATTGTTATGGCTAATCCGATAGCTAATAACCTGGCCAATGCTGAGCATAGCCATGAAATTCTCGGTAAGAGACCCGGAGAAGCACTTGGATGTATCCATTCCCTTGAAGCAGAAAATGGTTGTGGAACATCAAAATTTTGTCGTTATTGCGGAGCTGCTCAGGCACTTCAGTTTGCATTGTCCGGAGATCAAGGTTTTAGGGAATGCCGAATACAGAGGTTTGATGGTTCGAAAGAGGAAGCATTGGATTTTTTGTGTTGGTCTATACCTTATGAGTTACATGGCGAATACTTTATCATATTTTCTTTAATGGATATTGCTCATAAAAAACGTCGACGGAATTTAGAAAGGATCTTTTTTCACGATATCTTGAATACTTCCGGGGCGTTGTCCGGTTTTTTGGATCTGATAAAGGATGAGGTCCCAAGTCAATTCAGAGAAACTATAGATTTTCTTTATAGACAAAGTGAACACCTTATTGAGGAGATTAGAGAGCAAAAACTGCTACTGGAAGCTGAGGACTCTGAGCTTAAGGTTAATTTTGAGAGTATGAACTCAAAAACAATCCTGGAATGGACAGTTCAAAAGATGCAACACCATGAACAAGCAAAGGATAAAAATATCTGTTTGTCTGATGAAAGTCAGGATGTTACATTTAATACTGATCCGGTACTGCTTTCAAGAATATTGACCAATATGTGTAAGAATGCTCTGGAGGCATCCAGAGTGGACCAAATCGTAACCCTAGGTTGTTTTCTTAAAGAGGGGGAGATTTGTTTTTGGGTTCACAATGTTGAATATATGCCTGAGGAAGTCCAAATGCAGATATTTAAACGATCCTTTAGTACCAAGGGCTCAGATCGCGGATTGGGTACTTATAGTATGAAACTTTTATCGGAAAGATATCTAAAGGGGAGAGTAGATTTTGATTCGAGCCCAGAAAAGGGCACTACTTTTTGGGCCTGTTATCCAAAATAGCGCTTGAAAAAAATGTTGGGTACACCTGTCAATAAGGGATATAATTGTTCTTTGCCAAACTATAGTTAGCCCGTAGAAGGTTATGAAAAAAGATGGGAGAGGAAATTGGAAATGCAGGCTATTGATAAGGATTGTTTTTTTCGGGTTGATTTTGAGTTTTTGTGGACTAGTTTAACAGCAACACATCGAGAGAGGTTTTTGGCCAGAAAGGTCAATTTTTGGAGAGACTTTTTACCGCAGGATATGGAAAAGGCCTTTCTCGGACTGCAAGTTGGGGACTCGGTTTGTTTAGATTATCCAGCTGGGCAACTGGTTGATATATATTCAAAAAATAAGGTCAAGTCTCTGTCTTTGAAAAATTTCCA
This sequence comes from uncultured Desulfohalobiaceae bacterium, assembly GCA_964446205.1. Classification (GTDB taxonomy): domain Bacteria; phylum Desulfobacterota; class Desulfovibrionia; order Desulfovibrionales; family Desulfothermaceae; genus CAYUNZ01. The sequence goes on along the minus strand of CAYUNZ010000147.1, from coordinate 3,490 downwards.
ATCCAGGCAGGATCAAGGTCAAAATATAAGACCATATTTTGGTCGATTCTATCCAAAAGGTTTTTTAAGCAATGTTATTGGGATTTATCCGGAAAATTATTATCCTTTTAGGGTTATTAAACTCTCTGAGACAGAGTTTGATGCTGATCTGAATCACCCCCTTGCTTTATATCCTATCAGGGTCAAAGCTACAATCTTGGAGATTGCAGAAAAAGGGTCCGAGTTTGGGGGACGATGTACGGTCTGGATGGAGGAAATCGCTTATTGCGGGCCTGGTATGCAGGCTAGATGGCAAGGGCAACCTACAGAATTTCAGGTCTCAAATGCCATGACTCGAGATGATGAAGCTAAAGACAGCCTCTTTTATCAACAACCCAGGCTTGTTGGACATATTGACAGTCAGGCCTCATACTTTCTTGCAGAAGAGTATTCAAGATTGCTTGAGTCTGGAATGCGAGTCTTGGATCTTATGAGCAGTGTTCAATCACATTTGCCTGAAAATCTGGATCTTGAAGTGGTTGGTTTAGGGATGAATAAGGAAGAAATGTGTAAAAACAGCCAAATAGATGAGGCAATAGTACATGATTTAAATGCAGATCCGGTTCTTCCTTTTGCAGATGGTGAATTCGAAGCGATTGTCTGCAGTTTGTCTATTGAGTATCTGGTTAATCCTGAAAAGGTCATGCAGGAGATTGTTCGGGTTCTTAAACCTAATGGGGTCTGTTTTATAAGTTTTTCCAATAGATGGTTCCCACCAAAAGTTACTGCCTTGTGGACTGAAATCCATGAATTTGAACGTCTGGGGCTGGTACAGGAATATTTCTTAGAGACAGGGGCCTTTGATAACCTTCATACCTATTCTGTTAGGAATTGGTGGAGGCCTGAGACAGATCTGAGATATCCTGAGCTTATTCACAGTGACCCTGTCTTTGTGGTTTCTGCAGTGAAGACTTCAATGTAACTGGATTCAAATTATTATCCGAAAATCAAAAATTTTGCACCTGTGCAGCAAGTACCGCACTGCATACATTTAAAACTGATTCCTTGGTCGAAAAAATAGGACCTTTCAAGATAATACCTCATTGATCTCTCCGGATTAATTTTGGCTTTAGATTGTTTTAGTACTTCAACCTTGGCTGGACAATTAGTACAAGGATTTAGTTGCAAGCGTATAAGCCGAGTTCCTTGCCAGCTTATATATTTACCTGCTTAGAGCCTAATACTACAAGCCAAACTTTGATGAATATAGTCAACAAGTTAACATGCTTGAACATAGTGGATTGTTGAGATGCGGCTTATTGCCTTCCTTTATCTGGTTCATTTTCTGCGTCATGGAATGGTCTTCCCTTACATACCTCTTTATGCCAAAGACCTGGGAGCGACAGCCTCAGATATTGGTTTGATCATTAGTTTATTCGCAATGTTGTCTGTTTTTTTATCTTTACCTGTTGGACAACTCTGTGAAAAGATGAGTACCAAGTTGATGCTTGTATTTGGGGTAAGTGGTAATATCGCCTATAGCCTGATGCTTTTTATTACTCAGGATCTTTGGTTCTTGTGTCTGACACAGGTAGTCGGGGGAGTATCTTTTCTGTTCCTCATCCTTTCTAGTCAGACCTATATATCCAAGCTTCAAGATACACGTGTTCGAGAAAAGGGTTTTGGAGGGATGTCCTTCACCGCAGCTGGTGGACAGACCCTGGGTCCCTTTCTTGGCGGTTACCTTAGCTCTTGTTTTGATATTCAGACAGTCTTTTTATGGGCATTTTTTTTGTCATTCTTGGGTTTGTCTGTCTTTGGGCTTAAAGAAAAGAAGCCGCAACAAAGCAATATAAGAGGATTCTTTCAAGATCAACCCTTGCAAAAGGTTGGTAATTTACTGGCTGACAGAGGTTTTGTTGCCATCCTGCTTTTTGGTTTCGTGGTCTTATTTGCTGTAAGTTTGAGGAGTTCTTTTCTACCTCTTTTGATTAAGGAGAAGGGGTTTTCTGAAGAGACCATCGGTTTTTTGTTTTCAATCTTCGCTTTCGCCATGACCGGGATTCGCGTCTTTATGGGTAAGGCTTTTGCCTTTTTCAGTCGGAAGACTTTTCTTATTGTCTCCTTAGCTGCTGTGCTTATTGGTATCGGAGGAGTTGTTCAGGTAGGAAATATCTTTGGATTGGTAACCCTGTTTTTGGTCTTTGGACTGGGATTCGGGATTTCTCAGCCGTTGTCAATGGTTATGACAGCAGATGTCTCCTCTTACGATACTGCCGGTCTGGCTATGGGAATGCGTTTCACCACGATTGCCTTGGCTACTTTTTCAAGTCCACTTATCCTTGGTTGGGTTGTTAGTTGCTTTGGCCTTAACTGGGCATTCTTTTTTGCTGCAGGCCTTGTTCTTTTAGGGGGTGGTCTTATAACTTGGCTTTTCTGGAATGAGGTGGTCCTTAAATGATGTATTTTCTTGGAGATCGAAAATGCAAGCAAAAAGGAGAATGTAATGTGCATAAGGGCCTTTGACTCACATTGTCATATTGATTTGCTGTTGGATAGGGGTCAACCGATTATGGACAAATACTCTGATTTAAAATGTGGAGGTCTTTCCTGGGCATTTCCTGAACATATTGAATCCTGGTATGAATATCCCAGTTATTGGCAAAACCTACGGACATCAGTTTTGAGGTTGCGTGAATACGGTCTGCTCTTTTTTTATCTGGTTGGTATTCATCCCAGGTGTATTCCCTTTGATCTAAGTAAGGAACAGATTATGCCGACTATATTACAAGAGTCTTTAGAGGAGCATATGAGTGATCCTCTTTGTAGTGGCCTTGGTGAACTGGGCCTGGAATCCGGGAGTTTTGAAGAAGAAAAGATATTGGAATGGCAATTGTCTTGGGCTCTTTCCTGTCTCCCAAAGCATAAGAGGCTTGGTATACATACACCAAGGAACAATAAACGAGCTGTTTCTGAGCAGATACTTCGATTACTGTCTTCATATGAAGATCTAAAAGACTTTATTGTTATAGATCATCTTACTTCTGAGATATGGGATCTTATGTTACAAGATTCATATATGCTCGGTATGACACTTCAAGAAGGCAAAGCCTCGGTCAACGATTTAATGACTATTCTAGCTGATAGACCGCAAATAGCCGAGCGATTGATGATAAACAGTGACTCTGCAATAAGTTTTTCCGAACCGTATTTTACTTGGCTTCAGAAGAATTGTGGTTTGAAAGATGATACTTTTGAGATGTTGGCTTGGCGAAATGCAGTCAACTTTTTTCATATCCCAATCAGGGTATGAATAATATTAATTGCACTACAGATGGCAGGGATTTTTGTAAGGTCAAAATATTATTGACCGCTATAAAAAAGTAAGATATTTCTGACGTGTTTATTTCATATATAAAGCAAGTAAACATTTTTAATGTATCAGGAAGTGTTAAGATGAAAAGATTTTAGCCCACGAAACACACGAAAAAACACGAAAAGAAGAATGAAA
>CAYUNZ010000146.1:5261-6996 GCA_964446205.1 uncultured Desulfohalobiaceae bacterium | reverse complement strand
ACAAGACAAGCTCCGCTCAAAAGGGCCATAAAGACTTCCGACAAAGAGGCATCAAAACCGCAGGAAGCAAATTGAAGGACCCGGTCCTTTTCACCAAGACCAAAGGCCCGGATTTGTTCCTGGATCATATTGATAAAACCGCGATGCTCGATCATAACCCCCTTTGGCTGGCCGGTAGAGCCGGAGGTATAAATCATATAAGCCACATTGCGGCTACTGGCATGCACCTCCTGCCTTTTGTCTGTCGTCCAGTCCACGTCCTGTATATCCAATATCTGTCCGCTCTCATATTTATGAACCTTTTTGTCGGTCTCATTTTCTACGATCAGCAGATTACACTTAGCATCCTGGATAATAAATTCAATTCGCTCAGAAGGATAAGAAGGATCAATAGGAATATACACCCCTCCTGCCTTCATAATTCCAAGCAAAGAGACGATCAAATCTATTCCCCGATCCATTAACAGACCAATATGGTCCCCCAATTGGATACCACACTGGTGTTGCAATTGATTGGCCAGAACTGTTGAACGTTGATCCAGTTCCTCATATGTCAAAAAGTTGCCTTCAAAGGACAAGGCCATTCGATCCGGTGTCTTTTCTGCCTGTTTCTGCCAAAGATCAACTAAAGTCTTTTCCTGGGGATATTCGACGGTATCTCCCTGGAAGCGATGCAATACATTGTCTTTTTCCCTTTCAGACAGAATTTCAAGGTCGTTAATACAGATAGAGGGGTTTTCTATAACCAGGCCCAGCAAGGATCGCCAATGGCCTTCCATATACTGCATTTGGATATGGTCATGTCTTTGTTTGTCATAATTAAAGGTTATGTGCAGTTCCTTGCCAGGATGGACTAGGATTCCAAACGAATAATTGACCTGTTCAAAGGCGGAGGTGGCCTCCACTTCGAACCCGATTCCGGATTGATTCATCTTTTCGAACTGATCGCCATCAACAGGATAATTCTCGAAAACAAAAAGATGATCCAACAAGGCATGGGTTATAGGAAGCGTACTCTGTATTTCAGCGATGGACAGGCAACTGTGTTCCTGACTTTCCATGAACTGTGTTTGCACATTGCGGGCTATATCTGAAAACAGGCCAGAACCATCCAATTGGATACGAAGTGGCAAGGTATTGATAAAAAGACCGACCAGGCGATCGATGCCACTCACTTCTGGTGGCCGCCCGGAAACGACTGTACCAAAGACAACATCCTCCACTTGATTATAGCGGGCCAGTATAACTCCCCACAGGGTCTGTAAAATGACATTGGTTGTACATTCCAGTTGATTTGCCAGTTTATTCAATGCTTGAGTCTGTTCTTCACTGATAGAGAAAGTATATTGGCCCGGTTCATAGCCCTGCCTGAGACCATGTTGCTTCCAAACAGGGACAGAGGCCAAGGCATCATAATCATGCAAAAGATCTTTCCAATAAACCAGATCATCTTCGAAATGGTGCTTTTCCAGCCAATCCAGGAAAAGATTGTAGTCAGCCGGAGGTGACAGTTCCGGATCTTTATTCTGGACATAGGCCTCATAAAGGGTGATAAACTCAGACTGAAGTATTGCTCCGGACCATCCATCCAATAGGATATGCGGAAAGTTCCAAACCATCTCATATACCTGATCCCCACATTGATAGACACGAATCCGGATCAGGACATCCCGGCTTAGATCAAATCCCTTTTGCCGCTCTTGAAACAGGAGCTTTTCTAAATAGGCCATACGCT
>CAYUNZ010000146.1:0-5161 GCA_964446205.1 uncultured Desulfohalobiaceae bacterium | reverse complement strand
CCCTTTTGCATGGGCAAAAGAGGATAGATTCGTTGAATGGATTCTTTGGTGATATTGACTTGTTTATTCATTCTGAAACAGTTGTTCAAAGTCGTCCAGGTTCATAGCCACTCGGGCCACATCGCTGGGTGTCAATTCAGATTCTTCTTGGTCCAGGCAATGAGCAAGAATGGTTTTCAGGGCTTGTTCAAAACGGTTCAACAAGTCCGAAATGGTCTCGGCAGAATGCCATTTTCGATTATACCGCAACGAAAACTGTAATTGTCCGTTTAGTATATACCCATCCCACTCCAGTAAATATGTCCTTTCCAGGTCCGGACCCTCCGCTCTTCCCATTGATTCAAAGGCCGGTGAAAGGAGTTGCCGGTCCGAGACCTGGTCGAATTGGCCAAGGTAATTAAATGCAATCTGAGGCCGGGCAAGACATTTCAGATCTTTTTTTAATGAGTCGGGAGTCAATGACTTCAAAATACCGTACCCGATCCCCTTTTGTGGAATGCGACGTATAGCCTCTTTGACCTCTTTGATATGTGAACCGATATCCAGGCTCTTAAGCGGCAGGGCAAAGGGGTATATACTGGTAAACCAACCCGCGGTCCGATAAACCCGGGTATTTTCATCAATCGCTTCCCGTCCATGGCCTTCCAAGGCGATCAAACAAGAGTCTTCATTGACCCAGTCCTTCAAAGCCTGGGCCAATGCGGTTAAAAGAAGATCATTCAGTTCTGTATTGTATGCATAATGGCTTCGGTACAGAAGATCATTTGTCTCTTCCGCGGTCAAGGCAAAGCTGACAGTCTCACTATCACCATATCGGTTATCCTCGGCCTGTGTATCCACGGGAATCATCATCCCGGCCATCTTGTCCACTTCTTTCCAATACGGTATTTCCTTTTTGATACTTGAACTTTGACTATAACCTTGCAACATCTCAGCCCATTGTTGATAGGAGGCATCCTTTGGTGGAAAATGGATCTTTTTCCCCTCCACGGCCTGATGATAGGCTGTAACCAGATCCTCCAGCAAGATCCTCCAGGTTACTCCGTCTACAACCAGATGATGAGCCACAAGGAGCAATCGTTCCTTGCCAGAACAACGATACAGTACCGCCTTGAACAGGGACCCTTGTTCAAGATCCATACTTTCCTGCACGGATTGGGCATGATCTTGTAAAGCCTCTTCAAAATTGGACGTACTTGATAAATCAATAACAATCAGTTCAAAATCCTGATCCCTTTGGCCATACCTCTGTAATCTTCGTCCTTCTTCCAAAGGAAATCTCAGCCGTAAGCCATCATGATAATCGACCAGGGCCATTAAGGACCGGCGTAGGGCCTGTTCCTGTAATGAATGCTTTGGTTTCAATAAAACGGATTGATTGAAATGATGGAGATCGTGATCATGTTCCTCAAAGAACCAATGTTGGATAGGGGTGAAGGGAATTGGCTCTGTAGTTATTTGAGTGGAGTTGGACTGACTAGTCTTTGTCATCTTTAAAGCCAGGGACTCAATGGTCGGCGAACGGAAGATCTCCTTAACATTTAATGAATAGCCTTGCTCTTGCAACAAGGCGACGATCTGAATGGCCTTGATCGAATCCCCGCCAAGATCGAAAAACCGATCATAAACACCCACCCGCTCTAGTCCCAAAACTCTGGACCATACCTGGCTCAAGCATTTTTGTTCATCAGTCACCGGGGCAACATAGTCTTTGACCGAATCCAAGGCCTGCTCCTTTGGGGACGGCAATTGATTCCGATCTACTTTGCCATTGGGAAGTGTGGGGATAAAATCCATCGAAACCCAATAATGGGGGACCATAAAATCAGGCAGATAGGATCTGATATGTTCCCGCAAAGAATTGATATTCAAACTGTTGTGATCTACAAGATAGGCAGTCAGATACTTTGTCCCCTCTCCCTGCCAGGCGTCTACCACGGCCCTTTTCAGGCCGGGGTACTGTTGTAAGCATTGCTCGATTTCACCCAATTCAATTCTTTGCCCCCGGATCTTCACCTGATGGTCCATACGGCCAAGGAATTCGATCTCTCCATCCCATGTCCAAAATCCTATATCTCCGCTACGGTAAACACGCTGGTCAGGGCGGAATGGATGTGGGATGAACCTTTCTACGGTCAATGTTTCTCGATTAAGATACCCGCGGGCAACCCCGACTCCTCCAATATAGATTTCACCGGGATAGCCCATGGGCATAAGTTGTCCTTGCTCGTCCAGGACAAAAATTTCTATGTTTTGTATCGGCCTGCCGATTGGGATTGTACCCTGATATTTCGCCTGAGGATCAATGTGGTGACTGGTTGCCCATATCGTCGATTCGGTCGGCCCATAGGCATTGACGTACTCAACCGATTGGCCAAGGACCAGGGCATCTTCTTTTTTAGCTGCTTCTCCGGCTGTAATTAGCAAACGCAATGGAGAAAAAGCCTCTGTCGGCAACTCGGCTACATAGGAGGGAGGCAAAGTGGCTATGGTGACCTTTTTCTCTTGTAGATACTGAACAAAGCGTTTTTGATCAAATATCAGCTCCTCTCCAACAACAACAAGGCTGGCCCCTTGTCCAAGAGCCATTACTATCTCTGATAAGGAAGCGTCAAACGAAGACGGGGCAAACTGCAATATCCGATCCGCTGGCTCTATTTGCAACTCATTTCTCTGAGCCAAGGACAGATTGACGATACCCTGATTTTCTATCAACACGCCCTTGGGCTTGCCTGTCGAACCGGAGGTGTAGATAACATAGGCCACATCACTTCCGGATCGATCAATATCTGGCTTGCCAGGGTCATCATAATCCAGGATACTAATATCAATACAATTTTTTATCCCATCCGCCCATTCAGTATGACCTTTTGTATCCGTCAGGACGATCGAAGCCATGCAATCCTTGAGCATAAAGGAAACCCGTTCATACGGATAGCTGGGATCGATCGGGACATAGACCGCTCCGGCTTTCTGGATGCCCAGAAAAGCCACCGGCAGCCATGGGGAACGACTGATCAAGACCCCAACATGTTGACCGGGGATTAGTTTATGGTCGCTAATCAGCCGATGGGCCAGATGATTGGCTCTGGCGTTTAGCTCTCGGTATGTCCAGTCGATGCTTTCACTTACTACCGCCCTGGCCTCGGGCCTTTGTCTTACCTGTTCTTCAAACAAACCCAAAAGGGTTTTGTCCTCTGGAAGGTCACAGTCGGTATTGTTCAAGCCATGGATCAACATTTCCCGCTCGAGTGCCGGCAAAACATTTAAGGAGTGTAGCGACTGCTCAGGTTGGCTCTTTATACTTCGGAGTAATTCCTGAAGATGAGCCGCCATATGTTCCATACGTTTTTGTTTGAATAGATCGGTGTTGTATTCCAATTTCAAGGAGACAATGCCATTATCTTGCTCTTCAAATACGAAAGAAAGCGGAAACTTACTGCTTTGGAAATCGAGATCAAGCTCGGAAATTTCCACATCTTCGATGGCAAAATCGCCTTGGTCCATGTTCTGATAGACGACCATGACTTCGGTTAGAGGTGGTCGGCTCATATCCCGATCCAAACCAAGATCGTCCACGACTTTGTCAAACGGATACTCTCGATGTTCAATCGCTTCCGAAACTGTCTGTTTGATGGAGTCAAAATTCTTGTCGAATTGCAGTTCCGGATCGATCCAATCGCGCAAAACCAGGGTATTGACATAAAAGCCGACCTGGTCATCCAGCTGAGCATGATCCCGCCCGGAAATCACGGTGCCAACCAGGATATCCCGCTGTCCGGTATAGCGATACAGCAATGCCTTGACCAGGGCGATTACACCCATGTACAGGCTGCCGCCCCGGGCATGACAGTATTCTCGAAACCAGGCCAGCAGGGACTGGTCAAGATCAAAGGATAAGGTTTCCCCCTCAAAGGTCTGCATTGGCGGACGAAGATAATCGGTTTGCAGATCAATCAAAGGCAAAGCCCCGGATAGCTTGGTTTGCCAATAGTCGCGATGCCCTTGCATGGCCCCCTGGGCAAGGCAGGTGTTTTGCCAGGTGGCGAAATCTTTGTATTGGATTGGCAATGAGGGCAACCAAGGCTCTTCTTTCTTTATCAGGGATTGATAGAATTGCAGTATATCTCTGATCATGACCCCAGCAGATGTACCGTCAAAAACAATGTGATGAATATTGGCGAATAAAACAAAACTCTTATCCCCAATTTGATAAAGAATCACGCGAATTAATGGACCCTCAGATAGATAAAACGGTTCATGGGCCTCTGCCCTGATCCTTTTCTTGGCATCCTCAAGCGGATCGATCTCCATGCGAAGATCGACTTGTCCTACTTCGAATGGGACATGGTCGTAAACTACCTGACGCGGTTGGCTGTCAATCTGATGGAATGTAGTCCGCAATGATTCATGCCGATCAACAACCATTTGCATTGCCTGACCAAAGACATCCACATCAAACTCACCTTCCAGGAGCCAGGCAGATGGCAAATTATATGCTCTAGCATCCATGTTTAGCTGCTGCAAAATCCACAACCGCTGTTGGGCATGGGATAAAGGATAATCATGGCTTTTGGGTAGGGGCTCAATGATATCTGTGTTTTTAGATTCCTTTGAACTTATGGCTTGAGCTATCTTGCGAATCGTGGCCAGTTCAAAAAATGTCCGAATACGAAGATCCGTATTCAATTCCCGGTTGATCAAGGAAATGGCTCGAATGGCCTTTAGGGAATTGCCCCCGATATTCAAGAAGGGCGAGTTGACACCAACTTTCTCTATCCCCAGGACTTGTTTCCAAATATCAACCAATTGTTTTTCAATCTCATTTTGCGGCGGTTCATATTCCTCCCGTTCATAGATCAAATCATCAGGTTTGGGTAAGGCTCGACGGTCTATTTTTCCATTCAGACTGTAAGGGAACTCGTCCATCCGGACAAAGAAATCGGGTATCATGGCGGCAGGAAGATAGTCTTGGAGTCTTGTCCGCAAAGCCTCTTCCTTGACAGGCTCTTTTTCCGTGTAGTAGGCGACCAGTGCATTTTCCCCATTGTTTCGGCTATGAACCATTACTACCGATTGATCGATTCCGGACTCCAGGCCCAAAACGCGGTCCACTTCCTCAAGCTCGACCCGAACCCCATTGATTTTGACCTGTCCATCG
>CAYUNZ010000145.1:0-7012 GCA_964446205.1 uncultured Desulfohalobiaceae bacterium | reverse complement strand
AAGATTTTCCAGGATATGCCCGGCCCTATATTCCAAAACTGACTTTGGGCATCGAAAAATTTATTTTCTACCTCAAGCGCCTCCAGACCTATAGTCCCGAATAGATGGAATTTTGGATATAATTCAGCCGTAGCAACCCCAATTCTGGCCGTTTGTGCCGCCAAACGCCTTTCCGCACGTCTGATGTCCGGCCGGCGTCTCATGACCTCAGCCGGGATACCCACTGCCACCTCGGCCGGGACTTCCGGGATCGGCTTGCCGGAATAGATATCATCCTCCACTGAACCTGGCTTTTGCCCCAAAAGAACAGCCAGTCGATTCTGAGCCTGTCTTAATCCACTTTTCAGTCTCGGGATCTGGGAACGGGTTCGCTCCAGATTTCTTAGTGACTGCTGCACAGCTAGTTCATCAATTATTCCTGCCTGATATCTTGATTTATTTAATTTATATGTCTTCTTTTGTGTCTTGATGTTGGACCTGGTAATCTCCAACCTGTGCTGGTAGGTCTGGGCTTCAATATAGTTCAGCGCCACTTCGGCCATAAGGCTTATCAAGACATCATTCATATCCGCCTGACTAGCTTCAAGCTCTGCCTGAGCCGCTTGAACAGAACGTCTTATTCCTCCGAACAGATCGAGCTCCCAAGAAGAATCGAATTGTGAAATATAATAATTTTGAACTTCTCCCCCGGAAATTGAAGACATTGACTCACTGGTCTGTTGTCGTTGTGCTTGACCTTCAGCGTTTAGGGCAGGGAAAAGTGTTGATCGATCAATACCTCTTTTCAGCCTGGCTTGCCTTATCCTGGACAAGGCAGTTTTTAGATCCAAATTCCCTTTGACCGACTTTTTTTCCAGACGACTCAGGACAGGATCGTCAAGTACCTGCCACCACTTGGCCAGTCTGTCTCTCTTCGGTCTGGTCTTCTCAAGTCCTTTCTCCATCCGGGCATACCAATCCTCCCTGGTCTCAGGCTGGACCTTGCTGTAGTCCGGTCCAACCATACACCCGCCTGTTACCAAGATCAGGATAAAAGCTAGACTAAGGATTGTCTTTTTATTGATATTATTGCCACTACTTAGCATAAGGGCCTCGTCTCTTAATCAATACTCACTTATTTCTATCACTGCCTTCCGTATCTTTTGATTTCCTGGTTGTCATCTTTTCTCCCATCCCCTGAAACAGAAAATATAATACGGGAATAATCAATATACCCAAGGTAGTAGCAGCCAGCATTCCGGAAAAGACAACTGTACCGATATGTTGGCGTGCGTTTGCACCCGCTCCTGTGGCCCAGACCAGCGAAGCGACACCCAAAATAAAGGTAAATGCGGTCATCAATACCGGTCTGTAACGGATTCCAGCCCCTTCTATTGCCGCCTCGTAAATGGAATGCCCTTCATTTCTGCGGTCCCTGGCAAATTCCACAATCAAGATGGCGTTTTTGGCCGCCAAAGCGACAAGCAATATCATGCCGATCTGCGCATATAGAGACAGAGGATGACTCGTTATCCAAAGCCCGACAAATCCCCCTAAAGAAGCCACGATCACGGACAGGACTATAGACAGGGGCAAGCTCCAACTTTCATAAAGTGCCACCAGGAAAAGAAAAGAAAAGACGGCAGCCAAAGCAAATAGATACACAACTGTACCTCCGGCCTTTTGCTCCTGAAAAGACATAGAGGACCAGGCAAAGGAATAACCCTCAGGCAGTTTTTCACTGGCCAGCTTCTCCATGGCCTGCATGGCCTGACCTGAAGAATATCCCGGTGCAGACTGACCCTTGATGGCCAGACTGGAAAATTGATTATAACGGTTTATCAGCCTTGGACCCAATTGGGTAGACAGACTGACCAGGCTCTCCATAGGCACCTTTTTACCACTGTTGCTTACTACATACAGATCCTTTATATCTTCCGGATTTTTCCGAAACTTTGCCTGAGCCCTGGCTTTTACCTGATAGGTCCGTCCATATAGATTAAAATCATTGACATATTGAGAACCTAACTGCTGCCTGAGTGTGGTAAAGACCCGACTTACAGGAATTCCTAATTCCTCAATACGGGTCCGCTTAAGATGGACAAATATTTGCGGTGTATCTGCTGAATAGGTGGTATAGACTCTGGAAAGCGACGGTTCCTGATTGGCTGCCGCCACCAGTCCCATGGCAGCAGAGACCATTTCCCGAGGGGGTTGACCTTTCATGGCCTGAAGCCTGAAGTCAAAACCACCTGTAGTTCCCAGACCATGAATGGGTGGCGGAACAAAGGAGTGGATATTGGCTGTACTTATAGAATTCAGCTCTTTAGAAACCTTATTGACCATGGCATTCAAGTGTAATTCAGGTACAGTTCGTTCATCCCATGGGATAAGATCGGCAATAGCAAAACCAACATTCTCCGCACGACCGCTCAACAGGCTAAAACCGCTAACAGCTATCACATCTTCTACTCCCTCTATCTGCAAACACTTCCTTGTTACCTTGTGAATAACCTCATTGGTTCTCTGAATGCTGGCCCCTTCCTGCAACTTGATATCATTAAAGAACCCGCCTTTATCTTCCTGGGGCAGGAAGCTGGTCGGTATATGGCCAGAAAACAACCAAGCCCCTCCTGCCAGGATAAGAAAGAACAATATGCCAACAGACAAGTGCCGGATAAGCCAGCCGACAACAGAGATGTATAATTTCCTTGAGAACCACAAAGAGGAATTGAACCAGCCAAAAGGACCGCGTCTGTGAGGCTTGGCTTCTTTTAGAAATACACCACATAGGGCCGGGCTTAAAGTCAAGGCACATATTGAGGAGATGACCACTGATACACACAAGGTCACCCCGAACTGCTTGTAAAGCTGTCCAGTAATCCCCGGCATAAAGGCCACCGGCACGAACACGGCCAAGAGTACCAGAGTGGTAGCTACAATAGGACCGGTAACCTCGGTCATCGACTTTATGGCAGCGGACTTCCTGTCCAATTTTTCCTCTTCCATGACCCGGTGGACATTCTCGACAACCACGATCGCATCATCGACCACCAGGCCTATAGCCAGTATCAAGGCAAACAGGGATATTGTATTGGCGCTCATCCCCAGAGCTAATAAAGCTGCAAAAGTGCCTATAATTGACACCGGTACGGCAACAGCAGGGATAAGAGTAGCCCGCCAATTCTGTAAGAAAGCGAAAATAACCCCAACCACCAGCAAGAATGTCAGCCCGAGTGTAAATATGATCTCCTCAATGGCCTCCTTCACATAGTCGGTAGTGTCATACATGACCTTATATTCCATATCGGCGGGAAAATCCTCAGCTTGACGCTTTAACTCGGCTTCAACTGCGTCCATGGTCTCAAGGGCATTTGCCTCGGATGTTTTGTAAACAGCTATACCAATAGTTGGCTGATTATTGTACCAAGCTTTCGTCATGTAATCCTTGCTGGCCAGCTCAACCTCGGCCACATCCTTTACTCGGACCAAGCCCCCTTTCTCGTTGTGTCGGATAACTATGTTGCCGAATTCCTCAGGCTTTTTCAACCTGCCCTTGGCCTTTAATGTATACTGCACCTTTTGTCCGGGCGGACTGGGAGCGGTACCCACTGAACCTACTGTGGCCTGAATATTCTGCTCCCGAATGGCCTGGATTACTTCCTGGGCGCTCATTCCCAGAGCAATTAGTTTATCAGGGTCCATCCAGATACGCATACTGTAGGCATAACTACCGAATATATGTACGTCGCTGACCCCATTAATGCGGACCAAGGCATCTTCAACGGTGCGGCTGACATAATTGCTCATAAAGACCCGGTCACGGGTACCTTTTGGAGAGAAAAACGGTGCAACTGCCAGCATATCAGCCGAGCGCCTGCGCACATCGATCCCTTGATCCAGGACTTCCTTGGGTAGCTGGGACTCGGCCAATTGCAACCTGTTCTGAACATTGACCTGATCTATATCGGGATTTGAGTCTACAGTAAATGTGACTTCCAGAGTGTATCTGCCATTATTGGAACAATCGGACTGCATATAGAGCATATCGTCAACACCGTTAACCTCCTGCTCAATAGGGGCGGCAACAGTATCGCGAACCACCTCGGCATTTGCCCCCGGATATACAGCACTGACCCTGATTACCGGAGGAGTGATATTGGGATATTCTCCGACAGGAATGGTATATATGGCTATAATACCCCCGAGGGTGATCAGGATGGAGATGACAATGGCCAGCCTGGGACGTTCTATAAAGATCTTGGAAAACATAGCCTATCTATCCCTCTTTTCATCAGTGGAGATCTTGACCTTCATACCTGGTTTGACCTTTTGTATCCCTTGGATTATCACCTTTTCACCTTGACTGAGACCGGATTTAACTGTCTGGCTGTCACCTATAACTGCCTGGATTGTAATTCTTCGTTTTTCTACTTGGGACTTTTTATCAACCACATAAACAAATCTACCTTCTCTGTCCTGCTGCACTGCTACCTGGGGAACTGCAGGCAGCATTTCTGGTTCGCTTTTTCCCAGAAAGACATTTACATATTCCCCGGGCAGAAGCTTGCCTTCAGGGTTGTCGAACCTGGCCCAGATAGCGATTGTGCCGGTCTCCGGATCTACCTTGTTGTCAACAAAATTGATCCTTCCTTTTCGAAGATAAGCCTGACCGTTGGTAAATTTCAGACTGACTGCGAAGAAAGAATCCTTCGTGTCGCTTTTGGCATCTCTATAGGCCTTATGGATTATGCCGGCCTGATTCTCGCTAACGGAAAAGACAACCCGGATGGGGTCTATCTGCTTTATGTCGGCCAAGGTCTTAGAAGCCGGTCCGACCAGATCGCCCTTATCATATGTACTTTCCCCGATGCGCCCGGTGATTGGGGCCTCAATGGTTGTATAATCAAAGTCAATCCTGGCCAGTTCCAGGTTGGCTTTTGCTTCGGCCAATTGGCCTTGGGCCAGCTCTTTGGCCGCCTTGGCGTCATCCAGATCTGTTTTCGGAACGCTTTCCGGCTGAGCAGAGCGCAAACGTCTTAAGCGGGTGCTTGACTTGAAAAGATCGGCCTCGGCCTGGGTTACCTTTGCTCTGGCTGAGGCCACCCGGGCCTGGTAAGGGGGCTGCTCAATCACATAAAGCAGTTGCCCTTTTTGGACAAAAGACCCCTCCCTAAAATTGACCTTTTCCAGATATCCCTCGACTCTTGCCCTTAGCTCTACGGAGTTTATGGCCTGAATATGTCCTATATATTTTTCCGGAGGATTGGCATTTTTTAAGGTGATTCTATCCACCTTGACCAAGGGCAGAGGGGTTTGACCCTTTTCCTGTGGACCGGCCAGGCCGATCAATGGGAAAAGCAATATAAACAGCCAAATCAGGAAAGAAACTCTCATTTTATTTATCCTCCAATTGCTTGGTTGTTTTGATATAAAAGGAGAAAGTTCTCGGTTATGAGTTGATCCTATAAAAAACTACTATCTGCTGTTTTTTGCTATGGATCTGTAACAGAAGTCAATGACCTGGTCCTTTAAATCAGGTACCTGGATAGGCTCCAGTAGCTGGAGTCGGCTGACACCGCTTAGCATGCCATGCAAGAGAAAGGCCGTCTCCCTGGGAGGGATCTCCGCTTTGATCGTCCCATCTTCCTTGCCCCGGGATATACTTTGCTCCAAAAGGCCTATGACACCATTCAAGCCGTGTTTTATGGCCTCGTTTGACAGCCCACCTTCCTGCAGAAAGGAATTGGGCAGATCCCGGAGCAGGACCAACAAGGCCTCCGAATTATCGATACTGAACTGGAAATGAAAGTCTATCAAGGACTTAACGGCTTCTAATCCTGTACTGCACTTTTCCACCAAAGGCTTCGAGCCGGCCAGATATGTCTCGATCATGTCCTTCAAAACCTGCAAGAGGATATCCTCTTTGGTTCGAAAATAATGGAAGATTAGTCCTTCGGCCACCCCGGCCTCCTTGGCAATGCTGGAGGTTGGCGTAGCTGAAAAACCCCTTTGGGCAAAAAGGGAAACCGCTGTTTTCAAAATAGATTCTTTTCGACTCATCAATTTGAATCCTACTTTACTGATTGATTAAACACTCAATATAGTATTCTTGTCTCAATGTCAACATTTTCATTTTTACTACCAAAAAGTCCAAATCAAGTATTCTAGGTTTTCTTTGTACAGATCAAAAATAGATATACATACCCTTGTCAAATTGTACCAAATGATTAGTAACAATTATTAATAAGTTTCAGATCGATTTTCAATCAAATAAATCTACAAATTAAACAAGTAAAGGTACAAAAAATATATTCACCAAAAAAAGAAGGTACTTATATTGACTTAGTCTCAGCCAAGCCCTTATTTTTCTCCATAGACCAGTTTAACTCTAGGACCAACTTTTTGTAATCCTGTATATTCTTGATTTTTTCAAGCCAAAAACAACAACACAAAAGGAGAAACAGAATGGATCTTCAGACCTACTTTGAGGAGACTAAAGGTGTCGGCGTCCTATCGACTGCTGATAGTGACGGCAATGTAGACAATGCCATCTATGCCCGTCCCCATGTTATGGATGACGGTACTATAGCCCTGATCATGCGTGACCGCCTATCCTATCACAACCTGCAATCCAATCCCAAAGCTGCTTATTTGTTTATGGAGGAAGGCTCCGGTTATAAGGGGAAACGCTTCTTCTTGACTAAAGCAAGAGAAGAACAAGATGAGGAAAAGATCGAATCCTTACGAAGACGCACTTACACACCTGACCAAAAGATGCATCAAGGGAAAAATTTTCTGGTCTTCTTCCAGATCGATAAGGAACTGCCTCTGATCGGTTCTGGGAATTAATTAGTTTTCATCCGGAAACTGCCCTTTTTCCGTTTGGCTGCGTCAGTCTGCAAAATTATTCGTCAACGTATTAAGATACGTCTCCTCATAATTTCTTGATTTCCTTGCCAAACGAAAAAAAATCTGGTTTCCGAATTGAAAACTTGTTATTTCCATATCCGGAAATCAATAATTTCCGGAT
>CAYUNZ010000144.1:0-7054 GCA_964446205.1 uncultured Desulfohalobiaceae bacterium | reverse complement strand
TCGGACTAGAACCTGCTGATTGACTTTAACAACAAGGGTATGGTGGTCATATGCGTGTCTTATTGATAAATCCTCCATATTTTGCCGGATATCAAAAATTAACTCTTGATTTGCCGCCTCTTGGCCTGGCTTACATTGCCAGCTTACTTAGGCAAAGCGGTCATGAGGTTCAAATTGCCGATATGACCCTTGGTTTACAAGAAACACCTTCTCGATTTGATGACTTTGATCTAGTTGGGATCTCTTCAGATACACCTAGACACAATTTGGCCATGCAACTAGCCAAAAAAGTCAAACAGTATAATATACCAGTGATCATGGGTGGCCCACATGTCTCATTCCTCCCTGAGGAATCTCTTCAAACCGGGTTTGTTGACTATGTAATCAAAGGTGAAGGCGAATATATCTTAAAAAATCTGGTCGATCACCTTAATGAAGGTGGTGATGTGAAAGAGGTCCCTGGAATTTCTTATATTAATAACGGGGAGATTGTCCATAATACAAATCAGCATGGCTTTATTGACGTAAATGATCTACCTTTGCCATCCCGGGATCTTCTCAAAATGGACTCATACAATGCCCTTTTGGGTAACATCAACGGTACATCCATCATTGGAAGTCGAGGATGTCCCTTTAACTGCTCCTTTTGTGCCTCTTCTCAACTCTTTGGTCTCAAATGGCGACCACGGGAGCCAGAGGATATTGTTGATGAAATTATGGAAGTCAAGAAGAGATATGGGATCAAAGGGTTCTTTTTTATGGATGACAACCACACCCTACAGCCGGATCGGACCATTCGTATTTGCGAGCTCATAAATAATAAAGATTTGGATATATCTTGGTGGTGTTTCTCCAGAGTAAACACAATAGTCGAGCGTGAAGATATGGTACAAGCTATGGCTGCTTCTGGTTGCCAGATGGTTTTTATAGGTGTCGAAAGTCCGAATCAGGATGTCCTGGACAGTTACAATAAAAATATCACACCCGATCTATCTTTACAGGCAATTAAGATACTTCACAAGCACAATATCAAGGCTATGGCCAGTTTTATAATTGGTGAACTAAATGAGACCGAAAAAATGATTCAACAAACAATAGCCTTTTCAAAGAAAATCCATCCGGAAGTAGCTCAGTTCTCTATTTTGACCCCTTATCCTGGCACTAGACTGTTTCAATCAGTCAAAGATCTTGTTGTAACTAAGGATTGGAGACTTTACGATGGCCTTCATGCCGTAATCAAAACCTCGAACTTTGAACCTAAGGACTTGGAAAACTTACTCAAAAAAGCCTATTTTACTTTCTATACTCAATTTGCTAGGCTATTGACCCATCCAATATCAGAGTTTCGTTTACTTAAGCAAGTACCGCAACTATTTAAGAGACAAGATTACTCTCTTCTCGATTAATCGAAAATGTCACATGTGTGAGGTGTTATATTTACTGGACAAAAGTTATCCAAATCGGGTAAAAGATAATCCATGACCGAATTGCATCTATGAGATTAAACAATAAAGCTTTATACCTTACATGAAGATATCTTTGCCTTTTCCCATAGGGAGGACGATAAATTATTCATGAAAGGATATTCCTAAAACATTTGATTTTAACTCTGAAGCCAAGGGACAATAAGGAGAAAGTAATGTCTACAAAATCAGAACTTATTAGAAAGATAGCTGAAGAATCAAAGTTGACTAAGGCAGCTTCTGAAAAATTTTTAAACGCATGTCTTGATACAATCAAAGAAGAAATGGGTAATGGAGGAAAGCTTAATCTTACTGGGTTTGGTTCTCTTTCTATTGTCAATAGAAAAGAGAGACTGGGTCGGAATCCGCAGACTGGAGAAAAAATGTATATTTCAGCTAGAAAGGCAGTCAAGTTTAGTCCTGGAAAGGCATTAAAAGAAAAGATTTCCGGTCAGTAAAAATTATGGGTTTTTGTCCCACAGTGACAAATGAGTTGATGGCTTATTGATGGCCATAGGGTATATGGTATGGTTTACCTGATATAGGCCAATAATATCCAAGCTCATAGCTATACATTTGTTGGATTTTTTTATCAAATGTTATTTTGAAATTTCTAACTTTCATTTATGGATATTATGTGGATTTTTCTGTCAGTTTGTATTTTTACGTCTATTAAGATAGGATAGAACAAGTAATCTGGTATTAGTTTAGCCCTATGAAAAAGGAACTCTCTTTTGAACTTACGTTTTCAAGCCTAAGTTTCTAATCTCATTTGAAGGGGGCATTCCTGCTCCCTCTCCACTCTTTGTCTAGGTGCTTTTGATAGATTTAATTGGTATATTGAAAATTTCGTCCGGAGATCTTTATTTTGTCGTTGAATCACGGTGGGGTCTCCCCCATCAAATAAGATAAGAAACTCTACTGCTTTATCACTAAAAATTTCAAAAGAAAGTACCTTTTTCAATTAGTTGCAAAGGACTAAACATTTACGTAATCTGACAATTTTTAGAATATTATGTATGAGAGGTGAATTATATGTTGGATAACAAATGGGAAGATGGAAATGTGGAATTTGATTTGTCAAAACTACCTAGCAATTTGTTTACTTCACCAAGAATCAAGCCTTTAAAGTTATCCAAGAATAATAGTCTTGAAGAAGAAGTCATGTTGCTACATACTCAAGAAAAAAAGAATGCCAAAGAATTTATAGACAGGGATATCTCAATTAGCGTAAAGTCAGGCGTTATCTATACATCCAATGGACCGGTTTGTTTTATCCTGTTTAGTTTTCCCGATCCTGCCACAGGAGATATATATACATATGAGAATACTATTAATCCGAAGAATCACGATGAAATCTCAGTTTATAAGCAACTTGCAGATCAGAAATATTGGCATGTGATCATAGCTGATTATGACAGAAATGTTGTTACACTATTTGAGTTCTCCAATGGATATAGCTTGAAAGATAGTTTGGATAAAATTGAGAGTGCTTGTCAAGACATGCATGTCAGTGATTTTAAGGCGGCCAAAGCAGAGTATGAGAAGATGTATTCTGTGGAACAATTATTGGAAAAATAGGCGAGATTTGGTCATTGAGTTTGAGTTTCATAATAATTATCAAGCAGTCAACTTAGAGTAAAGTATTTGAAAAATTATGTTACTAATAATGGATTATAACCTCTTTTTGTGAGCTAATCCGGGATAAAAACAGAGAAGAATATTATGTGTCGATATAAAAACTTGAGTCCATTAAATCTACATTTAGACCAATATCTTCAGGTAAACCGTTATTCTTTATAACCTTTGTAATTTTATACCCACCTTATATTACAATAAACTTGGCTATCATTTTCTTTGAAAAAACCACGCAAGTCCTTTACCAATAATAACCGCCCACAATATAATATCGTCGGTCAAACCCAAGGGACCTAATAAATCCGGGATGATATCCCATGGTGATATGGTATAGACAATTGCTCCCAAAAGGATCAAAATAAGCCAAAAAGGTGAAAATTTTGAATTTTTCTCTTTTTCCTGTGATTGTAATGACTTTTTTCGTAATCTCATAGCTATTTGATTATCTCCAGAAATTTAAATTATGGACCATTAGATAAATTCAGTAATAGGATCTTTTTGAGAATGAGTCAATTTTAGGCTCTTGAATAAAGTCGAATAAAAAATGCTGTTTGTTCGTTTTTGGCTAACTAAAGTGCTGATGAGAAGTTCCAGCATAATGCGCCTATTATAACTGTATGGTCCTGGGACCTATTGTAGATCAAAAGGGCAGCCTCAGGACTTAAATTATTAATCTCAAAAAGCAGCTTGAAAAGCTTTCAAGTCTATGATTACAAACATTCCAACCAAGATGATAAAAATTATTAGAGAAAAATTTGAAGTAGATGCGATCTATTTATACGGTTCCCGGGCAAAACAAAAAGAACATCCTGACAGTGATTGGGACCTGGCCATCCTATTTTCCCACTTTGAAAAGGACATCTTGAAACGAGTCCTCAGACCTCAAAAAATAGAGGAGGTTCTGGAGCGGGAGCTAAAAATGTACAATCAAGTATCTGTAGTTGATCTGGAGGTCGTCCCTCCTCCCCTGCAAATGAACATTATTATGGGGAAAAGGATATTTGACCGTATGGTTCCGCATGTGCGCAGAGTAGAATATTCAATTATTTCCAAGATTGAAAAGGACTATGAACATGCGTGATCTTCTCTATGAACAGGAGATCCAAAAGCATATTTGCAAAATGATCAGGATATTGGATTCATATCAGGACAAGCAGGCATTTTCAGAAGTTGATTTACTAGCTGTTGAACGGGGTCTGCAAGTCCTGGTTGAATCAATTATCGGGCTATGTAGGTACGTTGCTGATACTTGCTATGGTATCAAGGTATCCAAGAGCAGAGAGGCTCTAGATGAGATGAAGAGATTAGAAATTCTGTCCGCCGAAAAACACGAACAATTACAAAGCATGATCGGATGCAGAAATATCCTGGTCCATGAGTACTTGAATATTGATGAGATGATCATCCAATCTATCGTCCAGAAGAAAGACTATTCCATTGTTCCGGAAATTTTCAACAAGATCATGAAGGTCTTAGAAAATAATGGATAACAGTTTAGGGCACAGAGGAAGAATCATGGAGATCGAAGCCATTGGTGACGGAGGGGCAGTGTTCACCAATGATAGAGGCACAAGCTGATAGATTGCTATTGATTTGTATATACGTCCAGGGCTGCAAAATTTCAGTCTGCCGATGCATCTATACTTATCCAATGATGAGATATATAATGTAATTTAAAAGCTGAAATAGATTCGACTGGTAGCCCTGTCTTTTGCAAACTGACTTTCGATTCCTCCCTAAAAACAATCAAAAATTCAAACAAAATATTCTTGACTTTTTGTTCGCTCTTTCCTAAATAAAATACAGCTTTCAACCGATACAAATTACTAGAAGCAATGTCTTCTTTATTATCTTTGGGTGGGGCCGCTGGGATAAAAACCCCTATGTCCCCGGAAGAGACGGAGTGTGTCTGTAGATCTCAACAAGAAAACAATTTTTTGTCTAATCTCTTGTATACAACTTAAAGCCTACAACATACAACTAATCTATGCTAAGCGAACTATTTACTTCCAAGACCAGGATTAGCTTGCTGATCAAGCTCTTTCTGAATGCCGACCTGGCCTGTTATCTGCGCGAGTTGGCCACAGAGTTCAAGGTGGCCCCCTCGACCTTAAAGGCCGAGCTGGACAGTCTGAGCCAGGCGGGATATTTACAGAAAGAGCAAAACGGCCGTTCTACCCTTTTCAGGGCCAATACCGAGCATCCCCTTTTTCCGGAGATCCATTCCATTGTCAGGAAGTCTCTGGGTATTGACAAGGTTGTGGATCAGGTCCGAGAAAATCTTGGTCAGGTGGAAGAGGTCTATATTCTGGATGATTATGCCCAGGGCAGAGATTCAGGTATAATTGATCTACTTATTGTGGGTGATATTGTTCAAGAAAAGCTCAATAGATATGTTGAGATTACAGAAAATAAAATCAAGCGTAAGGTCAGGACTTTGGTTGAAAGCTCTGAAGGATTTGCCAAGCGAAAGAAATTATATTTTAATCGCCCGCATTGGAAGGTGATTTAAACTGGATTTTAGCTCAGTGATTTAGCCGAATTTTGATGATTGACAACAACTATTTGGTTCTTCGACGTTAGCTGTTGGCGGGTTATAATTAGTTTGGACACTAATTTGGGAGGATGATATTGTGCGTTTGGAAAATGTGTATGGGCGGGAGAAAAACTGATTGTTCCTTGTTCTTGGTACTTCGTTCTTCGTTAATAAGACAAATGCCATATTTAACCTCTCCTCTTCTTCTCTTAACCAAGAACTAAGCACGACAAACGAATAACGAGTAAAGAAAAATTGGGATTCAATAGATTTGAAGATATAGACGCTTGGCAACTGGCTAGAGTGCTGGCCCAGGAAATATACGAGGTTACGCTGATTGGGTCTTTCTCACGAGACTTTGCTTTGAGTGATCAGATAAATCGAGCGGCTGGTTCTGCTATGGACAATATTGCCGAGGGCTTCGATGGTGGATCGAATAAAGAGTTTGTTCGCTTTCTGTCTTATGCCCAACGATCCTGTAGCGAGGTGCAAAGTCAGCTGTATCGAGCGTGTGACCGGTCACATATTACTGAGGAGCAATTTGAAATCTTGTACGAAAAAGCATCCCATGCACGATCAAAAATCGGTGGATTGATTAACTATTTGAAAAAATGAATTCATTTATTTTTTTTGTTCCTTGTCCTTTGTTCTTCGTTGAAAAATGAAGTCTGATGAATCTAGATTCTCATTTCTTGTACTCTTAACGAAACACAAAACACGATGAACGAAGAACGCTTCAGCACAAAGAACGAAGAACCGCCGAAGGCGAACGAAGCACGAATAACGAAGGACGACGAACTATTGTTAAGCAAAATCAAAACCGTCTTCCACCACCAAGGCTTCAAAAAATACTTCTTCAACACCGGCTGGCTCATGGCGGTCAGGGTCCTGCGGCTTGTCGTGGGGTTGTTTGTCGGGGTGTATGTGGCCCGGTATCTGGGGCCAGACAAGTTTGGCATCCTAAGTTTCGCCATGAGCTTTGTAGCCCTGTTCGGGGCCTTTGCCAAGCTGGGGCTGGACGGGATTGTGGTTCGCAATGCGGTCCAGGACCCGGACAGCCGGGACGAGCTTTTGGGCACGGCCTTTGGCCTGCGGGTCATCGGCGGGATGGTGTTGTTGGCTGTGGTCTTCGGGGCCGTGCAACTCACGGACAGCAAGCCCCTGACCCAGTTCATTGTCATGATCATCGCGGCCGGGCACGTGCTCCAGGCCTTTCAGATCATTGAGTTATATTTCCAGTCCCAAGTAATGGCCAGGCTGGCCTCAATTGCTGGTATGGTCGGCCTTATCGCCTCTGCCTCCTTCAGGCTGGCCCTGATCTGGTCCGGGGCAGCGCTTATCTGGTTTGCCTTGGCTGTAGTGGTCGAACACGGGCTGAAGGGAGTTGTCCTTTGTGCCCTGTACATAAAACAACAGA
>CAYUNZ010000143.1:0-7080 GCA_964446205.1 uncultured Desulfohalobiaceae bacterium | reverse complement strand
AACAGATCCGGCCAGGCTGGTCATAGCTCCCATAAATTGGGCAAAGGCGGCGTGGAAAGCAAGGAATTGACCTGTACTAAGAGTCTTTAGTTCATGGGAAAAAAACCACCAAAAAATAATAACTAAGGTTAAAACGGAAAACAGAGAGCTGAAGGAGTCCATAACAATGCCAATCATCCCGGACTTATAGTCCAGGCTATTCAATTTGGCATAGTCTTTGCTCCAAACAGAAAAGGCCCTTTCTTCAGCTCCGGAGACCTTGAGTTTATTGACCCCAGTGATGAACTGCAGAATAGTCCCGGACAGCCTGCCGGTAATTTCATACTCTTGACGCTGGAATCGGACAATAAGATAGGCCTCGGCAAAGGACAAGAGCATGCTGAAAACTATGATAGGCAAACCGGCCAAGGTCATGTTTATACTGTAATAGACCATAAGCCCCAGGCTGAGCACGGAAAATATCCCGGTCATTAAGGTATTGATGGTCGCCCCGGTAAATATCTTGCGCACTGTATTAATGCCCATACTGCGATTGGAGAGATCACCAGCGGTAAAGTCTCTAAAAAAAGGGGCCGGCAGGGAAAGGAGCCGATCCCATATAGCAGCCTCCATGATATAATCCAGACGTCCTTTGAAGCGCATCATAGCCACGGTCCGGGTAATATTGAAAAGTCCGACTGCCAATCCGCAGGTCAGCAGGATGGAACACATTTGAAAGAGCTGCCCTCTGGCAGCCTCAGGGATGATGGTATCCACTACCATCCCGGTCATGATGGGAGTAAGCAGACCAAGCAGGGCGGTGATAAGTCCCATCAGGCTGGACATACCCAGATCCCGCCAACAATTCTTGAAACCAAAACGCATCAAAGCCAGTATCCCAATTTCTTTGGAGGGTAAGGCATTGTATAGCATATAGGCTTGGCTGCTTAAGGTCTGGCTATTTTGCGCATTAAGGGTCTCTCTGGAATTCTCAGACGGGTCAACAAGCTCATATTTTCTGGCCGACAAAGGCAGCAAGGCTACTGGTGCACCTGTCTCCGTTTTAAAACCTAACATAGGACCGTTATCTTGCCGCCACCACTTTCCCTCCAAAAGTACCTGGCGATAGCGAAAACGTGATTCACGAGCCAAATCATCCAGGTCAGGGGAACCGTCCTCTGTTTGTTCCGGGGACACGAATGATATTCCAGAGGCCCTGGCAGTAAGCATAACAGCCTCAATTAAAGGGGATTCACCTTCGAAAATGACTTCCTGTTCACTTTTCCCTCCCCAAAGGGCCCCAGCCAGCTGTTTCAAGGCAGTGGTTAGTTTACTCTCATCCATCTGTCTCCGCTCGGCAATACGCTGCATATGACTGCTCTCTGTTTGGGAGGCATGGACTGCAGCGCAATCCTGGGCAAATTGTCCAAATCCGGCCAGTATCTGAGGGAAATATTGCTTTTGTAAGGCCTGCTTGGTGGACAGACATTTCAGTTCATCGGCTTGGGTGGAGGTCAGCCAAAAATCATGGCTAACTGGAAAGATAGGCCAACCCTGGATTTGGGGCAAATCCTTGCGCCCGGAAAAGAGATATTCCTGGCGATCGGGATCAGTCCAGACCAATTGCTCTTTGGTTCTAAGATGGCTGTTTTCAGGAACAGAGATTGTTTGCCCTGGATATAGGGAGATATATTTCCCAGGCAAAGGGGCGTTTGCTGCTGCTAAGCGTCCCAGAGAACAAATCCAAAACTCAAGGGCCTGTCGGGCCTCAGAGCCATTTTCGGAGTTGGTCATTTGGTCCAAGAGGACATCTCTTTTGATCTGTAGTAGCTCAGTCCCGGGAATACCCACAGCCAGAAAAATATGTTCGGAATTATCCGGCAGGCCAAAGAGAAAATTCCCTGGTTCAGCGGAGAATTGATAATGGCGCGGTCCAGAGGGTTGCCCATTTATTATAGGTGCCCAAAAGATATCAACCCGACCCGAGACAGTAACCCAGGCAGTATCTGTTCCCCGCAGAGATACTGGTTGGTTGCCCTGAACCTGGACCCGGACCCCGTCTTTCTCCAAAATCTGCAATAGTTGATCCTGTTCCTGCATATTGGCCTTTACTGAGCTTTGATTAGTTCAGCGTATAAACTGTCTTTGCTCATAAGCTGATCATGGGTTCCCCGTTCCATTTCCTTACCTTCCTTGAGAACAACAATGAGATCACTATCCCGAATAGTGGACAGACGCTGAGCTATAATCAAAGTGGTACATCCCCGTCTGCGGATGTTATCGTCAACTTGCTTTTCTGTATCCGCATCCAGAGCGCTAGTGGCCTCATCCATAATCAGGATTCTGGGATTTAAAGACAGGGCCCGGGCGATTTCCAGACGCTGTCGCTGACCACCACTCAAATTGCCCCCGTCTTCACTCAAGTGACCGAAATATCCTCCTGGTCGATTGGTGATTACATCATGAATACTGGCATCTTTAGCTGCCTGGACCATATCCTGCTCCGGCATGGTTTGATCCCACATGCTCAGGTTTTCCCTGACCGTACCTTCAAAAAGAAAGATGTCCTGATCCACCTTGGCCACATTGGTGGTAAAAGCATCCCGGCTATAATTTTCAATAGGCTTACCGTCCAAAAGCACCTGACCACTCCAGGGACGTTCCATACCAGTGACCAATTTGGCTACTGTGGACTTACCTGAGCCTGAGCCCCCTACTAGAGATACCCGGGAGCCCGGAGGCAACTCCAGACTAAAATTTTCAATAAGAGGGGGGGCATGTCTTGAGTAGCCAAAAGTGACCTCTTTAAATTCTAAGTGGCCTCTAATGTTAATTTCTTTCTGAGGATCAGCATCTTCTCGGGCTTGGATCTGTTTGCTGATAAAGGGATCAGGTTCATTGGCCATAATGTCGTCTAATCGGGTTAAATCAGAACCAGCTTCCTGCAATTGGGCTCCAAGACCCACTAACTGATTGATTGGGCCGGTAAAATTGGACATAAGGCTTTGATAGGCTATAAGCATTCCAACAGTCATGCTGCCGCCCATCACCTGCAAGGCACCGACCCCCAGGATGGCCACACTGTTTACAGTATTTAGCACTGAAGGAGCTATAGACAAAAGCTGGCTGGTCATGCCCAGCCTCTGGGAAGTATTGATCACCTTGGCCTGATAACCGGACCACTTATTAAAGAAATCGTTCTCTTGGCCTGAAGCCTTGAGGGATTCTATCAACTGTAATCCGCTCATGGATACGCCGCTGAGATTCCCTCCTTCCTGATTGAGTCTGAGACTCATATCTTTGCGTTTGCGTGATACAAGCTGAAGAGCGATCAGGTTTATGGCTGAGGTGAGAACGGTAATCAAAGTCAGCCAGACGCTATAGGTTAACATGATGCTCAAAAAGAACAGGGCCGTGAAAATACCAATAAAACTGTGACCCACCGGACCGGTAACCAGGCCGGAGAGCTTGGAGTACAATGAGAATCTGGACTGAATATCCCCGGGCATACGCTGGGAAAAGAAATGCATGGGTAAACGTAGAATATGTCGAAAAAGTCGGGCTGATCCAGCCATAGAGAGTTTGAAATTGAGCTGAAGCAAAGCCCTGCTTTTTAATAGGTTCAACCCGGCACGCAAAAGCCCGGTTAAAAAAAGGGCCAGAAGTACAGGATACAACCAGTTTTGGGACATGCCCATGAGAACATCATCTACTAATATCTTAAGCAGGGCAGGGACAAGTAAGCCTGGAATAACCAGAACCAGGGCAGCAATGGTAATAAAAGCCATCACAGCTTCATTCCCGGAAAGCATCCTGAGCAAGGAGCGAAATGGTTTGGGGGGGTGGCCTCCTTTTTGAAAGTCAGGTCCTGGCTCAAAGCACAGAACTACCCCGGTAAAAGATTGATCAAAATCCTGATAGGTAACTGTTCGTGGTCCCATGGCTGGATCATTCAGATAGACTTTATCCCCCTTGATTCCCTCCAGAACTAGAAAATGGTTAAAATTCCAGAAAAGGATCATGGGTAAAGGGAGTTGAAATAGGTCTTCAGGCTCCTTTTTATAACCCGAGGCTTTTAAACCATAGTTTTTTGCAGCTCTTAACATATTGGCAGCTTTGCTGCCATCCCGGGAAACTCCGCAAGCATCCCGCAATTCTTCCAGGGGTACAAATCTGCCGTAGTTTCCTAAGATAATTCCTAAAGCGGCTGCGCCGCATTCTACAGCCTCCATTTGAATAACTGTAGGCGTTTTGGCTCGGGCTTTACTCCAATAAGCTGCGATTTTGGACATGAACTATTTTTTCTCCATATTTTTTTGTGAACTTCCAGCTCCAAGTACATAGTGGCGAAATAGAGGTACAATTAGCTCTACCGGGCGGCGGCGTTTGACCTCTACCTGGCATAAGGTTTCGGTCCCACTTTGTAATTGAACAGGGGGACCTTCAGAAGAGGTCCATCTGTAACCGGATGGGGTATGTGGATTGGGCACGAGAGCTACATGCACCTCTATCGGAGGACCATGGGTGGTTAAGGACTTAACCAAATCTTCATTTTGTAATGTCCGTTGCATATCAGGGAGGGTAACCGGAAAAGTGGAAACATAGGTAACAAGACCGAGAATTTTTCCATATTTTTCCGCCTTAACAGTAGATGGAGAGACCATAGCCTCCATACCCACCTGTATCCGTTTCCCTTCCCGGGGAGGAAAAAAGGTTACAGCTTCCAGATAGGTCATATCGGAATCTATAACTTCCAGGGTCATAAGGGGTGAACCTTGATGGACTTCAGAGCCTCGTTGAACATCAAGATCTATAATCCGCCCAGTATAAGGACTGACAACTCGACGTGAGGTCTTCAACTGAGTACGGAGTTCTTTAAGATCAGCTTGAGCCTGTTCCAATTCTTGATCTGCTTTTAAGAGTTCTTCCTGGTTCTGGTTTTTTAATTGCAAGAGTTTGATTTTGAGTTGTTCGATTTTGTTGGTATTTTGGTGAATTTTCTTTTGGGCATCATTTATTTTGTCCTTGGTCTCTTCCACTTTTCTGGGGGTTATAAGTCCCTGCCTGGCCAATTTTCTTTGCTGTTCAAGGCGGTTTCGGAGCCATTGGACCCGCTCTCTTAAAAACTTGTTGGACAAACGCAGATTTTCTCGTTGATTGGCCAGGGATTGGGAAGTTAATTTCAAATCTCCGGATTCAAATTTTTTGGTCTTTTTTAGTTTTTTTTCAAGTAAATTAACCTTTTTCCGGGCTGCCTGGATTTGATCCAATACCTCGGCCTGCTGAATGCGAACTACAATCTGGCCCATACGGACTATATCGTTTTCCTCAACAAAAAGCTCTTGAATCAAACCTTGACCGTCTGCCTTCATGGTGAACTCTTTTCCCTCTTTCATCAGAACTCCCCTGCCAGATACCTTGGTGGGAATAGTTCCGGTAAATCCCCAGACAATGGCCCAGATGACCAGAGCTACCAAGGCCAGTAAAGCTACCCAGCCCATAGGGCTGACAATGGTCAATAGCTGATCTAGTTGCTCTGGGGAAGCTAGGCGGTCCAAAGCCTTTTTTCGATAAATTTGACGAGCCATATCACTCCTGTTTGTCCTCAGATTATTGGCTTAAGGCAGGGATATATTTCATTTTGTCCACATAAGCAGTGTAATTCCGGCCATCTTTCTTGATAATAACTCCAGTCTGGTAGCGGAGTTCAGATACTGCCCTGGCATAGCTTGACAAGCTTTCCAACTCGGCAATCTTGGCCCGGATTCGCTCATTTTCTAACAGGATTACGTTTATCAAAGATGTTGCCCCCATGTTGAACTTGGTCTTTTCATCAGCCACTGCTTTAGTGTAATATTGGGCAGATTTATGCATCTTTTTATATTCCTTTATGGTCGATCTTACTTGCCTTGTGGCTTGAAAAACCTCGGAGGCAATGGATTGATTAAGCTTACGGGCCTTTAATGTCCAGGTTTGATAATCGGAATCTTTTTCCATTTGCTGACCTTTGGCCCCATCATTGCCTAAGGGAACTTTGACCCGCAAACCGACCTCATAGCCGGGCCCGGCATTGTATTCTGTATTTACTCCAAGGAAGTTATCAAATTTACCATTTTCACTTCGAGACCGATAATTGCCAGTGCCATAAAGATCTAAATCAGGCCTGAGACCTATTTGGGCTGCTTTATTTTGTATTTGAGCAGCATTCAATTTTTTTTCTATAGCTTTTAGATCGTTTCTCGTATCCCTGGCTAGATTAAAAAGGTCTTGATAATTAAGACAGGTTTGATTGGTTTGGCCGGGTTGAGGGAACTTGCCGCAAGGTGGTGGGACAGCAGTAAGTTGCTCAACTGACAAGCCCATGGACAGTCCGATCTTTTGTCCGGCCTCTAAGACAGCTTGTTCAGCTTTCATTCTAGCTGCCTGCTTCTTAGTCAGATCGGCCCGTAGCTGGACAAGGTCAGAGGGGGGTGCCTCTTTGCCCTGAACCAGTTTTTTGTGATCCTCAAGAAGCTTCTCTGCATCTAATTCAGCCTGACGTCGCAAATCCAATTTTCGTTTAGAAGCTAGATAATCCCAAAAATCATTAACAGTTTCCTTGACAACTTGAGCAGCCTTATGGCCAACATTCAACAAGGCAGCTTCCTTGTTTTTTTTGGCCGAGAGCTCATTCCCGGCATTGGCCAACTCACCAAATTTAAGCAGAGGGACTCGAAGAGTAAAGCTGTATTCAGACTGTGAATAGGTATCATCGAAATAGGTTTCATCCCTATGTCGCTCTAAGGTTACACTGGGTTCCAGCCTGATCCCCAAACGGGTTTGTTTTTTGATTTTAGTCTCCCAGTTCAATAGCTGGTGTTCATCGGTTAATTCATGGCTGGACAGGATATCGGCTTGAGAAGCAAAATCTTCATCATCTTGGTAACCAAAGTTTGATAAAAGCATTGGATCAAATTTCTCTTGAGCCTGGAGTAAAGAGCCTTTAGCTGAACGTACCTCTTGCTTGGACATAAGAAATTCAGGCTGCTTAACCAAGGTAGTTTGTATAGCCTGAGCCAAAGTCAATCCTTTAGTCTGCCGGGCCATTGCTGAAGTAATAGA
>CAYUNZ010000142.1:0-7106 GCA_964446205.1 uncultured Desulfohalobiaceae bacterium | reverse complement strand
TATCAAAATACATAAACTTAATCAATGGTAAGCAGTTACTGAACATCAATCGAATAGAGAAGACTGTTTAGAAAACAAGATATCCAAAAAAGACCAGACAATACAAAGCTATTGATTGAAAATATATCTCCATGTATAATTTATTTTTACTTACTCAGAGATTTTTCCTGGCAATTTTAATTTTTTTCGACTTATTCACTTTATTTTGTCTTTAGAACTCTAGACCTCAGTAGTGATAAACTCTATTAAAGACCTAATCAGCCAGTTTTCTTTAATGGGAGAGCAATTATGAGATACAAAAATTTTAAGCACCTCCCAAAAATAGAGACACAATCAAATATTCCAGACCAAATGAAATCCCAAGCAAGACCTCAATCTGATCCGAAAACAGATAAAGAACTCTTTCATAAGGCTATGCAGGATGTCAAACCCTTGAAAAATAAAGGACATGGAAGACAAATCACCGCACCGGCATCTTGCAAAGAAAAATCTTTACAAACCGAGACAGAAATTTCCCCATATCAATATCTCCAGGATCTAGTTCATGGGAAGTTTGAATTTGAGATTGAATTAACAACTGAATATCTTCAAGGTAATGTTCAGGGATTGGACCCACGGATCTTCAGAAAGTTAAAAAATGGTCAATATAGCCCAGAAGCTCATCTTGATCTACATGGTCTAAAATCTGAAGATGCCCGGATAGCATTAACCTTTTTTATCAAGGAACATTACCTGAATGGCAAACGCTGTCTCTTAGTAATACCAGGTCGCGGGAAAAATTCCTTACATGGACGTAGTATCCTGAGAGAAAGTATTCAAATGTGGTTAACACAAGAACCACTTAAAAGAGTGGTTCTGGGCTTTTCCACAGCCAAACCCCAACATGGAGGTACTGGTGCACTTTACATCCTCTTGAGAAAATACAAGAAATCAAGAGGTAAGATTGTCTGGGAAAGGGCTTTATTGGAAAATGATTTGTAGCTTTAAACATAAGAGAGGATTATGTGTTTTTGCACCGTTATAATTTTTGTTTAAATCCAAGATAGGAATCTATATACACAATGAATCTGCAATTATTATAATACGTTCACGACTGCCATTATATCACAAGGGGATAAAGAAATGGGTTTTTTCTCAAAGATAAAAAAATTATGGAAAAGCGAAAAAGACGAATATAACCAAGACTCCACCTCCTTAGGAGACTACTCTTATGATGACCATGAAGTAGAACAAGAATCCTCCAGGCCTGAGTCTGAAAGACATGGAGATATTCTTGATCTTGAAGTAACTGAGGAAGAAAATAATAAGGTCAACCAAGAGCGACCCTCTACAGCAAATAAAGGGGAAAATGAAAGATGGCAAAATGATCTTATCCTGTCCCTACAAGAAGCTGAACCTCGCCTAAGTGTTTGGTTGGACTACATACTTCAAGGTGTTGAAGTGCCAGACCAAAACTTCTGGGACCGACTCAACTTTTTTTTCAAAAACCTTGAGGTGCCTGATGCAGAAGCCCATGATTTTATCTCTCGTTTTCAAAAGTGGCTTGAAGACATGGAGTACGAACATGTTACCGAATTCCGCTCCGAACTCCAATATCGCTTGGCCCTAGCCTTGGACTTGGAAGATGAAGAAGACGAAAAAAGTCGTTTGTTCTTGAAACTCTCTCAGGGTTTGAGTAAAACCAAGGAAAACTTATCCAAAAAAATAGACAATCTCTTAAATACAAATCCTAACTTTGACCAAAAGTTCTGGGAAAATTTAGAAGAGATACTCATTATGGCTGATATTGGTTTTAAAACTACTTCCCTACTGGTCGAGAAACTGCAAAACAAGTTTCGGGAGAAGAAAATTCAGTCTCCGGAAGAATTCAAGAGCCTCTTTCAGGAAGAGCTGGCCAATTTGTTCCCTAAACCAAAAAAGAGGATCAAACCTATTTTGCCAGAAGTCATCCTCATGGTAGGAGTCAATGGGGTCGGCAAGACAACCACCATAGCAAAATTGGCTCATAGAGACCAAATGCAGGGCAAAAAGGTCTTGATCGCGGCAGGTGATACCTTTCGAGCCGCAGCTATTGAACAGTTAGAGATTTGGACTCAGCGCGTTGGTTGTGGGTTTTATGCCAAACAATCACATTCTGATCCGGCTGCCGTAGCCTATGAAGCCCTTGAACAGGCTCAGAAAGAAAAATTTGATACCTTAATAGTCGATACAGCCGGACGCCTGCACACCAAGGTAGATCTCATGGACGAACTCAAAAAGATAAAACGGGTGTTACAAAAGAAACACCCCGGAGCACCACACCGGACCATCCTTGTAGTCGATGCCACTACCGGACAAAATGCAATTTCTCAAACCCAACTCTTTAATGAAGGGATTTCAATAGACGAGATTATACTGACAAAGCTTGATGGCACAGCAAAAGGTGGGGTTGTCCTTAGCATTTCCTATGAACATAGTCTGCCTATTACCTACATTGGCCTAGGAGAAAAGATGGAAGACCTTCGTCCCTTTAATAGCCAGGACTTTGCCCAAGCTCTTCTTGAATAAACAATTAAGTTTGTTAGTTGGCTTTTATCCCGATCTCACTAGGGACATACTCAGGCACCAGCTCATGCAAATTGTATTTTATCCCTTGAGAGTCCCTTTTTTTAGCCAATTGCAACAATTCGATGATGCCTTGCTCCAGATTGATTTGTGGCTCCTTATCCATTGGCTTTTGGCTTGTCTTGTTCTTTAAGACCATGATCTTTTCATGACTGGTAGCAGTTAGAGTCTCAAAATTATGGACCAACTCCTCATGCAATTTTTCTCCAGCTCTAACTCCAGTATACTCAATATTGACATCTATATCCGGTTCCTTACCCATAAGCAAGATCAAATCCCTGGCCATATCATCAATCCTGACCGGGACCCCCATATCCAGGATAAAGATCTCTCCTCCCTTACCCAAAGCCCCAGCTTGTACAATTAGCTGAGCAGCCTCTGAAATACTCATAAAATACCTACTAATCTCAGGATGGGTAACAGTCACAGGACCACCGTGTTCAATCTGTTTCTTAAACAGTGGAATAACCGAACCTGAAGAACCTAAAACATTACCAAAACGGACAGCCATAAAAGCAGTTTGGCTCAACTGGTTATATTTATACATCATCAGTTCAACAATCCGTTTGCTGACCCCCATAACATTGGTCGGCCTAACCGCTTTATCTGTAGATACCAGAACAAATTTAACTACTTTGAACTTCAAAGCCAAGTCCATAATTACCTGACTGCCGTAAATATTATTAAAAACAGCCTGCCAGGGATTATTCTCTAAAATCGGCACATGCTTGTATGCAGCAGCGTGAAATACAACATTAGGACTATGTTGTTCAAATACCCACTTCAAAAGAGATCTGTCTTGGATTTGGCCAAGAATAGGCACATAGTCAAAAAAAGACAATTCAAAATCAAGCTCACTCTGAATATTGTATAAGTTTAGCTCAGAAACATCCAATATCACGATCTTAGCCGGGTTAAACTTGGTAATCTGCCGGGTTAGCTCTGAACCTATCGACCCCCCTGCTCCGGAGATAAGAATTACCTGGCCCTCTAGATAGTTTTGAATACTTGCAAAATCCAAACTAACCTGCTCCCTGCCGAGTAAATCCTCATAATCGACATCACGCAGATCATTTATGCTAACCTGACCATTGACAATATCGCCCAGACTGGGCAAGGTCTTGTAAGTAACCTTTAATTTGTCACAGATGGTTATTATCTCTCTCATCTGTTCACCGGAAGCGTCTGGCATAGCAATAAAGACTTTATTTAGATCCATTTTAGGGCCCAAGGTTTCCAGGTACTGGACTTGACCCAGCACAGGGATTCCATGGACTGACCTGCCTTTTTTCTCCAGTGCATCATCCAGCAAGCCGATAACATTATAGTTAAGGGCTGGATTCTCAATAATTTCCCTAATAAGTTTCTCTCCTGCATCCCCTGCTCCAATAATCATAACATTTTCAAGCCGGCCTTTCCTTTTGTTCCCTCTTTTCCAAGGCAGACCAGCTACCTGCAAATTTTCCCTGTAGCGATACATAGTCCGTATTAGAACCCGGAGCATGCAACAAAACAAAAGGGTCAACAAACCATCAATAAAAAACACAGATCTGGGATAGCCTTCAAATCTGTAAAGATAAAGGACTAGAGCCACCAACAACAATGAAGAAACCAAAGAGGCCTGCAAAAGGCGCCAAAAATCCAATAAATCGGTATATCTCCACATCCCCCTGTAGATTCCAAAAAGGAAAAAGACAGCCACCTTGATCGGCAGTGCATAAATATAAAGATAGATCATTTGTAGCAAATAATCGGTGGAAGGAGTAAAATCAAATCGTAATAGATAGGCGCAAAAAAGGGAAAAAACAAAAATTGCTGCATCAGCAACCAGCATAATGTATAATTTATAATTCTTGAACTGTGTCCACATCGATTAATAGTCCATTAGGCAATATCTCTCAATTCATTGCATGTAGAGAAACCTTTTCCACTGCACTAGCCATATCTTGCACATCTTCCTCAGTCAATGTTGGATGAACAAGGAGCATCAAGCTTATTTCCCCTAATTCTTGTCCATTGGATAATCTCTTCTCAGGGCAATATCCCAAATCCTGAAAGACCTTTTCTAGATAGACCTCAGGACAAATCCCTGTAAAACATGGGATACCCTCTGCATTCAAAGCCAGCATAATCTTATCCCTATCCCAGCCAGATTTAAGCCTGTCTCTTTGGACAAAAAAATAATATTTGTAATAAGAATGATAAAATTTTTCCTCAAAATAACAAACACTAAACAGATCAATCTGACCAATTGTCTTATTCAAAAGTTCGGCATTTCGTCTGCGCTTTTGTACCCATTTATCCAATTTAGCCAATTGTTTTCTGCCTACAGCTGCCTGTATCTCAGTCAGCCGCATATTTGTTCCCAAACCATGGTGAACCCAACGAAAACCAGCAGGATGTTGTTCATGGAAAACAGTGTCATAATCCTTACCATGATCCTTTAAGGTCCAGGCCTTACGCCAAAGCATTTCATTGTTGGTAACCAAAAGCCCACCCTCACCGCATGTAGTCATAATTTTGTCTTGACAAAAGGAATAACAGCCGACATCTCCAATAGTTCCCGGCTTAGACCAAGCTACCTTTAAGCTATTGTTGAACAAATATCCCCCACCGTGGACCTGCGCACAGTCCTCAACAACCCAGATCCCCTTATCAATAGCCAAATCCATTATAGGTGCCAAATCAACCGGCATACCGGCCAAGTGAACTACAATAATCGCCTTGGTCTTATCAGTTACCAAGTCTTGAATTGTATCAATACATATGTTCTGGGAAAGAATATCCACATCGGCAAAAACTGGCTTGGCCCCTGCCAAGACTACGCAACCGGCTGTAGCAATAAAGGTCCGGCAGGGGACTATGACCTCATCTCCAGGACCAATACCTAGAATCTGCATAGCTATGTCTAGAGCCAGGCTGCCATTGGCTAAGGAAACGGCATAATCTATACCCAAATATTCTGCAAACTCCTGCTCAAAAAGCATTCCCTGTTGTCCGGTCCAATAATTTACTTTAGCCCCTTCAAGCACCTCTTGAACAGCCAAACGTTCATCTTGATCAAAAAAAGGCCAGACAGGAAAAGGCTCAACTCTCACAGGATGACCACCATACAAAGCCAGTTCAGATCCTTTACCCATGCTCAAACTCCGGGTTACTTAATCTTTCAATTAACATATTGAAGTTATAACAATTCAAGGGCCAGCCTGGACCAAAGCTCCAATTTCAATCCTTGAATATCCCTTATCCTAGAAAAAGAAAATTGATTTAATTCTTGTCCAGGGACTATTTGATCTGAACTGTTTAGCCACAAGACATAAACCAGGCCCAGATGGACTTGACCGACTCCTGTTCCTTCTTCATTGATAATTCCAATGAAATCAGGTCTGAATGTATTGGGCAGGTCTTCGATCTCTTCTGATAACTCCCGATTCAATCCGCTCAATATAGTTCCTCTTATATCTCCATCTGCCGGCTGATCTACAGGATTGAGATGCCCCCCAATGCCGATTGACCAGAGATTATGCAGGCGATCTTCGCTACCGGCACGAAGATAACAACCGAGTATATCTTTTTGTTTTGACAGCAGGACATAGGGTATAAGTTGCTTGAAACCCGGATTGTATTCTGCCTGAGATCTGGACATCCATTGGACATCTGCCTTGTAAAGCGCCTTTAGAAGCTCATTTTCTGAAATCCCAACAGCTGAGAATTGTCCCAGCCATTCATCGGGCAAATCTTTTCTTGAAATGCACAAGACTTTTTCATTCTTCTTACTATTTGGCATATTTAACCTCATGCCCAGACAGGCGCAACATGCATACAGAAGATGTTGAGCGTTCACCGTGGCTTGGATCGTTGACCGAAAAACAAAAAAACCGAAAATTGCAATTGATTTTATAACATATTTTTCGCCAATACTACTGATGTCCTTACCTGTAGCTCAGGGATCGACCAGTACTTCCTTAAAAGGCGATTCTTTTCTTCTTCGGAGACAAGGCAGAAACCGTTTTTCTGGTAAAATGAAATCGCCCATGATGAAACCGCCCATGTGCCGACAATAATAGGGATCTCTGTCATCCTATCCAAATGCTTGAGCAATTTCGTCCCTATCCCGGATTGTTGACAATTGGTCCGGACATAGGCGTGACGAATAAGGGCAACATCGAACTTATCCTGGATCCCCATAACTCCAAGAAGCTCTTGTTCACGTTCCAGACCCCAAAAAACAACACCAGAGTCAACTTCCTTCCTCAGATCTTCGAAGGGCATGTAAGGCTCCTGCCAAAACTCTGCTGCTATAAGGCCCTTATAAGCCTTAGCTCCATCATTTATTATCTCAAAAACAGTTTTCAGATCATCTTCCCTACATGGACGTATCATTCTGGTCTCCAGACAAAAGAGTCATAAAACAATTAGGCTAGCCAGACAAGAACAAATTTAACCTTTATTTAGTTCCCATCCGGAAATTTTTGATTTCCGGATATGGAAATAACAAGTTT
>CAYUNZ010000141.1:0-7154 GCA_964446205.1 uncultured Desulfohalobiaceae bacterium | reverse complement strand
ACGCCAACACCGTCTTCCAGTTCATAGCTGATGTTTTCATAGTTCATAAGTCCTGCTCCTTTATTAGTTCTAATTAGGTGAGAAATTACCCCTTTGTTCTTATTTCTTCGGTCAACGGTCAACGATCAACGGTTCACGGTCGACATTCTTCACGGTCAGGAAGTCTTTGCTATAAAAAGACAAATAAGATAGCATCTGTAAAAGGACATCTCAGGCAGTATATCAAGAGTTATAAGGATTGTTCTTAGCGTCTAATACCAGAACTGAAGAACTTTTTTTGTACAAAGATAATCCTTTTTTGTAAATAGAGCCAAGTTCAATAAAAATCAAATATTCTCATCGAAAAATCAGAGGTAACTAGATGAATAGACGTCAAATCCTGTGGACACTTTTGACAGGCTCTTTGGTCTCAATGACCAAGACCCCCTCTCTGGCCTTGCAAATACCGAAAAAAGATAATTTTTCCCCCATCAATGTCATGATCCCCTCATCTTATAAAGACCAACTACCATACAAGAAAAATTCAAATTACCAATATCGTTTGGCCCAATCCATTTTGGATTTTATTTCAGATCATTACGCCGACAGGACTTTGCCGGTCTGGAGAAAAAGACTAAGCTCAGTCGATATGGAAAAGAGGGTTATAAATATTGCCTATTGGATTGTTCGGGCAGTAGAAAAAAACTCTCGGATATACCCGATAGATCCGGCTTGGATAAGTGCCCAGATCATGACTGAATCCTTTTTTTACGAATTTGCAGTTTCTTGGGCCTTTGCGGTCGGCATTTGCCAATTCATCCCCAGGACGGCAAAACATTATGGAATGATCACTGCCGATTCCACCAAGCTTGACCATTCTTTATTGCAATGTCCTGCTCTAGCCAAGGAGCTTGACCGTTTTTATGCCTTATCCAAAAAAAGACGTCATCTCATCCAAAAAAACAAAAAGCTATTTATCCACACCGAAAGATATCTCCGAGAAACTCTTTTGGCACTTACAGGCCAAAAAGAAATAAGCCAAGCCCAAGTTGCCCTAAATGTCCTTGATCAAGCTGAAACCCTCAGGGTAAAAATAACCGAGGCCAGAAAAAACTATCAACATTTTTTAAGAGCCAACTTCCACGACAAAAGTATCTTCAATCAAAGAGATCTTAGTTTCCTCAATCAATTCGATCAGCGAGTGACCTATAAAAAACCTATCTATAAAATGGTCCAGATGATGGCCGAACATTTAAAAGCTAGAGGAGGCAATATATTGGTAGCAACAGCCGGTTACAATGCCGGACTGCCAAGTACAGCCAGCAATGAATATATCTATCGCTACTATGGTAGGATACCTGCCTACAGTGAAACTACAAGTTATCTTAGTAGAATAGTTGCTAATCACCATGAAATTGTCAAAAGACTATAACCTTAGGTTATTAATAAAGACCTTGACAAATCAACAAAAAAAGCATAAGCGACTTGTAGTGCGCCAGTAGCTCAGCAGGATAGAGCATCTGACTACGAATCAGAAGGCCGGGTGTTCGAATCGCCCCTGGCGCACCAGGTTTTCAGAGATTGATTTGAGCACATGACACTTTAAGGTATAAGTCAGGTACAAAAAAGCCAATGTGTTAGCCTTGGTCTTAACTCTTTAAATGTACTAACACATTTTTCTTTTAACCACATTATTTTTCAAAACTCAAGTAAATACTTACTCTTGAATTAAATCTACATTGGTATAAAAGTTTAAGAAAACCTATCAAGTTCTTTCATCCAAGTAACTACCACGCCTTGAGGCTTTTATGAAATATAGCCTAAAATTCTAAAACGGATTAAGGGACATCTCTTTTGTATATTGCAAATAGCCTACATTGCCTCCCAACCTCAGACCGACACCGGTCCGAATCGGGACTAGAGTGATGTCCTGACTCCTTTGCACATTCATGCTCAACCCTCCGACAACATATATGCTCCCATCTATTCCTGGAAACCTCTGATATAAGCGCTCCACATCCTGAAGGTTGTAGACCAGGGTAAAGACCTTGACTGCATTCCCCCCAATATCCCAGCCAATGGACGGCCCCTGCCAGTATACTTGCCTTGTTAAACCACTCTTCTTATGCAATGTCCCCTTTCCATAGCGAAGCCCCATAAAAATAGCTCCTCCACCCTCTTCACCCTTAATATAAGCATTGGGTTTGCCATATCTACTAAATAGACGTTCAACCATGGAAGCAATTCCTTTAGTGGTCTTAGCAAAAAAGCCCTCCATAGCCGCTTGAATCTCATACTTTGAATAGCTCTGCTCTGACGAATCTGTTTGAGCCGATATCTGAACAGAAAAAACAATTACCAAAAAGAAAAACAAAACAATGGTTCTAAAGAATCGCATAGCCTATCCTTTTCTTGTTTAGCCTAACCATATTTAAACCACTTACTCCAAATCTTCCTTTGCATAACTGGTTACCTGAATGGTATCTTGAGCAATGTCCTGGCGTTGATTGGCCTTAAAGCTACCAGCATCACCCATGCTCAGCCCGATCATTTTCAGCAAATTCTCAAACAGCTTTGATTCAGGCTGAATATGAACTTGACCCACAAACATGCCCAGGTCTTTGGGCCTTTTTTTAAAGGCAAATAGCTTTAAGGTCTCGGTGCCGTAAGGCGGGACCACTTGACCGGTATGAGGCAGGACCAGAAGCTTATTGGCCTGAACAGGTCTTAGATCTGCCGACTCATACGGATAAAGGACATGAATTTCTCCGGATGGGGCAATGTCAATCAAAAAAAGCCAGGCCTTTTCTTGAGTGCTGACCTCAAAACCAAGCTTATCCCCTTTTATGACTACCCCCTGCTGGTAGAACCCGGTCAGGTTTACAGATACATTAAACTGCTGTTTCGGGTACTGCAGTCTGATCAAAGGTTCTATCCTGGCATGCCTTAAGATCCGCCTGGCTGCGTCCTTTGCCGCAGATTCTGAATCTTTTTGAGTAATGCGACAGAGCTGGTGCTTGTTGGGCAGGGCCAGGACAATCTCTCCCTTATCCTTTAAGGC
The DNA here is from genome assembly GCA_964446205.1 of uncultured Desulfohalobiaceae bacterium. GTDB lineage: Bacteria > Desulfobacterota > Desulfovibrionia > Desulfovibrionales > Desulfothermaceae > CAYUNZ01. Next base: position 4,114 of record CAYUNZ010000141.1, on the reverse strand, counting down.
CAAAAGGTCTGGATTGGAGGAACCGAGTGACACTTTATCGGTCTTATTAATAATCTCACGCAATTGGGGCAGATTCCCTTGAATATCCAGGGCAATCTCATCCCTGGTTGCAGAGGAAAGACTGGCTACAGAAACCTGCCTGGCTGAAAACCAGGACCTGGACTTGAGTTCTTCAGCAACTGTCCCTCTCTTGGGCAGGGCCTGCGGGGTCTGGCGAAAACGCTCCTTTACCTTGGACCTGACCGCCTTATACAGCTCTAGCCCGCTTATCTGACCATCATTATTCGTATCAGCCTCTACCTGGCCCATGAGCACCCTAAGCAGGGCATCGGAAAAAACCCCGTGCGGACGGCCATCAACTGTTTGGATTTGCTGCAGGTTCTCTTCCTGGATATCCTTGGCCGGTTCATAGGCAGAGGATGCGGCCAGATAAAAGAGGTTTTTATAAGGATAAGACTCTCTCGGCCTGGTATTTTCTCCGAAACTACCAAGGCCTGGCTCACTTAAGTCAATTCCATTGTCTTTTGACATACTCCTTAGGGGAATAAACCTGTTTTTGACTTTACTTTCAATGCCTTCCAGGCTGCGCACACTCTGACCGCTGTAGCAGGTATCAAAGACTGCCAGGACCTTGCATTTTTGATCCAGACGCTTCAAGATGGGTTTTAAGTCCCGCTTGCCGACGATCAAAGCTGAGACAAGCTCACTGTCCGTCTCCTTGCCTGCAAAGGAAAAGTCAGCCGGAACCAGGGCCCCTGTAGAATGAGGCAAGGGAAGATTAATTTCAGAATCATAGCGACTGGTCCCGTGACCGCTGAAATAAATAAACACCTCATCACCAGGCCTGGTGTTATGGACCAATTCTTTTATGCTACCTAAAATATTTGTTTTACTAGCCTGTTCATTTAAAAGCACTGAGAGATTCTTTTCCGGGTAGCCATGTAAATTAATAAGAGTCTTTTTAAGTTGCCTAACATCATGTACTGGACCGTCCAAATTCTCATCAGGCATATTTTGATACTTGCTGATACCTATCAACAAGGCCTGTTTTTCGGATATAGCAGAATCAGGGGTTGCAGCAACAAGGACAAGGAAGGTAATTGCTGTTAAAATCAAAATCCTGTGCACAAGCATACCTCCAAAATCATATTTGCCAATTTACATATCTACTGCCTGACCGAAAACTGTGATTGAACGAAAACTCACTCCATCTACTCAATCCTGACCTCCACCCGCCTATTCAGACGGTGAACCTTCTCACTGCTTCCCGGAAAACGAAGCTCGCTCTCGCCTTTTCCCTCAAACTGCAGTCTTGAGCTCAAATCCGTGTTTAGTTGACTCACGGCCTGCTTGACAGTCCTGGCCCTTTGCTTGGAAAGCTGCATATTGTAAGCCTCGGGACCTCTCTTATCCGTGTGGCCGATCAAGGTAAAGTCATACCCCTTAAACTTGGAATCACTCAAGGCTTGGGCCAGCTCTTTAACCTGTCTGCGCCCTTGAGAATTGAGCTCAGCACTGTCATATTCAAACAAAATACGCAGATCGATAGAGGGCCTGGCTTCAAACCCTTTTTCTTCCAAGCTTCTAGCGCTGCATAAACTCCTTTCCATCTCTGCAACAATATCCTTAGCTGCCACACAGGTGCCTTTCTTTTCTTCAACTCTTTGCAAGGCCCTATTCATCCAATCCGGCGGATTAGGATGCAAATCTATTGCTTCCTTTAAATCAGATGCAGCATCCGCTAAATTTCCCTGTTCACAATGTATCTGCCCTAATCTCCCTAAGATCAGGCTATAGGCTTTTTCATTTGAGGAAAGAAGCTCAGCTTTTTCCAAAGCACCTAAGGCTTTATTGTTTATACCTTGCTTTTGATAGACCTTTCCCAACATATACCAGGCATTGAAAGTTGGGCAACAATCAATGGACTTTTCCAAAAGCTCAGCCTTCTCGGAGAGTTCATCCACATCTATGGCCTGCTGATAATAGTTTTTGGCCTGCTCAAATGAAGAAGCAAAGACAATACCAGGCAAAAGGAGCAAGATAATAAGATATAGACTTATTTTCTGCATGACTATCTCCTTTCTAATTTTTCCATCCATTTTTCATCAGTCAAACGCTCTTTCATGGGCTGCTTAAATTCATAATGAGTAAACAAGGCCCCTCTGGCCTTATTTTTACCGGGCAATTCCTTGTAAACAACTCTGGGCAGTCCAATGGCCTCTTCCAGGACCTGCTTGCTGGAAGGCACTGTATGCACATCAACAACAATGGGATGGTCCTTTCCACCGGTCAGTCCCTTTATTCTCAAGTCCAGACTGTTCAAGAAATTTACCTCATCTTCCCCCAATTTCCGGCCTTTTAGCTCAGCCCAGGATATCTGTAGGCATTTATCAATTATGGCCTTGAACTTATCCCAAACCGGATTTGGATTTATTTTTCTGTGCTGGTCCACCAGCTGGCCCAGGACCAGATAAAGCTCGACAGCCGGCTCAATATAAGCAGTCTTGCAAGGCTTATTCTTGGAAAGGCCCTTGCTGGTAATGGTAGTAGACTGCTTGGCATAGAGCACTCCCAGGTATCTTTGCCAGGTCCAGAAGGACTTGGCTGAGGTTAAACGGCGTTCTTCATCCGGGACATGCCGGCCCTGCGCCCCAAGCCAGGTCTGCAAAAGCCCCTGTTGCCAGCCGCACAGGCCAGGGGCCTTGGCCAAAGCCTCACCCGCCCTTGTCCAGGCCTTGGCATAGCCCTTAAAATTTTGTTCATCACCAGACTCAAGCTCTTTTTCCGCCAGATCACTGCCCAGCAAAGCCATTATCTCCGAGACCAAAGGGAACCCCTTCACCGGGCGTCCCTGAATCACAGTCAGGGAAAAAGGTTCCTTATCACCTAGATATTCACCTACCCTATCATAGACCAGCTCCTGAAAAGCAGCCGCATTCGGAGTCCTTCGTTGGGGCAAGAGCCTCCAGCCGGTCAAGACATCCTTAGGGCTAAGACCTTTTTCCAGGGCATCCCTGCGGACCAGACCACTTAAGATGCTCGGCTGCCTCTCATGCTTTTTGGCATATTCCAAGAGCCCCTGGCTAAAGTCTTGCCCCTGCTTGGGGGAAATCTTTTCCGCCACAGCCAGAATATCCTGCATGACTAAGTCATCCGCTGGACCAAAACGCCACTTCAAATGCTTATTTAAGCTCTTGTAGGTCTTTTTCAGTTCCTCATCATCCTGGATCAGACTGACAATCTGCCAGGCCTGATCAGTCATGCGCCCGGCCATCTTTTTGCTTATCCCGGTTGCCTCGCTTTCCTTAACTGCAAAAAAAACCCCGGAAGCATACTTCATAGCCCGGAAATAGGCCTTGCGCTCCTTTGATTCTGTATAGGCTCCTCTGGGAGCAAAACGGGAGTAATCCATCTTATGCCCCCACAAAGGAGATTGCTTAATCCCATCCGCTTCAAGCACCAGCTTAAATTCCTTGACTGACCGGTCTGCAGCTTCAAGGGAAGTTTTACCCTCCAGTAAGGCCTGAAGAATCTTAATGAATTCTAAATTAGCCTTGGTCACTGCATCTTTGTCCTGATCCGCCATTTTAGTGGATAGACTGTTTAGCAGCTTTCTAAACTCAGGCATTAATACCTGCATTTCCAGAGACTTGACTGTCTTTTGTCTGAGCAGGCTATAGGATAGGAGCAAAAAATCCTCTGTAATATAATTGGGTATACCTTGCTTACTATTATCAGTATACAATTCAAAAAAGCTAAAGTATTCTGAATTGTTTGGATTATGCTTCAAGACCGCCTCAGACCTGTGTTTATAACCTTCTTTCTGCCCGCAATAAGCCTGCCCATTGCTAAAGCCAAAAAGCAAAACAACTCCCAGAAATATCATAAATAAACGGGATAAGTCTTTTAAATACATAAATACTCCTCGATATATGCAAAAAAAGTGTATAAGGTGATGAGGCTGGAGCCTCATTTCGGATATACGTTACGAGGCTGGAGCCTCGTAACGAGGGGAAACGTCTTTCTCTTGTGGCTCCAGCCTTTCTTCGTTCCTAGGCTCCAGCCTTGGAACGTCCCCTCTTGCGGCTCCAGCCGCCTCTTAATTCCAACTTCC
>CAYUNZ010000140.1:5158-7175 GCA_964446205.1 uncultured Desulfohalobiaceae bacterium | reverse complement strand
AACTAATTAGATTTTGCTATTTTGTTTGAGAGGAGGTTTATGCCTTACAACGTTAGTCCCTTTTTTAAGGAATACGAAGAGTTAGCCCTAAAGGTGGATAAGATATTTCAAACCATCCAAAGTCAATGTTCCAAAGAAGTTAATTGTCATATCGGATGCGTTGATTGCTGTTATGCCCTCTTTGATTTGTCCTTAATTGAGGCTATGTATATTAATCATATGTTTTATCAGCTCCTGCCAGAGGAGGAGAGGAAAGCGGCTTTGGCACGTGCTGATCATGCTGATAGAAAGAATTTTAAAATAAAATATCGTGCCCATAAGTCATATAAGGAAGGAGCAGCAACGGATACAATTCTTCGAGAAGTGGGTAAGGAACGTGTTCGTTGTCCATTATTAGCTGATGACAACACTTGTCTCCTTTATGAGCATCGTCCCATAACCTGTCGTCTTTATGGTATTCCCATGTCTATAGGTGGTGAGGTACATTCTTGTAAACATTCCAGCTTTGAGCCTGGCGGAAAGTATCCGTCAGTCTATGTAGATACTTTGCAAAAGCGTTTATTAGATATTACGGTACGTTTTGTCGAGAGTATACCGACAAGGTTCACCAAGCTGCCTGATGTCTTTGTGCCTCTTTCCATGGCCCTTTTGAATGACTACACTGATGAATATCTGGGCATTGTTGAAGAGAATAGTAAGCAGACAACAACCCCAGAATCTATTAAAGATTGGACATTGGGGAACCCTGAAGGAGATTAAAGGGGATGGAGCAAGAAGAATATAAAAAAGCCATTTATGATCAACTTTCATCACGTAGACGAAAATTTATAGACAAAATCGGATATGAGAAATGGGATCCATTTCAGGAGCCCAATCATCCGGTGGAAATAAGGACAGAGTATACTAATAGGACAGTACAAGAACTTATACGGGACTTTTTCAACCAGGGGGAGAATAAAGAATATAGTTCAGCATATAGACAAGGTGTATATGAGTGTTGTTTAGGTATATTTCAGGCTGATGAACGTTTTAAGGGCATGTTTGACTATTGCCAATGGTATTTTGAAGAGTTGAAAAAAAGGGGAGTTGATCCACATACGGTTTGGGACAGTTAGTTTGGAGTGTTAACTATTATCTATTATTCTCAGTCAACCCCGGTCGAAAGAGAAAAGATCAGGAATGAATTTATAAGAGGAGCAAGGAAATACATTTATGTCTGAAAACAAAGAATTAGAAGAATATATCATAGAATTAAAAAAAAAGATTATTCAAGATCCTGAGGATAGCTTGGCTCATTATAATTATGGTTCGGTTTTGATTGGTAAAGGTAAGTATGATGAGGCAGAAACAGAGTTCAAGATGGCTTTACAAAACAATCCAGAATTGGCTGAAGCCTATGTTCAGCTAGGTGGGTTGGCCATGCGTCGAGGTGATTTGGTCACATGTCTGAGTTACAATCAAAGAGCTACTGAGATAAGACCACGTTTTTCTGTTCCTTATGGCAATATTGGCTTTGTTCACTTACAGAGATCAGAGTTGGATGAGGCTATAAAGGCATTTCGTAGAGCCATAAAATTGGATCCTCATTTTATCCAGGCCAAATCCAGCCTGGGCGGGGCCTATTTAATGCAAGGTGATATTCAAGGATGTATAGATGAATGTCTGGAGGTCATAGACAAGGAACCAACCTTTGCCCCGGCTTATAATAATCTTACCCTGGCCTATCTTGAATTAGGTGATTTTGAACTGGCTAAAAAATATTGCAACTTGGCTGAGGAATATGGTTATGAGATCCCAGAAGAGATACATGAAGAACTTAAGAACTATTCCTAATAATTATGAAATTTCTTTAAATTATGAGGGTTAATTATCTCCTCACTGTAGATATGTTTGAGACCGGCTTGTTTACTTCCGTAATATATATCTTAGAATTTTGACAAAAAACTCTCATAATTTGGGACTTGACAAAGGAAAGGACTTGTACCTAAAATCACAAACTCTTTTGACACTATGGATG
>CAYUNZ010000140.1:0-5058 GCA_964446205.1 uncultured Desulfohalobiaceae bacterium | reverse complement strand
CAGCCGGAAATGTTTGAGGGTGTAGGACATTTCCACACAATGCGAGTCAATCAGCCCAACGGAAAGTACTATACGACCGAATATCTGAAAAAACTTTGCGATCTTTGGGATTTTCGCGGCAGTGGAATTATGAATATGCACGGCTCAACCGGAGACATAATCTTTTTGGGTACCAGGACGGAACAGCTGGAAGAGGTCTTTTATGAAATGACCCATAATCTTGATCAGGACCTTGGTGGATCCGGTTCAAACTTAAGGACCCCATCCTGCTGCTTGGGTGAGTCCAGATGTGAATGGGCCTGTTATAATACCCAGGAGATCTGTTATCAATTGACACAGGAATATCAGGATGAGCTGCATAGGCCCGCTTTTCCATATAAATTCAAGTTCAAATTTGACGGATGTCCAAATGGTTGTGTGGCCGCTATAGCCAGGGCTGATCTCTCCTTTGTCGGGACTTGGAAGGACAAGATCCAGATCGATCAGGAAGCCGTCCAGTCCTATATCAATGGTGAGATCCCTCCGAATGGGGGTGCACATTCCGGCCGAGATTGGGGACCGTTTGATATCCAAAAAGAGGTCATTGACCTTTGTCCGACTCAATGTATGTGGATGGAGGGCAAAGAACTGAGGATAAATGATGCTGAATGCACAAGGTGCATGCACTGTATAAATGTTATGCCCAGAGCGCTTCGACCGGGAAAAGATACGGGTTGTTCCATTCTGGCCGGTGCAAAGGCCCCGATTCTTGACGGAGCCCAGATGAGTTCAATGCTGGTCCCTTTTATGAAGGTTGAGGAACCTTATGATGAGATCAAAGAGCTTATCGAAAATGTTTGGGACTGGTGGATGGAAGAGGGCAAAAACCGAGAACGTCTTGGAGAGCTCATGAAACGACAGGGTTTTCAAAAACTCTTAGATGTAACCGGGTTGAAGGCTAGCCCGTACATGGTTCAGGAACCTAGGCATAACCCGTATATCTTCTGGAGAGAAGAAGAGGTTCCCGGTGGATTTGAAAGAGATCTTCAGGACTTTAGAAAACGCCATCAACGATAAGGGGGAAATATTATGGCTTTTGTTTCTTCAGGATATAATCCAGACAAACCAATGGAAGATCGGATTACGGATATCGGCAATCACCATTATGGAGATTTTTTACCGCCTGTTATTAAAAACAATTTTGGTAAGTGGCTCTGGCACGAGATCTTGGAACCAGGTGTCTTGATGCATAAGGCTGAAAGCGGGGATGAGATCTACACTGTTCGTTGTGGGACCCCAAGATTGGCCAGTGTTAGTCATCTCAGAGAAATGTGTGAGATAGCCGACAAGCATTGTGACGGCTATATCCGCTGGACAACCAGAAACAACGTTGAGTTTATGGTTGACAGCAAGGATAAAGTCGAGCCCTTGAAGCAGGACCTTTTGAGCAGGAAACATGAGGGTGGTAGTTATAAATTCCCTGTTGGGGCTACTGGGGCTGGCATAACCAATATTATTCATACCCAGGGCTGGATCCATTGCCATACACCGGCTACTGATGCCTCAGGAACTGTCAAGGTGGTTATGGATGAGCTTTTTGAGGAATTCCAAAATATGCGTCTGCCTGCCCAGATGCGTATTTCTATGGCCTGCTGTTTGAATATGTGCGGGGCTGTGCATTGCTCGGATATTGCTATCCTGGGCTATCACAGAAAACCCCCTTTGATTGACGACGAGTGGATCGACAAGCTTTGTGAGTTGCCACTTGCTGTGGCTGCCTGCCCAACAGGAGCGATCAAACCAAAGAAAAAAGAGATCATCTCCGAACGTGACGGGGAAAAGCATGAGGTCAAGAGTGTAGAAGTCAACCAGTCCCGATGCATGTTCTGCGGTAACTGCTACACCATGTGCCCCTCTTTGCCTCTGGCCGATGCTGAGGGTGATGGTATTGTTATTATGGCTGGGGGAAAGGTATCCAACCGGATTGGACCGCCTGAATTCTCCAAGGTTGTTGTGGCTTATATACCCAACGAACCACCGCGTTGGCCTACACTGGCCAAAACTATTAAAAAGATTGTTGAGGCCTATTCAAAGGATGCCAAGAAATATGAGCGCTTAGGTCAATGGGCCGAGAGGATCGGTTGGGAGAAATTCTTTGAGAAATGTGATTTGGAGTTTACCCATCACCTTATTGATGACTTCAGAGATCCAGCTTACTATACTTGGCGTCAGAGTACGAACTTCAAGTTCACTAGCGCTCCTTATGAATACGCTGCTATGAAAGCAGAATAATAAAAGACTCTTATGAAGGGGTGCCGTCGTATAAGAACGGTATCTCTTCTTTTAAAAAGGAGAGATGTCATGGCCAATGAGGAACAAAAACAAAAGATCATTGATGAGCTTGAGAAAAAATCTAAGAACAAGACCAAATTTTATTTCAATGATTTGGCCAAGATTATAGATGAGAAGCCGAGAAATGCCAAAAAGGTCGTTACTGAAATGATCAATGAGGGAAAATTGACCTTTTGGTCCAGCGGGAGTACAACTATGTATTCATTACCCCATGTCGGGAAACAGGAACAAAGTGAAGGTGAATCCTAATATAGCTGGCAAAACTAAAGATAATAACCCTTCAAGACTTCTAGTAGCCGGACTAAGTGGAGGTTCAGGAAAGACGATTCTCAGTATAGGACTTGTCCGACATTGGACACTAAATGGGTATTTGATCAGCCCTTTTAAGAAGGGTCCAGATTATATTGATGCAGTTTGGTTAAGCCGTGCAGCTGAACGTACTGCCTCTAATCTGGACCCTTTTCTTATGTTGGACAAGAGCATGCAGGCATTGTTCTTTTCCAGGTCTGTTGGATCAGATATAGCCTTTATTGAAGGTAATCGTGGACTCTTTGATGGTAAAGATGTTTATGGTCAGACTTCAACTGCCTCATTGGCTAGTTTGCTTAACTGTCCTGTCCTTTTGATTATTGATTGTACCAAGATGACTAGGACAGCAGCTGCTGTTGTCCAGGGATGTATATCCTTTGATCCAAGGATCAAAATTTTAGGGGTAGTCCTGAACCGTACTTCAGGTAATCGACATAGGAATATCTTGCGTCAGTGTATTGAGGCCTATACCGATGTCCCTGTCCTGGGGGCCATGCCAAGGTTAGAAAGTCCACTTATACCTGAACGGCATATGGGTCTTATCTCTGATCAAGAATATGAAGCTGATCAGGCCATTGAAAATATTGCTGGGTTTGTCAAAAAATGGGTGGATACTGAAGAAATACTAAAAAAGGCTAGTACAGAAGTAAACGAGGTTGTAAATCAGACCCTGGAATGGCCCCCAGGTATTGAGACCAATCAACATCTCCTTATTGGGGTGGTCAAAGATACCAGTCTTTGGTTTTATTATCCGGAGAATTTGGAGGCACTAAAACAGGCCGGAGCTGACCTTATTGAGTTGAGCTTGTCCTCAAATGATCCCTGGCCGGAGATTCATGGGCTTTATTTGGGTGGTGGTTTTCCTGAAACACAAGCCGGGCAAATATCCAAAAATCAGAATCTGAAAGCGCATATTTTCCATCTCTGTCAGAAAGGGATACCAATATATGCCGAGTGTGGCGGGTTGATGTATCTATGTGACTCCCTTGAGTGGGGTCAAGAAAATTTTTCTATGGTGGGAATATTTTCTTGCCAGGCCCAGTTATTATCATATCCACAGGGGCATGGATATATTGAGGCTGAGGTGATTGCTGAAAACCCCTTCCATGTCACAGGGAGCTGTTTTCGTGGTCACGAGTTTCATTACTCAAGATGTTGCCATTGGGAGAATATACGGATTGAGAGGTGTTTGGCTCTTAAAAAGGGAGTAGGCATAGAAAATGGCCGAGATGGATTACTCTATAGAAACACCTTTGCCAGCTACACACATCTTCATGCCCTATCGTCTCCAAATTGGGCCAGAAATTTTGTTCGAGCAGCTGATATCTATAAGTCCTCAATGAGATACGGAAATGAACAATGTCCGGACATTGTGGCCAAGTTTGGTGGTTGAGTGACTATTTGCCAAAGACCAAATAGCCGCCTACATGCCCCAAGGTTGACAGAGTTACCATGGCAGCAGTCATAAAGAGGAAATAGATAATAGTGGCAAAGTATTCAGGTATAGAGGCAAAAGTCAATGCTCCACTTTGGAAGACGGTACTGTGTAAGCAGATCATGACTGTACCAAAAAAGAGAAAAAGCCAGGATAGAAATATTTTAAGGCTGATAACTCGGTAAGGTCTTCTGCTATATCTCTGTCTCCAGTCGCTATAGCCGGAAATAAAGGTAATAATGGAAGAGGCGGTAGATATAAAGAGCATTATCAGGACGACATTACTGATCGTTGGTAAATAGCCTCCCCAAAATGAACTGGGTTCATGTATTCCTGCTATTTTCATATAGATGGATAATATTAATAGTAGCACTGACCCCAAAAAAACAAATGGGAAGAGTCCGATAGGTAAGTGAGTGGTTAAGGGATGAAGTCGGAGATTGGGTTGAGGACGATATATTTCAACATCATTGATGACTGGGATAGGATGACCGTATACCTCTGCTGATTCAATAACAACACCACAAAGAGGACAAACCAAACAGTGGTGTTGGTCTAAATCTGAGTAGGATAATTCTAGATGACAGACAGGACAAATAAAGGTCTGACCATAAATCTTCTTTTTAAAAAAATTTATAAACTTGTCAATACTCATTCTCACGTTTACCCCTTAGAAATAGCTCTTTAATGAATCTCTCTCATCCGCATCATCTTTCCGACAATGACCATTTTTTGTATCTCGGAAGCCCCTTCATAGATCTGGTATATTTTGGCATCCCGAATCAATTTTTCAGATGGCATCTCATTGGTGTAGCCATACCCTCCTAATATCTGACTGCATTCAATGGCTGCGTTCATGGCTATATCTGCAGCGAACCACTTGGCTTGAGCTGCTTCTCGAGAATTGTCTTTGTCTTGGTCAAATAGCCAAGCGGCTTGGTAGGTCATGTAACGGGCTGCATCCAGTCTGGTCATTATTTCTG
>CAYUNZ010000139.1:0-7194 GCA_964446205.1 uncultured Desulfohalobiaceae bacterium | reverse complement strand
TGGGATTGGGAGGAGACAGTCAGAGATGCCTTATACCAATCCGGATTTGGTTCGTTTGATGAACAGGAAACAGCTTTACAGACCCAACGTCAGCAGCAATGGGGCTTGCATTGATTACTTTTTTATAAGTAATATGAGATTTTCATGTCAAAAATCACATTTAAGGGGGGGAAGAGAAAGTATGAGGGGACTCATGGTGCTTGGAATGGGTGATGTTTTGACCCAGGACAGTGGATTAGGCATTTATGCGGTCAGGGACCTCTGCCAGGAGGGTTGGCCCAAGGAGGTCATGTTCTTGGATAAAAGGCATCTAGAAGTGAATGATGTAATGCATTTACTCCAGGAACAAGAATTCCTTTTGATTTTGGATGTGTTGAAAGCTGGATCAGGGCCGGGAACAATGTATCGTTTGTCTATTCAGGATTTGATTAATAAAGATTATTTCCATAATGATGGGAAATTATGGAACTCTCTGTTCTTGTCCGAAATCATGGGGCAAAAAATCAAAGTGGTTTTTTTGGGTCTAGAACCGGCCAAGACCAATTGGGAGCTGAATTTATCCTCTCATCTTCAAAGTGTTTATCAACAATATCTAGAGTCTGTACGTAATGAATTGAGATATATGCTCGGGTGGGACCTTGAAGAGCAGAAGACTTTGCAGCAAGCTGGGATTGCTTGATAGATTCAGGGGGGCTTGACTTGAGCAATGATCTAAGACTTCGTCGAAAAGCAATGATCCAGGAACTTGTGTCCTTGGGTATTATGGACCAAAAGGTCCTAGAGGCCATGGAGCGGGTTAAGAGGCATAGATTTGTTGACGAGGCCCTGCAGGCTCAAGCCTATACTAATAACGCCCTGCCTATTGGATTTGGACAAACGATCTCCAATCCTTATACAGTAGCTCTATTTACTTCACTCCTGCAGCTTGAGCCGGGCTTGAAGGTGCTGGAAGTAGGCACAGGGTCGGGTTATCAAGCAGCAGTTATGGCTGAGATAGGGGCTGAAGTTTTTACTATTGAGAGGGTTAAAAATCTTTATCTATGTGCCTTGAAGAGACTCAATGCACTTCGATACTTTGCTATAAGCTTGAAATATGGTGACGGTACCTTGGGTTGGCCTAAAGAGTCTCCTTTTGAACGGATAATTGTAACTGCCGGCAGTCCAAAGGTACCGGCCCCCTTATTGGAAAATCTCTCTGAGGCCGGTGTTCTTTTGGCCCCTGTTTATAATGGTAGTGGGGATAGCCAGAGACTTGTTCGTATTAGAAAAGACAAAGGGACTTTTTTTTCCAAGGATCTTGGCCCTGTTAACTTTGTCCGGTTGATAGGTCGTCATGCTTGGCAGGTTGATGAACTGGAAAGATAGCTTATCTTATAACTTTTTAGTTGCTTGCAACTATATGAAGACTATAAAGTAACTTATGGTCTATTTACTACATCGAATCTTTTTTCAGGAAGGCATCTTGATCTTTTTGTTTCTCTGTCTTTTTTTGTCAGTCAATTCTGCTTCTGCTAATACCATTTATTACTACAAGGACGATAAGGGGGTCCTTCATTTTACTGATATGCCGAATTCAGATCAATATATTCCTTACATGAGCTTTGATAAAGAGGTAGATATTTCCAAAAAGGAGATTGTTCGACTGGTTCGGAAATATAGTAAGATATATGGGGTTGATGTCTGTCTAGCATTAGCGGTATTGGAAGTGGAATCCAACTATAATCCCCAGGCAAAATCAAAGGCTGGTGCCCAGGGATTGATGCAGATTATGCCTGAAACACAGGAAGAACTGGGACTAAAGACCCCTTTTGATCCTGAAGCCAATATTGAGGCTGGGATTTGTTACTTAAAGAAGATGTTGTTACAATACTCATTGATTGATTATGCTCTGGCTGCTTATAATGCCGGTCCGGAAAATGTTGATAAGTATGACGGCATCCCCCCCTTTGAGGAAACAAAGCACTATGTAGATAAAATCCGTCGAGTCTATACAAAATATAAGAGGCAAAATGATTCCGGTCTGGTCGAATATAGCCAATAAATTGACTTTGATACGTATCTTGGCCGTTCCGTTGGCAGTTGGGCTTATGTATTTCCCCCACCCGATTACCTGTCTTTTGGCAATGGTCATCTTTATTCTAGCCTCTTTGACCGACCTTTTGGATGGTCTGCTGGCCAGGAAATACAATCTAGTAACTAGCATGGGCAAGTTTTTGGATCCGTTGGCTGATAAGTTGTTGGTGCTCTCTGTCTTGATTATGCTGGTTGAATTGGGGTGGCTTCCAGCCTGGGTAGTGATCTTAATCCTAGGTCGAGAGATTACTGTAACCGGTCTTAGAGCAGTAGCTGCAGAGAAAGGATTGGTTCTGGCCGCTGATACTTATGGTAAATTGAAGACACTTTTTCAGGTCATAGCCCTGTGTCCCCTTATTTTGCATTATCCCTGGTTTGGATTCGATCCAAGGCCATTGGGATGGGTCCTGATTATTTTGGCCCTTATATTGACCTTATTCTCAGGTACGAACTATATGGTCAAATTCTGTCGATACTGGAGTGAATAGATCAATATGAAAAAAATGTGGGCCGTGAAACGTTGACCGTGGACTGAAGATATAAGAATAAAGGAGTTATTTCTTAACATCTTCGTCTTACGGTTTACCGTTCTCGGTCAACGGTTGAACGGTCTTAAATGTTCACAAGCTGGTAATTTAATATATTATGGCTCAAATTGATGCTTTTTTTAGGATGATGCACGAATTGGGTGCTTCGGATCTCCATCTATCGTCTGGTTCGCAACCGATTATTCGGTTACATGGAGAGATGCAGAGGGTTAAATTTAAGACCCTTGAGAATGAAGAGTTGAAAAAAATGCTCTTTGAAATAACCCCAGAAGCAAAGATAAAGGAGTTTGAGGAGACCGGAGATGTCGATTTTTCTTATGAAGTTCCAGATCTAGCCAGATACAGAGTCAATTTTTTTCATCAAAGAAAAGGAGTAGCAGCGGTTTTTCGAGAGATCCCTCAGGAGATATTGACTATAGATGATTTGGGTTTGCCGCCCATATTAAAGAATTTGGCTGGATTACCAAAAGGGCTGGTCTTGGTTACAGGTCCTACTGGTAGCGGTAAGTCAACTACATTATCAGCAATTATTGATTTTGCCAATAAGAACAGGAAAGATCACATATTGACCATAGAGGACCCGATAGAATTTGTTCACGAGCCTGTCTATTGTTTGGTCAATCAACGGGAAGTTGGCAGAGACAGCAAGAGTTTTAAAGCTGCTTTGCGTGGGGCCCTCCGTGAGGACCCTGATATTATTTTGGTTGGTGAATTAAGGGATCTAGAGACGATAGAGTTGGCACTGGAGGCTTCGGAAACAGGTCATCTTGTTTTCGGGACATTACATACAATTTCCGCTTCAAAGACAATAGATCGGATTATTGAGGTCTTTCCGGCGGAAATGCAGGGTCAGATAAGATCAAGCTTGGCTGATTCCTTAAGGGCGGTCATTGCTCAGAATCTGTTCAAAAGGGTGGATAAAAAGGGACGAGTCTCTGCCCTGGAGATATTGATCGCTACTCCGGCTGTAAGAAACTTAATCAGAGAAAATAAAATATTTCAGATTAATACAGTAATCGAGACAGGTAGGAAGTATGGGATGCAGTCATTGGATGATGCTATTATGAAGCTTTTGCAGCAAAGCATCATTGATCCGGAACAGGCCTATAATAAAGCTGTCAGCAAGGCCAAATTTAGAGAGTTTTTAACCGAATCCCCGCAGGATTTTACTGAGGTATAACAATGCGTCTATTTCAGTTTGGTCAGCTAATTGATCAAATCCTGCAGCAAGCTCCGGATTGTTCAGATATAATATTTACAGTTGGTAAACCTGTGCAGGCTGAATCGAATGGTCATCTCCATGACATTAGCACAAACTTTTTTTCAGGGGAATTGGTGCCATGGCATGTTGAAATTTTAGTTTCTTGCCTTTTGGGCAGGAATATACGCCTGTATAGAGATATACTCTGTCAAGGCTCCTGTGATTTATCGTATGAGCTTCGAAATGTGGCCAGGTTTAGAGTTAATGTCTTTTGTCAAAAGGGTTCTTTGGCTATTGTTATGCGAAGGCTTGCAATGCAGCCTCCCTCAATAGAGAAACTAGAGTTACCGGAGATTTTTGGGCAAATGCCTCAGGAAAAATATGGACTTATCCTGATTACTGGGGCTACCGGGACTGGAAAGTCGACTTCTTTGGCTGCTTTGGTTGATGCTATAAACCGCCAAGATAAAAAACATATTGTTACTTTGGAAGATCCAATTGAATTTGTCCATACGCATAAAGAGGCAACAGTTAATCAAAGAGAGCTGGGAATAGATTTTGATTCCTTTGCTTCTGGCTTACGGGCGGCCTTAAGGCAGGCACCAAAGGTGATTTTGGTTGGGGAAATACGTGACCGGGAGACGATTGCTATTGCTTTGGAAGCAGCGGAAACCGGTCATCTTGTCCTTGGCACCCTCCATACAAGTGATGCCTCTCAGACCATTCACAGGATCATTGGCATGTTTGAACTAAGTGAGGAGCATTTGATACGTGCTCGTTTGGCCGAAAGCTTGAAATATGTTGTCTCTCAGCGTCTAATGTCAAGTATATCTGGGGGACGTGTAGCTGCATTTGAGATCTTGACCAATAATATGAGGATAAAAGAGCTTATAGTCAATGGCGAGGATGGAGAGAAAACTTTCTATAATGTTTTGTCTACAAGTTCGAGTTATGGGATGAGGACATTTGACGATGCCCTGGTCAATATGTATCGGCAGGGGGTAATCTCGGAAGAGATTGCCATGCTAAACGGTTCAGACAAATCAAGGCTTGGGCAAATGATTGATTGGATCAAGTCTGAGAGAGGAGAAAAGGTTACTGATATTGAAGGGTTGGAATTGGATGTTGATTATAATTCCCAAAAAGGGTCATTTTGATAAGTTAAGGAAATATCAAGGATATGAGGATTTATTGTCAAAATTGTGGGCAGCATTTCGATATCCCCGAGGCAAAAGTGCCTGATACCGACCATGTCAAATTTACCTGTCCCAAGTGTGGAGAAAAAAATAGGATTGCTCTAAGAGAATTGAGATCGGCTGATTCTGAAGAAGATGTTCCTAGAACTGAGGAGTTCAAATCAAATTCGTATGAACAGTTGGAAATAGAGAGATTTCCATTGGGGAGTTCAACAGCTTTATTGTTTGGTTATCAATCTAACTGGCAAGAAAACTGTCAAAGGTATTTACATGATAAGGGATATTATACTACTATCCTATATGATGTTCATGAGGCTTGGAAAAAGTTAAGGGTCCATACCTACCAGATAATCATCCTTGAAGATGTTCCAGAGACTGAGAAATTATTGCAAGAGATTGAGAAATGGCCGGGATCTACCAGGAGGAAAGTAAATTGTCTGCTTATAGGTCCAGAAGATTATTCCCTTAATTCGATCTATGTTTTTCAAAAAGGAGTAAATGGCTATTTGCCTTATAAGGTTCAACCGTTAGAAGAGCTTTTAGAACAAGCTCTTTCTGAATATTCTTTTTTTTATGAACCATGGCAACAAGCTCAGGAAGAGGATAATACGTAACTATTTAGGGGACAAGGTAGCTATATTTGTCATTGAGAGCGTAGCTAAGCAATCTCATACGGAATATGTGATCTACCGTTAGAGATTGCTTTGTCATAGATGCTCTCAATGACGTTTCAAGAGATTACTATCTAAATGGTTACGACAATATAGCCTATAGTTGACGGAGGTCATGATTTTACGAGGGTTGATCGTATTATTATTGCTTTTTGATGCCTTTTTGGCTTACAAATTTATTTGGAGCAACAGGGGTTATATCTATTACCAAGAACAGTGCCAATATAAGCAAAGTCTCGTGAATAGACTGGACAAAATTGAGACTGAGTCATGTAAGTTGAGTCAACAAATAAGGATGTTGAAAAAGGAATCAAGATTATTGGAAAAAGAGATTCGTTGTCGGCTTCATTATGCCCGGGATGATGAAGTAATGTATATGAAGTTTGAGGAATGAATTTGACTAGTCGATTTTGTCTAAAATAACAGCCTGGATTACTATAAGCCCCGAAATGATAATGGTTTATATTCTTGCATGCTGGAGATTAATTTTAATTCATCTTAATACGTGATCTGTAGATCCGATCAGATATGGATGCTCAGGTAGCTTATAACTGGTAGATTTTGGTATCAGTTTAATTGCTTCAAGAAAAGGGAATTATTTTATGAAGGAAAAAGTTCAATGGTATGAAGAAATATTGGCCAGTGATCCAACCTCGAAAATTTTTTTCCCTTTAGCCCAACTTTATATACAAGATGGTCATAAGGATAAGGCGATTCAAACCCTGCGTGATGGTTTGAATAAACATCCCGAACATCTAGAAGCAAAGTTGCTTCTCTCTCAAATCCTTGGTCAAGGAGGTAACGAGGTCGAGATCCAGAGACTACTTTTCTCTGTTATCTCTTTACTTAAGAAATATCCAGAAATTTGGGATTATTGGTCTCGGATGGAAGAAGAGGGTCATAATCTCGACCTGTCATTAGCCCTTCGTTTTGTTTTTTTGTCCACCTCGGAAGATTCTTTGTCATGGGCTGAGATCCTCAATCTTGGTTTTCAGGGGCTTAAAAAAAAAGACCTGACTGATTTGGGGGAGTTGAATCAATGGGGTATGGAAAACGAGACCTCTTCAGAGAATAATGAATTTAGAGCAGACAAAACTGCTCTTGGAGAAGATGAGCCTGATTTAAATATGCAGCCCTATAAGACCAGGACTATGGCCGATATTTTGGCTGGTCAGGGAGACTATGCCCAGGCTATTTCTATTTATAGTGAACTCCTTGAAAACGATCCTTCTCAGATGGAAAAGGAAAGGCTTGAGGCGAGAATAAAAGAGCTTAAAAACTGTCTGGAGGAAACTGCAGGGAGTTTTGATTCAGGATTATCACTTGAAGATGAGGATGGATCTAAATATCTAGACCAGAATCTTGTTCATAAATTGGAGAGATTGGCTTCACGCTTAGAAAAAAAAGGCGAATAAAGAATTCTTGTTAGTTGGTTCCAGATGAAAACTAGTTAGTTCCCATCCGGAAATTTCTAATTTCCGGATATGGAAATAATAAGTTTTTAA
>CAYUNZ010000138.1:0-7200 GCA_964446205.1 uncultured Desulfohalobiaceae bacterium | reverse complement strand
CAAATAGTGAAAAAGCAGGGATGGGAATATGTCAAAAGTACAAGACAAGATAGCCGAACTCAAAGAGCGAGAAAAAGAGATTCTAAAAATGGGAGGGACTAAGGCAGTAGCCAAGCAAAAGGAGAAAGGCAAGCTGACCGCTAGGGAAAGACTGGACCTATTGTTTGATCCTGGTTCTTTTCAAGAGACAGATATGTTTGTTAAGCATCGTTGTGTAAACTTTGAAATGGACAAGGAGGATGTCCCTTCCGAGGGGGTAATTACAGGCTATGGTCTGATTAATGGCCGGCATGTTTGTGCCTATTCCCAGGACTTCACTGCTATGGCTGGAAGTTTGGGAGAGATGCATGCCAAAAAGATATGCAAGATTATGGATTTGGCTCTAAAGTCAGGCATTCCGGTTATTGGCTTAAACGATTCAGGTGGGGCCAGGATCCAGGAAGGAGTGGATGCCTTGTCAGGATATGGACAAATATTTTTTCGCAATTCCAATGCCTCCGGGGTAATACCTCAGATTTCAGCTATCATGGGACCTACTGCCGGTGGGGCGGTATATTCTCCAGCCATGACTGATTGGATCTTTATGGTCAAGAAGAGCAGCTATATGTTTATTACCGGTCCTGAAGTAATCAAGTCCGTGACCGGAGAGGAAGTAGCCCCTGATGAGTTAGGTGGGGCCATGGTTCATAATGAAAAAAGCGGTGTGGCCCATTTTGCCTGTGAGAGCGATCAGGAGGCCATAGAAAATATCAGGAGGCTTTTGACCTATTTGCCCTCAAATAATATGGAGGATCCCCCGATTCAGGCTTCTGGAGATGATTCGCAGCGCATGGATACAGATCTGGACACTGTTATTCCGGATAATCCCAATCGGGCCTATGATATAAAAAAGGTGATTTATTCAATAGTCGACAACGGGGATTTCTTTGAGCCGCACCAGCATTATGCCAAGAATATCGTTGTCGGTTTTGCCAGGTTAAATGGATATTCAATCGGGGTTATTGCTAATCAACCAATGAACAATGCCGGGAGCTTGGATATCAATGCCTCAGATAAAGCCACCAGGTTTATTCGGTTTTGTGATGCCTTTAATATACCTTTACTGACTATTGCCGATGTTCCTGGTTATTATCCTGGTACCCGACAGGAATGGGGAGGGATTATAAGACATGGGGCAAAATTGCTGTGGTGTTATTCAGAGGCAACCGTGCCCAAGATGCTTTTGGTGACCAGAAAATCTTATGGCGGGGCATATTTGGCCATGTGCTCCAAAGACTTGGGTGCTGACATAGCCTTTGCCTGGCCCACGGCGGAGATTGCTGTAATGGGTGCTAGCGGGGCAGCCAGTGTGATTTACAGAAAAGATATCAAATCTGCTGATGATCCTAAAGCCAAACGGGCTGAAAAGATAGAGGAATATGAAGATTTCTTTTCCAACCCCTATTGTGCGGCCAACAAGGGATATGTTGATGGGGTTATTATGCCAAGTGAGACCAGGCCCAAGCTAATAGCTGCCCTGGAGATATTAAAGACTAAAAGGGAAGCCAGGTCACCCAAAAAGCACGGCAATATTCCTGTATAGTATGGGGACATAATTCTTTTATGCTAACCATCATCCAGCCCTTTTGAAAGGGCTGGACAACCAAGCATGAGAAGAATGTGAACCGAGAACCGTGAACTGTGAACCGTAAGACAAAGAGGTTAAGAAATTACTTATTATTCTTATTTCTTCGGTCAACGGTCAACGGTTCACGGTCCACGTTCTTTTCATATTGATGTAAAGGGGTTTAGGATCATAGATCTATGAGGGCTTAAATACTCCAAGAAAAATAGGGGGTAGGAAATGATTAATAAGGTCGATCATATTGGTATTGCCGTCAATTCCCTGGAGCAGGCCAGAAAATTTTATGAAGATACCCTGGGATTAAAATGTAAGGGTGTAGAGGAAATTGAGGCCCAAAAGGTGCGAACAGCTTTTTATCCTCTTGGTGAGCTATCTATTGAGCTTTTAGAACCGACTTCAGAGGACAGCCCTGTGGCCAAATTTATTAACAAGAATGGGGAGGGAGTTCACCATATTGCCTTTTACAGTGAAGACTTACAAAGCCAATTGGAGCAGGCTCAGGTGTGCGGTTGTAAGCTTATTAATGAAGAACCGGTTAATGGGGCTGGTGGTAAAAAAATAGCCTTTCTACATCCTAGTTCCACGCACGGGGTTTTGACCGAGCTTTGTTGTAAGGATAAATAAGTCAGAGGAGAAGACTGGTGAAGATTCATGAATATCAGGCCAAAGAGATGTTTGCTGGTTATAATATAAGTGTGCCCCCTGGAGAGGTTGCCTTTACGACTCAGGAGGCACTGGATGTAGCCAGGAAGTTGGAAACTTACCCAGTAGTGCTGAAGGCTCAGATCCATGCCGGTGGAAGAGGAAAAGGCGGTGGAGTTAATCTGGCCTATTCAGAAAGCGAGGTACAATCATTAGCTGATGCGATGTTGGGAATGAATCTGGTTACACCCCAGACTGGGGTCCAGGGGCGGAAGGTTAACAAGATCTTGGTTGAGAAGGCGATGGACATAAAAGAGGAACTGTATCTGGCTGTTATGCAAGATCGAACCACTGCCAAAACAGTAATTATGGCCAGTAGAGCAGGTGGTGTGGATATAGAGAAGATAGCCGAAGAAACACCTGAGAAGATAATAAAGGTTTGGATAGATCCACTTTTGGGTATTCAGCCTTATCATTTCAGACAGATAGCCTTTGCTCTGGATTTACCAGCCGAGACAAGAAAGGTGTCGGGTTTTATTATAAACAGGATCTATGATCTCTACGTTGCTTATGACTGCTCTTTGGTGGAGATAAACCCCTTGATTTTGTCCAAAGAGGATCAACTCTTTTGTATGGATGCCAAAATCAATTTCGATGAAAATGGTCTCTATCGTCACAAGGAGATTTTGAGCTATTTTGATCCTCAAGAAGAGGATCCTCTGGAGATAGAGGCCTCAAAATATGGACTCAATTACATTAGACTGGATGGGAATGTCGGGAATATGGTTAATGGTGCAGGCCTAGCCATGGCCACTATGGATTTGATAAAAAAAGCCGGAGCCTCCCCGGCCAATTTTTTGGATGTTGGTGGAGGGGCCAGTAAAGAGATGGTTGAGAACGGTTTTAGGATCATCCTGAGCGATGGAAAGGTAGAATGTGTATTGATTAATATTTTTGGAGGAATACTTAGATGTGATGTCCTAGCTGAAGGGGTAGTTCAGGCAGCTAGAAAAATCGGCCTGAGTGTACCTGTCGTGGTTCGAATGGAAGGCACCAATGTCCAAAAAGGCAGGCAAATCCTTAGAGACTCTGGTTTGGATCTGATAAACGTTAAAGATCTTCAGGAGGCAGCTCAAAGAGTTGTCCAGCTGGTAGATTAACTTGGGGAAGAATGTAGTCTGTGAACTGTGCACCGTTTACCGTGAACCGTAAGAAAGAAGAGAGGAAGGGAACTTTAAACCGAATTCTGATTCTTGTCTTTTTTTGTTTTTCTTACGGTCCACGGTCAACGGTTCACGGTAAACGTTCTTACTAAAGGCTCTGTCCGTTTTTGAGGAAAGGTTATGAGTATATTGGTCAACAAACAGACCCGAGTTTTGGTTCAGGGAATAACCGGCAAAGAGGGGCAATTTCATACTCGTCATTGTCTGGATTACGGGACAAAAGTCGTTGCTGGAGCTACTCCAGGCAAAGGCGGGCAAAAGATGGATGAAATACCGATATTTAATACAGTACTTCGGGCTGTGGATAAAACAGGTGCCAATTGCAGTCTGATCTTTGTCCCCCCTAACTTTGCTGCCGATGCAATTTTGGAAGCAGTTGATGCCGGGATTGAGGTAGTTGTAGTTATAACCGAAGGTATCCCAATTATGGATATGATGAAGGTCAAGAGCTATATCCGAGACAAGGGGACTCAATTGATTGGACCCAATGGACCAGGCATAATTACGCCTGGAGAGTGTAAGGTCGGAATCATGCCTGGTGATATCCATAAACCCAAAGGGCCTATTGGAGTGGTATCTCGTTCCGGGACACTTACTTATGAAGTTGTTTATCAATTGACCAATAAGGGCCTTGGACAGTCTACATGTCTAGGGATTGGTGGAGATCCGGTCCATGGAGTAGATTTTCAATATTGTCTGGCTGCCTTTGAGGATGATCCTGATACCAGAGGAATTGTTATTGTTGGCGAGATTGGAGGTGATGCTGAGGAACGGGCCTCTGAATATATTCGGGCCAAGGTGAGCAAACCTGTAGTAGCCTTTATAGCTGGTGTAACAGCCCCGGCTGATAGACGGATGGGGCATGCAGGTGCGATCATAAGCGGTAAACAGGGGACTGCTCAAGGCAAGATAGATACAATGAAAGGCAATGGGGTTCAGGTCTGTGAGGAATTAGGGAAGTTGGGTCAATTTTGTACTGATATCTTTAAGTCTGTAATTTGATTTACTGGCTTATGGTCTGTCTATAGGAAATAGGGAGTAATATGCCTAACTTATATGAGGAAAATTTTCAAAGGTCAATCAAGGAACCGGAATCATTTTGGGGAGAGGTGGCAGAGGATTGTTTTTGGTTTAAGAAATGGGATAAGGTATTGGATGATTCCAAGAAACCGTTTTATCGATGGTTTACAGGGGGGGAATTAAATACCTGCTACAATGCTATTGACTTGCATGTTGAGAATGGGCGCGGAAAACAGGTCGCTCTTATTTATGACAGTCCGGTAACAGACAAGATCGAAACCTTTACCTATTTGGAGATGAAAGACCTGGTTTCCCGTTTTGCCGGTGTGATCTCAGATCTAGGTGTTTTGAAAGGGGATCGAGTTATTATATATATGCCTATGATCCCTCAGGCGGTTGTAGCTATGCTAGCTTGTGCCAGATTGGGGGCAATCCATTCCGTTGTCTTTGGCGGCTTTGCCGCCAACGAATTGGCCACTAGAATAAACGATGCCAAACCGAAACTAGTCCTAAGCGCTTCCTGTGGTATAGAAGTCAATCGAATTGTGAGTTATAAACCGTTGTTGGATCGGGCTATTGAATTAGCCGATAGCAAACCACAGGCCTGTATCATTTATCAACGGTCTGTGCAACCGGCTGATATGATTGACGGGCGAGATTTTGACTGGGATGAGTTGCTGGAAAAGGCCAATGCAAAACAATGTGTAGCAGTTGAGTCCGATCATCCTCTATATATACTTTACACATCCGGAACTACCGGACAACCTAAGGGCATTGTTCATGATAACGGCGGACATATGGTGGCCTTAAAATGGACTATGAAGAGTATTTACAATGTAGATCCAGGGGATGTCTATTGGGCTGCCTCGGATATAGGCTGGGTGGTTGGACATTCCTATATAGTTTATGCCCCATTGTTAAAGGGATGCACGAGTGTTCTTTATGAAGGCAAACCTGTTGGAACTCCTGATGCTGGTGCATTTTGGAGGGTTATTTCTCAGCACAAGGTCAAGACCATGTTTACCGCTCCCACTGCTTTTAGGGCTATCAAGCAGAGGGATCCTCAAGGGAAGTTGATCAGGGACTACGATCTGTCTGGGTTTAAATACCTTTTCCTGGCTGGAGAGCGTTTGGACCCGGATACTCTACATTGGGCCGAGAAACAACTTCAGATCCCAGTGATTGATCATTGGTGGCAGACTGAAACCTCTTGGGCTATATCCTCCAACTGTTTGGGTTTATATAGTTTTCCGGTTAAGCCAGGTTCGGCTACAAAGCCGGTTCCAGGATGGAATTTACATGTAGTCGATGCAAACAACAATACCTTGCCTTCTGGCGAGATTGGTACATTGGTTGTTAGGCTCCCTTTACCGCCTGGGGGGCTTACAACTTTATGGGCCAATGATCAAGGTTTTGTTGACCATTACTTGAGCGTATATCCGGGTTATTATAATACAGAGGATGCTGGTTTTATTGACCAGGATGGCTATGTCTGGGTTATGACCAGGACTGATGATGTCATCAATGTTGCCGGCCATAGATTGTCTACCGGTGGAATGGAGGAGATTCTGGCCGAACATATTGATGTTGCTGAATGTGCGGTAGTAGGGATAGAGGACAAATTAAGAGGTCAGGTACCTATTGGCCTTTTGGTTTTGAGTGCAGGTGTGGATAGGGACCCTGCAGACATTGAAAAAGAGGCAGTGCAGATGATCAGGGATAGGATAGGACCGGTAGCGGCTTTCAAAAAGGCGCTGGTGGTTAATCGGTTACCAAAGACAAGATCCGGGAAGGTCCTTAGAGGGACAATCAAGAAGATTGCTGATAAAAAAGCGTACAAAGTTCCGGCTACTATTGACGACCCGGATATATTGAATGAAATGGAAGATAGTTTAAGGTCTTTTAAATAAGCAGATAAAAATCAATTTTGTTTTATGGACAATGCTCAAGGTACTTTTGAACGACTACTAGTGAAAGGCAGCTTATATGATCTTATTCCTGAGGATCTACAAGAGGAATCTTTTGAGAACTTGATAGATACCCCTCAGGTACGGATTGAGCGGATAGTCTCCAAAGGTCATGCTTCAAAGCCAGGATTCTGGTATGATCAAGAGGCCAGTGAGTTTGTTCTTTTGGTCAAAGGCAGGGCAGGACTTAGGTTTGAAAACAGAGAGGGGGTTTTGGTTCTTGAATCCGGAGACTATGTCAATATCCGAGCCCATGAAAAGCACAGGATAGAATGGACTGACCATGATGAAGAGACTATCTGGTTGGCGGTTTATTACTTATAAAACGAGAACAATATCCTTAAGAGGACTTGAAAGCCCTGGCATTAAAAATAAGATTAACCCTATGAAAAGAATGTCGATCGTGAACCGTTGACCGTTGACCGAAGAAAAGAAAATAATCAAAATGCCAACAATTTCATTGTATTACAGTTAAACCTTTCATGCTTAGTTGTGCCCGCCAGGGCATGGGGGTTAACATGAAATAATTTGCTTATCATATTGAGATGTTGAAATAAAAAATATAACAACCACCCCTTAATCCCCTCCTTTGAAAGGAGGGGAATTTAAGAAGAACAATCATTATATTATTATAAGTTCCCCTCCTTTGAAAGGAGGGGAATCTAAGAGGAACAATCATTATAAGTTCCCCTCCTTTTTAAGGAGGGGCCAGGGGTGGTTATAA
>CAYUNZ010000137.1:0-7237 GCA_964446205.1 uncultured Desulfohalobiaceae bacterium | reverse complement strand
CCCTGTTTCCAGCCAGGGAACCGAATAATCGGATCAAAATGTAGACAAACCCGAAAACCGAGTTGGGCACACTCCCGAGCCCCTTTGAGACGGTCTTCAAGCCCGGCAGTGTCTCGCTCCTCATATCTGACAATTTCCGGGGCATTCAGAGACCAGGCCGGCAAGACCCGATCCGTTCGCCTGACCTTGTCTATCCAGGACAAATCGACAATTTTTGATTTTAGTTCCAAACATACATTAGGGAACCGTCCCAAAAAGGCAATAAGGTCTTGGCTGTAACCTGTCAATGGCTCCAAGGCCAATGAATCTGTAAACTCACCTGTTCCGGTTCTATATAGCTTTTCAGGATGACTGAAGAACTCTTGCTCCAACTCTCTCCAGAGATCTTCCTGATTGGCCCATACCTTTTGCACCCCGTCCTGAAAATAGGCCTTCAAAATACAATAGGAGCAATTTAAGGGACAATTCTCACCAATATGAATTATCCTGTAGCCGCAACAGCGATAAAACTTGGTTCCAGGACAAAATCTAAGAAAATTGCCTTTATAGGACTTAAGATAAACAAGAGAAGACTCTTTGTCTTTATTCTCAAGTTCCTCTCCTGATGAGAGTATTTCCCAGGGTATTTGAGGTAAGCCCTGCTTTAACCTTAAGGCTAAAGGCGAATCCTTGACCTCTTCATCGACTGCAACCCTTGAGATTTTATTAAGATATGAAGGGAGTTCGATCATAATATCCAATCCCGCAGCATCGACATATCAACTAAAACGTTTGTCCTGCCAATCCCAGAAGGGCTGAAGCCTTTCTCTTCTGACCAGGTCCTGTAGTTCGCCTAAGGCCTGTTCTGTATCTGATCGGTCACGAATAAGTGATTGAAGATATAAACCATTGGTCTCAAAGTGCTGCTCAGGGAACAAACGCCAATACTTCAAGGGCATTAAATCGTTTTGTAGACCGGAGAACTCAGTCTCCAACTGTGTCAGACAAGGGTACCGCCGGGAACGTACCTTATTGAGTATCCTTTGTTGACAGTCCTTTGGTGAGAGATCCTGTTCAAGGATTTCCAAGAGCTTCATATCTCTAATAAGGTCAGACAGCAAGCAATCCTCTCGTAGACTAATCTCAAAAAGCCAGGTAATCAGATTCTTGGCCTTGTTTTTTGACCAAGAGA
This sequence comes from uncultured Desulfohalobiaceae bacterium, assembly GCA_964446205.1. Lineage (GTDB taxonomy): Bacteria > Desulfobacterota > Desulfovibrionia > Desulfovibrionales > Desulfothermaceae > CAYUNZ01. Next base: position 6,066 of record CAYUNZ010000137.1, on the reverse strand, counting down.
GCTTGTCAAACAAAGGATACATAATCCCCAGGTCTTGTTCGGTTAGACGAGCCAAATAAGAGGCAAACTCAAAATGGATATGACCAGCTGATAATAGCTTGTCCCAATAAGGGGATAAACTGAGCCAATCCAGTAAGCCAGAAAGGCATCTCCTGGACATACATTCAGCCATTTCTTTAGACAGGAATCGGGAAAACTCCTGCTCAGACAGGCGTGATTGAAAGAACCTGGCACAGATAACTATGTCCAAAATACTTTTAATTCCGGTTAGATTAAGTGTAATATATATTCTGGCCCGATCGATTTCATTGTCGGCTGAAACAACATGGACCGGGACCTCCTTGTTAAGCTCTTTACAGGCCTGGACTCTCTTTAGGCCCGAGACAAGTATATATCTATCCCCTTGTACAGACACAACGACCGGCTGGAGAACACCCCAGGTAGCCACACTTTCCAAAAAAATCTTATCCAGTTCTTTTGACCAGAATAGCCAGGGGACATTACAGTCAATGTCTTTTGGATCTACTTTAATCAAGGTATAAGCCCCATATCAGACTGGAAAAAGGTTATGATCGTAAGAACTGCCTGAAAGCCATGTAGGTAGTATAGATATCAGCCTTGCTGGTGATCTCAAAAGGACTATGCATACCCAGGACCCCTGGACCAAAATCAATAATGTCCATACCATACATAGCCAGAAATTTGGCTACCGTTCCCCCGCCGCCTTGATCTACCTTACCCAGCTCAGCCATCTGCCAGGGAATGTCCGCTTGATTTAACAGATTACGCAACCAAGCCACATATTCTGCCCTAGCATCATTCGCCCCAACCTTACCCCTGTGGCCTGTATATTTACAAAGAACCGGACCATAGCCAAGTTTGGAAGTATTTAGCAAATCATGCAGATCCTGATAATCCGGATCAAGAGCCCCATGGACATCAGCGGAAAGGGCCTTTGTATTCTGAAAGACTTCGGATAATGAGGTATTTGGTTGCCATGTTTTTATCAGATCCTGGAGTGTGTACTCCAGGAAAAAAGATTTGGCCCCAGTTGCCCCCTCAGAGCCGATTTCTTCTTTGTCCCAAAATATAATGACTTGAGTATACTCTGGGTCATCCTCCTGAATAAAGGCTTGAAAGGCACTAAAAACGCAACTGCGATCATCCTGGCCGTATCCTCCTATAAGGGAGGCATCCAAACCAACTGTCCTGGCCTGTCCGGCTGGCACTATCTGCAACTCGGCACTATAAAGATCTTCCTCAATTAGTTCATATTTTGAGCGCAAAAGCTGTAATATTCGTTTCTTGAACTTCTTATTCCCTTCTTGACCATTATCCTGCTCACTACCACCCTCAAGAGGTCTATTACCAAGTATGACGTTGAGTTTTTCCGCTTCAAAGGCCTCAGAGAGCTTTTGTTCATTTTGTTTTGAGGCCAGATGGGGTAAAAGATCGGCAATAACAAAGACTGGGTCCTCAGACTCCTCTCCCAGATCAATCTCAATAGGGCTGCCGTCAGCTCGGACGATAACCCCATGCAAGGCCAATGGTCTGGATAACCACTGATACTTCCTAATCCCGCCATAGTAATGGGTCTTGGCCAGAGCCAAATCACATGATTCATAAAGTGGGTGTTGCTTCAAATCCAAGCGGGGACTATCTGCATGGGCACCTATCAGACGAACTCCTTGTTCAAGGGCTCTTCTGCCTTTTCTGGCCATTAATATGGTTTTGGCCTTGTCAGTCCTCATAAAAAGAGAAGAAGACGGGCTTTCTTCACAACCACTTTGCTCCAGATTGTCTTTAACCCACTTGACTGTCTCTCGTTCAGTCTTGCACTTGGAAAGAAAATCAATATAGTTTTGGGAAAAGCTCTCGATAGAGCTTTGATCCTCTTGTCTTGAATAGACTTCCCAAACATTCTTTGGGCTGTGTTCTAAAGGGATCTCCATGATTACTCCTTTATTTCTTTACTTAACAGATCAACAAATCCTGGCATATACAAAGAAGCATGAAAAGAACGTGAACCGCAAGAAAGAAGACGTTGACCGTGGACCGTGGACCGAAAAATAAGAAAAAAACGTATTAGTTTAGTCCTTAACTCTCAATTCTTCGGTCAACGGTCAACATTCTTTTTGTTGTTGCTTGATCAAAATCGCTTGTTTAAAAACATTGGCTACTAATGTCAATTCATTGGATTGAATCGTTCGCAGGTCCAAACACAACTGCTCTTCCTCAACCCTACCTACTAAAGGGGGATTCGTGTGAAGAAGAATTTGCCTGATGGACTCAATGTTTATCTCCTTTTTCGGCTTTAGGGAAATAACATAGGTCGGTAAGGACAACTCAGGGCTAGCTCCACCCCCAACTCGGGAAGAATCAACCCGGGTGCTTATCTCAAACCACGGATCAAGTTCTTTTCTCATCTTGGTAGCCAATCTAACCGCCCTGGCCCTTAAGGCTTGAGGCTTGGCGCAAATCATGTTTAGACTCGGTATCTTGTCTTTAGCCGATTCTGGATCCTTATATAATCTCAAGGTAGCTTCCAATCCGGCCAAAGTCATTTTATCTATACGCAAGGCCCTATTTAATGGATTTTTCTTAATCCTCTGGATATAATCTTTTTGACCAAGAATAATTCCGGCCTGTGGTCCACCCAATAACTTGTCCCCACTAAAAGTAACTACAGAGACCCCTTGCTTGATAACACTTTGTACAGTTGGTTCATCCATTTTCGTATCGCCTGGGAATCTAAAAAGATTCCCGCTGCCCAAATCCTCAAGCACGGGTAAGTTATAGGTTTTTCCTAAACCGACCAAGTCTTTAAGACCGACCTCCTTTTGAAAGCCTATAATCCGATAATTGGAAGTATGGGCCTTTAAGATTGCCCCTGTCTCAGGATTGATTGCCTGCTCATAGTCGTATAGATGGGTTCGGTTTGTGGCTCCTACCTCTCTTAATCTGGCCCCACTTTTGGCCATAACTTCCGGAATACGGAAAGAGCCACCAATCTCTACCAACTGACCTCTAGAGATAATGACCTCCTTTCCCTTGACCAAGGTGTCTAACATCAAAAGCACGGCTGCGGCATTGTTGTTTACTACCAAAGCAGCCTCTGCCCCGGTCAGGTCACATAAGATATTCTCTACCATATCATACCGGCTACCCCGTTTACCTGTCTCAAGTGAGAACTCTAGATTGGAATACGAGCCACAGACCTGGGTAATGCTCTCTATAGCTGATTTGGCCAATAGTGACCGGCCCAGATTAGTATGGATGACCACCCCGGTGGCATTGATAAGACGTCTAAAGTTTGGTCTTGCACGGTCGCGAACATACGAAAAGAGCCATGGTTTAAGAATGCCTAAGGATAACTGTTCAGGTTCGGTCATACTCCCTTGCCTGATAGATTGACGGCAAACATCAAAAAATTCGTTAACCAGTTCTTTTAGTAATGACCTGGGAAAATTTTTTAATTCCTTATCCTCATTTAGCAAATTAAGGGCCTGATCAACCGAGGGGATATATTGAAAGAGTGAATTATCCATAGACCACCTCAATTTAGTATAGTCATCCAAATTAGGTTTTATCCAAATAACTATTAACGGCTCCAATTTTGGCAAAACCAAAATTGGAGCACTATAGTTCTTAATTCTTCGGTCAACGGTTAACGTAAAGTAGCTAATATAGCAATTGCACAGCTCAATAAATTATGAGAAGGCGTATCTTACTAATACGTTGACGAATAATTTTGCAGATTAACGCAATCAAACGGAAAAAGGGCAGTTTCCGGATGAAAACTAGCTAGACAACTATAGCGCCCAAAAGCCTTAACGTATTGATAAAAAAAAGTCCATGAGCAGAGCAAACATTCAAAAAACTAGGCTTGACCAAACAAAGTATAATATATACAATATATCTGATGCGCCAGTAGCTCAGGAGGATAGAGCAACGGCCTTCTAAGCCGTAGGTCGGGGGTTCGAATCCTCCCTGGCGCGCCAAATTCCTTTTTTAAAAATCTACTCTTTTCTGTTTATAGTCAATAACCTGCTGTATTTTCTTATCTTTCATATTGATAAAGCCAAACCTGTTGCGAGACAGGGACGGAAAGCCACGGATCTTAACGAGATAGCCGGGTTGCCTTATGTCATCTATCAGCTTTTTCTTACACACCGACCTTTCTTTTGAAAGCCTTATATCCATTTTCTACTTTTCTTCAGCACATCTAGCCCCAACATTTTTGGAAAAAGCATTTATCAATGAAAATTAGTCCTCTGTTCCAAACCATAATAAAGTCTTTTTCCCCAGACAAAGGAAATAACCAGGACCTGACCAGGGTAACTAACTGCAATTATCTAAAATCCAAGCTAGACCATTCTTCTATTTCCAAAGAGAGTAAAGACATTCAATCTTTGAGTAATGCTTTTAGCACTGAAAACAATGAAGAAGTACGAAGAATTTATTCAAAGCTCTTAAAAATTTTCGAGCATAAAGATCAAACTAACAGATTCATTGATAATTGTAAGAATCTACTTCACAGTGGTTCCAAAAACCATATCCATAGCTTTAAGTTGGCTTCCAAACTCGACAACCAAGGTCTACAATCACATCTATGGTTCCAAAATATGGAGACCATGAACAAAAATCAGATTGATCAGTACCTGAAACAGACCGAAGATATGATTATGCAAGAGGATGAACATGAGACAAAAAGGTGCCTGATCAATAATTTTATCCTAGCTACTAGCCGGATAGCTCATGTGTCTGAGGATTTTGATCAGGAGTATCTCCTGGGTGACTTTCTGAAAGGAATAGATAAATTTGATGGGACTCTTGATAAGATGGATTACATCTCGTTGTTTTTAAAAGCCAGTCAGTGAAGTCAGTGATCTCATTGTCGTTTTGAGTATATCTTGGCCAATTCATCAAAGATCATAGCAGAGACTCTTTGCAAGAGGTCATCAAAAACCTCTCGATATCCTTTATCTCTCATCTCTGTCCTTATTAATTCACCCCCCATCTGCTTAGCCTGATAGACAATGGGATTTAAATAGTCTATTATCTTGGTGGAATCCTCTTTTTTGGGTAAAACAAGTTCATCAACAATCTTTGTCGCCTCTTTGACAATCATTATCAGCTGGAAATCAAATTCATCAGGGAGATGCTCAATCTCTTTTTCATGATAACGCACTGCCTGGCAAGTAGTCTGACTAACACCGAATCTCTCCAGAACTAGAGCCCCTATATCACCATGATCCAAACCCAGCACTCGCTTTTCAGCCTCATTACTCGCCAGATTATCCCTTTCTTTCAGAGTAATGATCTCTTTATACTGCTCAGGGAAATAGACTGACAAGACCAGTTTTCCAATATTGTTAAGCATAGCTATAGTGAAAAGGTCCTCCTTCTTTTCGTAGTCCAGGGCTTGTCCCAAAAACCAGGCTACAATAGAACAAAAATGTGACTGCCTTTGAAACTTGTCATAATCAAAGCCGGTAAACTCTGAGGCCTTGGAAAAATGATCCATAAGAAAGGCACTGACAAGGATTTCCTGCATCTTATTGTAGCCCAGGATACTTATGGCATGCTTGAGTGAGACAATCTCACCCCCATAGAAAGCTGAATTGGCAATACTGATAAATTTTGCCGCAATGTCCGGGGATAACATACTAACTATCTGATTAAAATTGCTCTCTGGATCTTCCAACAAAGTAAGAATATCCCATACTGCCACATCAACCAATGGCAAACTATTTAACTCTTCTCTTATTTTTACTTCAATCTCCGTGTTTTTCATAGCTCCACCAAGTATATGACTTTATCCGTCTTCTAAAATAGAATTTGACAGCTTATAATAACTCAATATTGGTTTTACATCAAATTCGATCTATAATCTCCCTCTGCACTACAGATTAACATTTGTATTTCACAACCTGATTCTTCTCATGTTAACGGCCATGAGCCCTGCAATTGTTTCACAACGAACAATGGAAAGCTTTCAAAAACCTTCTAAATTATTATTATAAATTTTCATTCTTCTTTTCGTGTTTTTTCGTGTGTTTCGTG
>CAYUNZ010000136.1:0-7285 GCA_964446205.1 uncultured Desulfohalobiaceae bacterium | reverse complement strand
GTATCTTAATACGTTGACAAATAATTTTGCAGACTGACGCAGCCAAACGGAAAAAAGGCAGTTTCCGGATAAAACTACTTAAATCTAAGCTGCTTAATTGGCGATTAGAGCTTTATAGATTCAACAGGAAAGGTTATCATTTTGCATAAAGGAACAAATTGATCTATATAACTATTCAATAAGTTAACTATTTGATATTTAGATAAATCATGTTCACACAATCTATATCAGCTTTTTCAAAAGAGACTGATAAGCTTGACGAGGTAAAGATTTTCACTTAAAAAAATGAGTCTTAAACACGATGTTTTCATCTAAATATTACCTATTGACTCAAATTGAAATATAATACATTGGTAAAGCGTCTAATTTACAAACTAGGTCAAACGTAACTGTTTAGCCTTTTTCAACTAATCGAAAAAAGGGCTTTCTTTTGAAATTTTTAGTGATAAAGCAGTTGAGATTCTTATCTTATTTGTTGGGGGAGAGACCCCACCGGGTAAATAAGTCTTGAGCTTCAAACTGCTTGTAAAGACATACTTCTTGCAGGCCATTTATATATCTTGAGAGCAAAAGGAGAACTCTTGGGCACCAAAAGCAAATCTATTGAAAAATCAAGCCAAGTATTGCAACAACGTTATAAAAAAGCTCAACAACTTGAACAAACCGGGCTAGAACTCTTCCCTAACTCCTTCCGTAAAGGCACTGATATCGGCTCATTGATTGATAAATACGATCAATTGCCTATCGAAGACATAGACCAACAGGAGACCTACTTTACAATCTCAGGACGTATCTTGGCTATTAGATCTTTCGGCAAAGCTGCTTTTCTCCATTTGCAAGATCATACTGGAAAAATCCAAGTCTTTGTCCAGAGAGATACTATAAAAACCGAAGAATATCAAAAATTCAAGAATTTTGATATCGGGGACATAATAGGGGTCCAAGGAGAATTATTTAGGACTAAAACGAATGAGCTCACCGTTCATGCCCAAAAAATCAAATTGATTACAAAGTCTTTAAGACCTCTTCCTGAGAAGTTTCACGGTCTAAAAGATGTTGAGACAAGGTATAGGCAACGTTATGTCGATCTAATAGTCACTCCTCATACCAAAGAGATTTTCAAGATACGGACCAAGCTCTTAAAAACAATTCGGGACTATTTGGACAGTTTTGACTTCATGGAAGTCGAGACCCCTATGATGCAACCAATACCTGGAGGGGCAACTGCAAAACCTTTTGAGACACACCATAATGCCTTAGACATGAAATTATACCTCAGAATTGCTCCTGAACTCTATCTCAAGAGGCTTTTAGTAGGAGGATTAGAAAAAGTTTACGAGATAAACCGGAACTTTCGCAACGAAGGGGTGTCTACTCAACACAACCCAGAATTCACCATGCTCGAATTTTACTGGGCCTATGCCGATTTCTATGATCTCATGGATTTTACAGAGAACATGATCGCCTCTCTGGCTCAGAAACTCCTCAATAAACAGAGCCTTACTTATCAAGACCAGGAGATAGATCTAAGCCCCCCATGGCATCGAATATCTTTTTTCCAAGCCCTTGAAAGTTACGGCAACCTGAAGCCGGAAGACTATCAGAATAGAGACACAGCCAAAGACCTTGTTCAAAATCTTGGCGAAAATGTTCAACCAAAAGAGTCCTTAGGTAAACTGCAGGCAAAATTGTTTGATCTTTTGGTTGAACCCAAATTAATTCAGCCTCACTTTGTCTATCACTATCCAACTGATATTTCTCCTCTTTCTCGAAGAAACCCTGACAACCCCAATCTGACCGACAGATTTGAACTTTTCATCTCCGGAAAGGAAATTGCCAATGCCTTTTCTGAGTTAAACGATCCCCGTGATCAAAGGGCACGCTTTGAGGAACAAGTCAAAGCAAAGAGCCACGGTGACGAAGAAACACACTTTATGGATGAGGATTATCTCAAAGCCCTTGAGTATGGTATGCCACCGGCAGCTGGAGAAGGGGTAGGTATTGACCGACTGGTTATGCTCTTCACTGATGCCTCATCAATACGTGAGGTTATCTTGTTCCCTCTTTTGAAACATGAACAAAACACAGCTAACTAATGCCATTCGAATTTTTTATTGCCCTACGCTACCTGATTAGCGGGCGCAAACAACGTTTTATCTCGATCATTTCCTTTACATCCATAATTGGCGTAGCCCTAGGAGTGGCTTCACTAATTGTTGTTCTTGGGGTCATGAATGGTTTCAGCTCTAATTTACGGGATAAAATATTGGGAGTAAACGCCCATATTGTAGTTTCCAACGCCCATGGTACATTTAAAGGACATTCTTCCTTACAGAATAAAATCAAAAAGATACCGGGCATCATTGAAGTCAACCCGTTCATTTACTCAGAGGTAATGCTTAGGTCACCCTATGGGGTCAAAGGAGCGGCTTTAAGGGGTATTAATCCCCACACAGCTGAAAATGCACTTAATCTCAAAACAACAATGTCAAAAGGTTCTCTAAGTTCTTTGACAAAAACCAACTCTGATGAGCCAGGTATTATTATCGGCAAAGTTATGGCTGAATATCTTGGAGTTGGACTGCATGATTTAGTCCAGATGCTTATCCCTAGCGGACGTCAGTCAACTGCAGGTTATTCACCTAAAATTCAGCCTTTTACAGTTGTAGGCATATTTGACACCGGCATGTACGAATACGACTCTTCTTTGATCTATATACCGCTTTCAACAGCCCAAAAGATATTGGGATTTTCGGGTAACAGGGTTACCGGTCTAGAGATCAGCCTCAAGGACATCTATGCCGCCTCAAAAATAAAAAAAGAAATTACTGATGTCTTGGGGGGATTCCCTTTTGCGGTTAGGACCTGGATGGAGATGAATAAGAGTTTGTTTTCAGCCCTTAAACTGGAAAAAACCGCCATGGCCATCATCCTCATAATGATCGTTTTGGTTGGTTCCTTCAGTATAATCACCACCTTAATCATGCTGGTTATGGAAAAAAAGAAAGATATTGCTGTCTTGATGTCCTTAGGGGCAAAACCAAAGAACATCAAAAAAATATTTGTTTGGCAGGGCACTGTCATAGGATGTATCGGGACTTTTTTGGGTTACCTGGTAGGTTTGTCTCTTAGTTTTGTCCTTGAAAAATATAAGTTCATCAAATTGCCCAAAGATATATACTATCTAAGTCATATTCCCATGCAGTTAAACAGCTTGGAACTTTGTCTAATCGGCCTTGGAGCACTGACACTTTGTTTTTTGGCCACCTTATACCCAGCCAGGCAAGCCGCTCTTTTGCAACCAACCGAGGTGCTCCGGTATGAATGAGAATCAACCAACCTATAAGCTCCAAGAGGTAACAAAAGAGGTCAAAGGACCTAAAGAAAACTTAATCATTTTGAACAATATAAACTTTCACATCCAACAGCAAGAATCGATAGCTATAATAGGAGCATCTGGTTCAGGAAAAACAACCTTGCTTCATCTTTTGGGCGGACTCGACAGTCCGACTTCAGGGAAAATCCTTTTCCAAAATGAGGACATAAGCGATTACAACTGGGAGAAGAAGGCTGTATTCCGTAACAATAATATTGGTTTTATCTTTCAATTTCATCATCTGCTTTTTGAATTCAACACAATTGAGAATGTGGCCATGCCAGCGATCATTTCCGGGCAATCCAAAAAAAATGCCTTTGAACAAGCCTATGAGATTCTCAACTTGGTTGGATTGATTGATCAAGCCTATCAACCTGTGGCAACCCTGTCTGGTGGAGAAAGGCAGTTAGCTGCTATCTCTCGCGCCCTGATAAAAAAACCGCAGGTCGTGCTGGCCGATGAACCAACAGGAGATCTTGATAGGAATACCGGGGAAAAGGTCGGCAATATCCTGTTGCAAATAAATGATCAAATAAAAACTACCCTTGTTGTTGTCACTCACAATATTGAACTAGCCAATAAAATGGAACGAAAGTTCCAACTTTACAGTGGAGAACTCTATGAATCTAATGAAATTGATTCTTCGAGATAAATCCTACATTTGGATACTGACTTTGACTTTCTGTGTCTGTTTTATTACCCCTTCTCTGCAAGCTCAAAAGATTACCAAGACAAAGCTAATGATCCTGCCTTTCGCTTTGAATGCAGAAAAAGACCTGTCTTATCTCCGAAAAGATTTATCTGTCCTTTTGAGAGAGCAACTTAGGGAAAAAGGTTTTGATATCCTCTCTAAAAAGGATACTTACCAATTGCTGCAAACCGAGAAGATTCAAATGTTGGACCTATCCACAGTCAAAAACCTGGCCATTTTGGCCGATGTTGATTATGCTCTCTATGGCAGCTTCAGCCAAGCTGGTCAGTCAATCAGTTTAGATGTTCGCCTGGTCAAACCATACCAACCCATGTCAACAAAGGCCCTCTATGTATCCAAAAAAGGTCTAATCAATATACAACCAGCTATTCAGGAACTAGCCACCAAGGTCAAAAAAGCGGTCCTTGAACAGCAAGAAATTGCTGAAATCCAAATCCAAGGCAACCAAATACTAGGTGACGATGCCGTATTGATGCGTTTAACAATCCAGGAAGGCAATCAATATGATCCACAGGAGATCGATAAAAATGTCAAGAAACTCTATCAAACTGGCTACTTTGATGATGTCAAGGTCTTTGTCAATAACATCAAAGATGGTAAGAAAGTTACCTTTAAAGTCAAAGAAAAACCACACATAAAATCTATAGAGGTTCATGGGGCCAAGAAAATAGATCCGGATGACATTCTAGAGGCCATGAGTATTAAATCCGGTTCTGTTCTTAACCCCAAGGTCATGCAAGAGGATTTACAAAAAATAAAGGATATGTATCGCAAGAAGGGGTACTATAATATTCAGGTCTCCTACCACCAAGAACCGATCAGTGGAAAAGAGTCCAAACTGATCTTGGATATAAAAGAAGGTGACAAACTCTATATTGAACATATAGAAATTAAAGGGGCCAAGAAATTAGATCTGGATGACTTGAAAGACCAATTGGCTCTCTCAGAAAGGGGACTCTTCTCCTGGATAACTGGGGGAGGAGTTCTAAAAGAGGAACTCTTGGACCGCGATGCGGCTATGCTCGAGGCCTATTATGCCAATCGGGGTTTCATGGATGTCAGGGTCGGACAACCAGAGATTAACTTTAAAAAAGACGGTATCTATATTACCTTTAATGTTGTGGAAGGTGAGCGATATAAGATCGGTTCGGTCAAATTCAAAGGGGATTTTATTGCGGATCGAAAAACTTTACTGAAGCAAATAAAAATTGACAATCTAGCTGATAACAATCAGTACTTTGACCGCTCTGTTTTGCGTGATGACATGCAATCTCTGATAGATTATTATTCCAATTATGGGTATGCCTTTGCCGATGTTGAAGTAGATCTCAAGAAAGACTCATCCCAAAAAATTATCAATGTGATCTATACCATCTTCAAGGAAAAGCAAGTCTTTATCCGTAGGGTGTTAATCTCTGGGAATGAAAAGACCAGAGACAATGTAATTCGCAGACAAGTCCTGCTAACCGGTGGAGATAAGTTTAGCGGGGCCAAACTGTCCAGATCCAAACAAAAATTAAACAAGTTGGATTATTTTGAATCTGTAGAGATTGAAACTATCCCTACCTCTAAAGACAACCAAATGGATCTAAAGGTCAAAATCAAGGAGAAATCGACTGGCTCATTTAGTGCTGGGGCCGGATATTCAAGTGTTGAAGATATATTTTTCACCGGTCAAGTCGAAGAAAGAAATTTGTTTGGTAAAGGCTATCGTCTTAGTTTTATTGGGACTATTGGTATGGACACAACACGATACCAAGCCAGTTTTTGGAATCCACATCTTTATGACAGTCCTTTAGGACTAGGTTTTGATGCCTACAACACCATTCAAGATTTCGATGATTATGATTTAGATACAAAAGGCGGAAAACTCAAATTTGCTTACAGCCTGGGCAATTATTCCCGTCTTTACTGGAATCTTAGGACTGAACAATACTACGTTGACGACATAGACAATGATGCTAGTGAGGAGATAAAAGATATTGAAGGCAAAAATTGGTCCAATGCAATTGCTACCTCTCTTGTTCGTGACACAACAAATAAGCGTCTCAATCCTACTCAAGGAACTGTCAATACAGCAACAATAGAATATGCCGGTGGATTATTGGGTGGAGATGATAATTTTATCAAAACAACTTATGAATTCAGCTATTTTCAACCCTTTATTTGGAAATTTATTTTTAATATGCGCTGGAAGATTGGTTATCTCTTTGAAAATTCCGGTGATGAAGTACCTGATTTTGAAAGATTTTATTTAGGGGGTATCAATACAGTTCGTGGCTATGACTATCGGGATATATCTTGCGAAGACGATAAAGGAGCAGACATCGGGGGCTATAAAACTATTTATACTAATTACGAGCTAACCTTTCCTATCAAAGAAGATCTTGGGCTTCTTGGGCTTTTCTTTTTTGATGCCGGTGATGTCTGGGATCAAGATGAAACTATTGATTTAGACCTGTATAAAAGTGTTGGTACCGGCATTCGATGGCAATCGCCAATGGGGCCTTTAAGGCTTGAATATGGCTATCCTTTAGACGATTTAGATAATAACAATGGAAAATTCGAATTCAGTATAGGAAGATTCTTTTAATTAACTAAAAAATTGTATCAAGGAGAGTTAGAGATATGCGTAGAATAGTAATTTTTACAATATTCTTCATGCTACTATTTACTGTTCAGTCCTGGTCTGAAGATATCAAAATTGCTGTTGTTGATCTCCAACAGGTCCTGGAAAAATCAGATCCAGGTCAAAAGGCAATAAACAAACTCAAGAGTGAATTCTCTGACATCAAGGGCAAACTAGACAAAAAAAAGTCGGAAATCGATAAGCTAAGGGAAGAGATCCAAAAACAGAGCCTTGTTCTTAGCCAGGAAGCACAAATTGATAAAGAAACAGCATACAAACAAAAGGTCAGAGACTTTAAAGACCTTTATCAGAGTTATCAGAAAAAGATGCAACTAAAAGAACAAAAATTACGAGAACCGATAATTAAAGAGTTGGTTGAAGTCATCAGAGGATATGGTAAAAATCATGGCTATACACTGATCCTTGACAAAAAAAACGGTGGGGTCATTTACAACAATGAGGCTATTGAAATCACCAATCAGGTCATAGTCAAATTAAACAAGGTTTGGCAAAAGAACAATAAAAAACTAGAATCATCTGATAAATAAAAACATTATCCCTGGATAAT
>CAYUNZ010000135.1:1975-7288 GCA_964446205.1 uncultured Desulfohalobiaceae bacterium | reverse complement strand
GTTACAAATTTGATATTTTGAAAAAGGGCAATTCTTTGCACTCACGTTCTCAGGCTTAGAGTTTCTAAGCTTTTTTGATGGGGGCATGCCTGCCCCCTCCCCACTCTTGGCCTTGGTGCTCTTGCTTGACTTAAATGATTGTTGAACATTTGGTTATATAATGTCTGATCTGTCGTATGTCTACGGTGGGGTTTCCCCCATCAAAACGCAAAGAAACTCTACAGCCTTACCACTGACGAGTGCAAAGAAAATGCCCTTTTTCAATTAGCTAAACAGTTACCTGGATTGTAATTTTTAAGGAAAAATTATCGGTTACAAAGATTAACCTTTGAATAATTACCATAGATATTTATTGCTTATATTTTTTAAACCGGGTTGTACAAGTCTGTTTTTTCAGTCCATGGTTGACAATCTGATTCCAGCACTTTTTTCTTTCACGGTTCACGGTTGCTGGCCTGGTACTGCAATATGAGTATGCTCAAGGGAGGTAGGGTCAGGACAAGGGAATTGTAGTAGCCATGCACAGGGATGGGGGTTGAGTAGCATCCTCCGAGATTGCCTTGTCCGCTTCCGCCGTACTCTTTGGCATCGCTGTTCAGGTGTTCTCGCCAAAATCCCGACCAGGGCACTCCCAGGCGGTAGTTGTGCCTGGGTACCGGGGTAAGGTTACAGACAATCAGAAAAGCCCTTTTACTTTGCCCGGATCTTCTCAAGAAACTGATGATACTCTTTTCCTGGTCTGAAAAATCAACCCATTCGAATCCCTGCTCATTAAAGTCTTGACTATGTAAGATCGGTTCATATCTATGGAGTAGATTCAGTTCAGCCAACCATTTTTGAAGGTTTTTATGAGCAGGGTGATCAAGCAAAGACCAGTGAAGACCCTCTTCATGATACCATTCCTGTCTCTGTCCGAATTCACCCCCCATGAAGACAAGTTTCTTGCCCGGATAGGTATACATATAGCCAAATAAAAGTCGCAGATTGGCAAATTTTTGCCAGTCGTCTCCTGGCATCTTCTCAAGCAGGGATAGCTTGCCGTAGACCACTTCATCGTGGGACAGGGGCAGGACAAAGTTCTCGGTAAAGGCATACCAGACACTGAAGGTCAGTCTGTTGTGGTAGTATTTTCGAAAGACCGGATCGTTGGCGAAGTACTCCAGGGTATCATGCATCCAGCCCATATTCCACTTCATTTTAAAACCCAGGCCTCCGGTATAGGCAGGTTTGGTGACCATGGGCCAGGAGGTCGATTCTTCAGCAATAGTCAGGATATCTGGAAAGGCAGTGTAAAGGGTTTCATTCAGTGTCCGGATAAAGTCTATGGCTTCCAGATTCTCCCGTCCGCCATATTCGTTAGGTATCCATTGACCATCTTGTCGGCCATAGTCAAGGTAGAGCATAGAGGCAACAGCATCGACCCTGATCCCGTCAGCGTGATAATATTCCAGCCAGAATCTGGCGCTGCTTATCAGAAAGGATCGGACTTCATTCCGGCCATAATTAAAAATAGAGCTTTTCCAATCCGGATGAAAGCCAAGCTTGGGGTCCTTATGCTCGTAAAGATGTGTGCCGTCGAAAAAGACCAAACCCGATTCATTGGTTGGGAAATGGGATGGAACCCAATCTAAAATGACCCCAATGTTGTTTTGATGAAGTATATCAATAAGGTACATCAACCCCTGCGGATTCCCATAGCGACTGGTAGGGGCGAAGTATCCCAGGCATTGGTAACCCCATGAGCCGTAAAATGGATGTTCCATAACTGGGAGCAATTGAACATGAGTAAAGCCCATGCTCAGGACATAATCTGTTAAACGATCAGCTAACTCCTTATAGGTCAGGAAGCGATTGTCTTCATCTGACAGTCTTAACCAAGAGCCGAGATGGAGTTCATAAATGGAGAAGGGGGCTTGCAGACTTTGTTTTTCCTTTCTTGTCCCCATCCAATGACTATCATGCCAGACATATTCCAGATCCCAGACAATAGAGGCCAATTGATGACTTTGTTCACAATACTTGGCATAAGGGTCGGTCTTGTCCACAGTATAATCTTGGTATTGGGAGATAATATGGTATTTATAGGTCTCTCCCTGAAACACATTGGGGATAAAGCCTTCCCAGACTCCGGAATCATCTTCTCTGACCTTTAAGGGGTGGGAGTTTGAGTCCCATTGATTGAAATTGCCTACAACAGATATATATTTGGCATTTGGGGCCCAGACAGCAAAGTATGTGCCCAAGTCATTTTCTCGGGACATCAGATGTGATCCCAACTTTTCAAATATACGGTCGTGACAGCCTTGTTGGAAAAGTTCGATATCCAATTGATCAAACCGACTGATATCGTAATGTATTTGTAAAGACATAGTTCTTTACTCCTGAGGTAAGTAATAATGATTGTTATATAGATAAAATTTGTTTTATGCCCTGAATAGGTAGATGGACCCAATCAGGCCGATTGTTTAGTTCATAACCAAGTTCATAAATCGCTTTTTCCAATAAAAAGGTGTTTAGGAGGATATCCATTTCTGATTTCTTCTCAGGGATAAAGGAGGCTCCGCCTATAGTATCAAGATAGCCCTTTATAAATATCCCTCCTGTAATTTGGTACCAAGGTCTTATCCAGTCCTGAAGAAATGGGATGTCATCAGGTCTAATTGAGGCTTGTTTGTAAAGAGCGGCATAAGCCGCGTAATGAAAGGAGCGAATCATCCCGGCAATATCTCTAAAGCAGGACCGTTTAAGGCGTCTTTCACTTAAGGCCCTAGAAGGTTCTCCTTCAAAATCTATAATGACAAAGTTGTTCCCTGTAAACAAGACCTGCCCAAGGTGATAGTCACCATGAATACGTATTTTTTGGGAGTTGATTTTTTGTTCGGTGATTTTGCCCAGGGTCTGCAAGATTGTTTGTTCATGGGATAAGAGGTTATGGGCTTCGGTCTTTAGTTCATCAGTTAGTGTCTCTATATTTTTCCTTAAAAAGGCAAGATTCCTACGGACAAGATGACGCATGGACTGGTATAAGGACCGTTGGTAGAGTGTTGAAAATGCTTCAGGTCTAAAAGAGTTATTTATTGTCTCTTGAGCTAAAGACAAGTGGAGTTCTCCTGTAATATTTCCGAGTAAGGAGATCATTTCCAAGAAATAACCACCAAAGCAGTTTGTTAGAATCTCGGGGATGGTCTCAAAATCGATCTTGAAATAGGAGGAGTTTATCTCCGGCCTTGTTTGAAAATCATTTTTTTGGGATAATAAGGCTTCAAAATAGTGCTCAAGGTGGTCTAGACTGAAATTCCAGGCATCACCCTGATTATAGACATATTCCTGCATAATCCCTAGAGTTATTGGTTCACTATAAGGTAGCTGATATTCCAGATTGGCCAGATGGGGCGGAACATGAGAAAATTGTCTATCATTGCTTAAATAAGCAGTTATTTCCGAATCCGGATTGACCCCTTCTTCGACTTTCCTATATAATTTCAGATAAAGATCAGATTGATACAAAATAGAGGTATTGCTTTGCTCTGTCTTTAAAAGAAAGGAATCAAGGTTTGTATCTTGGTCTTTAAATTGATCTGTACCTTGCTGTGAAGAGATGGCGATCAGATTACCTTTTACACCTTGGATGCTGTTGTTACCACTTATTATCTTGAGCAAGAAGTCTCGAAAAAAAGGGCTGAAAATCCCATCATAAATAATGCCAACACTATCTTCGAGATAGATTTTGGCAATAACGGCTTGAGGTGTTTCCTCCTCAAGTCCTTTGGCCACTGGCTCCTCAAGAAAAGACAGGGGCAAAAGATACAGTTCTGAAGCACCTTCGGTATAGGCGACTTCTAGGAGAAGGAGGTGATGAGTTATTCCCTTGTCGGTCAGGGGAATATCTTCCCGGATAGAGATAGAGCGAATGACATTGGATTTAGACCTAAACCATCGACATTTCGGAAGGTAAAGTGGAAAGATAGATGATTCAAGTTGGCTCCTATAGGCGTCTTTGAAGATAATTTCCCAAGAGTTTCCGGGAAGAGTGATCTCACTTTTGGAGGACTCTATTTCAGTCATGGCCTGTCCCTTTTCCTTTTTAAGAATAAACCAGAAATAGTCATGTATGCCCATAGTAAATACGTAAGGTATTTCCTTGATCATGGGGAACTTATTGCCACTAAAGACCTCAGTAAGGATGTATCCAGAGTAATTAGACAGATCTAGTTCAGCCACTTGAGCATATCTGGAAAGGTTGATGACTACCAAGAGTGTCTCTTGCCCGTACTGTCTCAGAAAAGCCAAGATTTTCGGGTTTTCCGGATATAAAAACTCGATTTCACCCCTGCCAATAGATTGAAGCTTTTTTCTCATGGAGATGACCCGACGGATCCACCACAAGAGTGAAGAAAGATTCTTATCCTGGTTCTCGGCATTTATGACCTCATAGTGATATTCAGGATCTAGTATGACCGGTAAGTAGAGCTGTTGTGGATTGGAGTCGGAAAAACCGGCGTTTTTGTCCGGGCTCCATTGCATGGGTGTTCGAACACCATTGCGGTCTCCCAAGAAATAATTGTCGCCCATGCCGATCTCGTCGCCATAGTATATGATCGGGGTCCCGGGCAGGGAGAAGAGAAGAAAATACAGGAGTTCGATTTTCCTACGGTTGTTGTTGAGCAAAGGGGCAAGACGTCTCCTTATGCCCAGATTGATTCTGGCTCGAGAATCTTTGGCATATATCCTGTACATGTAATCTCTTTCTTCGTCTGTGACCATTTCCAGGGTCAGTTCATCATGATTGCGGAGAAAAATTGCCCATTGGCAGTCCGGGGGCAAAGACGGGGTCTGTTCGATTATATCCATGAGCGGGAATCGATCTTCCATCCAGATAGACATGAACATCCTGGGCATGATCGGGAAGTGAAAGGCCATATGACATTCGTCATTCTCGCCGAAATAGGCCACAGCATCTTCCGGCCATTGATTGGCCTCGGCCAGCAACATCCGATTGCTGTATTTCTCGTCTACATAGGCCCGGAGCCTTTTCAGGAATTGATGGGTCTCCGGCAAGTTCTCACAATTGGTTCCTTCACGCTCAAAGAGATAGGGCACTGCGTCCAGCCTCAAGCCATCAACCCCCATATCGAGCCAGAAATCAATGACCTTGAAAACCGCCTTCTGGACCTCGGGATTGTCAAAGTTCAGGTCCGGCTGGTGTGAATAGAATCTATGCCAGAAATAAGCCTGGGCAATTGGATCCCAACTCCAATTGGAGGTCTCGAAATCCTGGAAGATAATCCTGGCTTCCTGGTATTTGTTCGGGGT
>CAYUNZ010000135.1:0-1875 GCA_964446205.1 uncultured Desulfohalobiaceae bacterium | reverse complement strand
GACTTGATATGTAACTGGTAGATAACAGCATCCTTATACCAAAAGGGATCATCTGTAAGTAGGATATGCCGTGGTTTCATAGTTTGAAATCTTCCTTTTATTGAAGCCGCACACCTAGAGGTATTCTTTATAGGACAACTATAAAAGTTTACATAAAATAGTCAAAGTCATGTTCTCGACGCAAGTGACTGTAAAGGAGAAATATGTGAGCCGGAAGTACATGGGGATCTATAGTTATCTGATTCCATTGGCCGCACCAGGCATATTTCTCTTCTCCCAAAAGGTCATACAATAGATAAGGCTCTTTGGGAGAGATCCCGAACTTTTCGATCGGGACCTTGATTTGACCTCTTTGGGTATGAAAAGGATCGATATTGACAACAATTAAAAGTATATTGTCTAGGTTGTCGTTTGCTTTGCAGTAAAAAAGTAAATAGTCATTGCTTGACTCATAAAATTCTATGTTTTGTGTGGCTTGAAGTGCAGGACAGGTCCTTCTGATATGATTAACTTTGGCTATAAGCTCTTTTAGATTTCCTGGGCTGTCCCAATCCCATTGCCTGATTTGATATTTCTCGGAATCCTTATAATCTTCACTCCCGGGCAAGGCCTCATTTATGCATAGCTCAAAGGCTGGTCCGTAGATTCCATAGTTGGAGGAGAGAGTGGCCGCCAGAATAAGGCGAATAATGAAGGCCGGTCTATCCCCGAATTGCAGATATTCAGGGAGGATATCAGGGGTGTTGGGCCAAAAATTGGGACGTAAGAAATCCTTGACTTGGCTTTGGGTCAGTTCCTGGACATAGTCCATAATCTCATTTTTGGAATTGCGCCAGGTAAAGTAGGTATAGGATTGGCTAAATCCTATTTGGGCCAGATGATACATTATTTTGGGCCGGGTGAAGGCTTCGGCTAGAAAGATAACCTCTGGATAAGAGTCCTTGATGTCCCGGATAAGCCATTCCCAAAAGACAAAGGGCTTGGTGTGAGGGTTGTCGACCCTAAATATCTGTACACCTTGTTTGATCCAGAAAAGCACGATCCCTTTAAGTTCTTCCCATAGAGATGGCCAGTCATGGGTCTCAAAATGAAAATGGACTACATCTTGGTATTTTTTCGGCGGGTTCTCTGCGTATTGGACACTACCGTCAGGACGCCAGAAAAACCATTCCGGGTGATGACTGATATAGGGATGATCCATAGAACATTGAAAGGTCAGGTCAAGGGCGATTTCCAGATTATACTCTCTGGCCTTGCTCTGAAAGTCAAGAAAGTCGTCAAGCGTGCCCAGTTGGGGATGTATGGTTGTGTGGCCGCCGTCAGCAGAGCCTATGGCCCAGGGGCTCCCAGGATCGTCGGGCTCACATTCCGGGCTGTTGTTTTTACCTTTCCTGTTGGTTACCCCTATTGGGTGTATTGGGGGCAAATAGACAACATCAAAACCCATCTTGGCAATTTCCGGAAGAAGTCTTTGGCAATCCTGGAAAGTACCATGTTTTTCCGAAGTCTTGCCCCAGGACCTGGGGAAAAATTCGTACCAGGCACTAAAGCCGGCTCTTTCCCTTTCGACTAAGACAGGCAGTACTTTTGGGTAATTGGTAATAAGGTGCTCTCTCGGGGCTTTAGCCATGAGTTCTTGCAAAGTGCGGTCTTGGGTCAAGTCCAGGATTTTGTCAAATCCTTTTGTATCTTTCAGCTGTTCACACATCCTAGTCAGGATAGCTGCTTCATCAGGACATAATTTTGAGGATTTGTCTTTAATGAGCCGGATACCGATTTGGATATCAGGTTCAATGTCCTCTCCCGCAGCATATCTTTTCTCCAGGTTCTTTTGCCAGGTCCTGAAATGGTCAATCCAGGCCTGAAAAGTATAGT
>CAYUNZ010000134.1:0-7384 GCA_964446205.1 uncultured Desulfohalobiaceae bacterium | reverse complement strand
TTTTATAACCATAATAAAAAAATATAACAAAAATGTCTAACAAGATAAAGGGCAATAGAAGGTGAAAATAGCGGCACATCGGATTATTCCTTGAATAGCTTGATTCATGAAATTAACAACGAGGGACGCAGCTGATGCCCGGGTTCACGCTCACAAAAGAGGTGGTTTCTTGAGCATATTTCCAACCAAAATTGGAAGTTGAAATGGCGATTGGGTGATTAAGACAGTTGAAAAGTTCTTGTTATTTAATTAGTAAAGGTTTGAGTTTGAAGTTAAAAATTGAGGATAGAAAATGGGTCTGCAATCCAAAAAGTCTTTTGCCATGGTAAATTACGAAAAGTGCAATCCAAATCAATGTGATCCGGGGAGTGGGATTTGTTCGGCTGTCCAGGCCTGTCCCCAAAAAATTATCAAACAATTGGACGGAGCTTTTGAACCGCCAATGATATTTCATGAACTTTGCTTGGGATGTTGGGAGTGTATGGAATCCTGTCCCTTAAAGGCGGTCCAAATAAAAGAAATCAGCTAGAAATCTTATTCGCCATGATATTGTCAAAATGTTTCCTGGCACTTTGCGAAAATAGTGGGCAGATTCTCTCCACGGTGACGTACCGAAAGCATGCCGCTGAAGAAATCCTACACCCCGCCGGCAAAAATACTGCCGAAGACTATCCACTAACTGATCAGTTAAAAGTTTAAGTTTTATGTTTTAAGTATAAGAGAAAAGATACTATATGTACTAACACATTTTTCTTCTAACCACATACAGTTGATATCAGATAAGCAGAATTTTGATCCGAGTACAAGTGCCGAAGCAATCAAAGTCAGATTGTTGAATTGGCAATTGGTTAAAGCCGGTTGCAGAAAAGCAAGGCCTGAAACAATAAAGGGGACTTTTTCGGCACATGGGATCTTCATCTATTTACTCCCGGTTAGTATAGGTATATGTGCCGATTATGCTCTCATAATTAATCTTAAGTGTCACGTATTTTTTTACATTTGCTTCTCATATTATAATTATTTGAAATTCTATATTAATTTAACAACAGCAGGCAACAATTATGCCAAAATCCGCAAATTAAGAAAATTATTTTCGAAAACCTAAGTTTTTAATAGATAGGCAGGATTTAGAGTTTTGGCAATCTTGCCATGTACTCTTTTCAATGTATCATCATTTATAACGCCTATCTTCTTAACAAACCGTTGATTTGCAAAATTTTTAAGTTGAAAACAGTCTATGGCAGAGACTTTTGACAGTCCATTTTTTTCGCTGTTTTCAATTCTGACAATCCAGGGATAGTGAGCATAGTTTGGTCTCCAATCCGTTACAGGAACAATGGTTTTGAGTGGAAGCCGTCCAATCTCGTCATGACTTACCACAACCGCAGGTCTCTCTTTTGATATCTCAGACCCCACGTTTGGGAAAAATTTAACGAGCCAGACGTCACTTTGCCTGATATTCATACCAATCTCCAGTGTCACTGCCAAGCTCTTTTGCCTGTTCCATATACTCTTCATCTTCCAATGCCATAGAGACGCCGCGTTGCCACATCTCTATCTCTTTATGTTTCAGGTAGTTGACTATGGCTTCGTTATAAATGGCAGACAGTGAAACCTGCAACTCCTCTTTGAGTTCCATAACCTGCTTTTTTAACTCAGTTGGCATGTTAAAGGTCACTTTTTCCATGGAATTGTTTTTGTAATGTGCCATATTTTCCTCCCTTATATATCTGCCTTATTATAGTGCCCTAGTAATGGTATGTCAATCTCCTAGCCGACAGATCACAAAAGCAACACAAGTACCTTTATACTCATTGTTAGCAGTTTCTGTAATACAACACCTTCAGGCAGGAATACAGATATGGATAAAGACTAATGGACAAAACCAGAAAAAACTTATAGCTTCTCTATATAAATGTGCTGATATGGTCTTGAAAGAAATCGGAGGTACCGAATAATCGGCTGCACCAGATCGTAGAAGGGCTGAGCCGATTTGCAAATCTTTACATTTAGGAGGTAGGTAAATGAAATGCACGCATATCTTATGCCTGATTACGACCCTTCTTGCAATGCTTGTCTTTGCTCCGTGCCGGGCGGCTGATCCTGGTGAGCTAAAATGGTCTTTTAAAGCGGATAGCGGGGAGAAATCCGGGATCCATTCCTCTCCTGCTGTGGGACCTGACGGGAATATATATTTTGGATCACTAAGCAATTATATCTACGCCCTGGATCCTGATGGAAATAAGAAGTGGAGATTCAATACCAAGGGAGCGGTGGTCTCTGCCCCGACCATTGGTCCTGAGGGCACAATCTACGCGGGTTCTAATGATAATTTTGTCTATGCCCTTAATCCAGATGGTTCCAAGCAATGGAGCTATAAGACAATGTGCAAAGTCTGGTCCTCTCCGGCAATCGGAGTTGACGGCACGGTCTATGCGGGCTCAATGGACGGTTATCTTTACGCAATCAATCCAGACGGCTCCCCGAAATGGATGTTTGACCTTGAGGGCCTGCACATCCAATGCTCTCCAGTGATAGGGCAGGACGGTACCATTTATATTGGCAACGACGAACATATGCTCTATGCCGTTAATCCTGACGGGACCAAGAAGTGGAGCTTTAAGGCAATAAGGAATGTGTTTAACGCCCCAGCCATTGGCTTTGACGGGACCATCTATATCGGGGCGGGCCACCTCTATGCCCTCACTCCTCAGGGATCAGTGAAATGGTCCTTTGAGCCGGAAAAGGATTATATTACTTCCTCGCCATGCATAGGGATGGACGGGACCGTGTATGTGGGTTCATGCTTGGATTGTTGCCTTTATGCAGTGGATCCCTTGGGCAATAAGAAGTGGAGATTCAAGACCAAGGGCAAGATTGACTATTCTTCTCCTGTAGTCGGGCACGACGGGACCATCTATTTCGGATCATGGGACAGCTACCTCTATGCCCTGGGGCCTGAGGGCAATCTGAAGTGGAGATTCAAGACCGGGGATAATGTTAGCTCATCGCCTGCCATCACTGAAGACGGTACTATTTACGTGGGTTCCTATGACAACCGTCTTTATGCAATCTATACCCAGTCAAAAGGTCCGGCGAAATCGGCCTGGCCCATGGTTCAGGGAAATCTCAGGCGTCTTGGCAGGGCAAGGCAGACTGATGCCCCGGACTTGGATGTCCAGGCCATGGGCTCATCGGCCCCACTGACCACTTCTGTTGCAGGCCAGGCATCAGTCAGCCTGAGCTTGAACTCTAAAAACAGAGCAAACCAGGTTGCAGATTGGTGGATAATTGCCTACAGCCCAGTTGCAGGTTTTCACTCCCTGGTCCTGGAACCTGAGCTGGACTGGCAGGAGCAGATAAATTGTCTCACTCAGGCTGAATTGATTGATTTTTCTTCTCTACCAATACCTGAGCCCCCGTTGTTTATAGGAAAGAACTATATTTTCTTTGCCTTGGATGACAATGCCGACCATGAGCTGGACCTGACCTGGTGGGACTTTGTTCAGGTAAATGTGCGATAAATATTTCCCCTGGAGTGACAATTTCGAGTTTCTTCAGTGGTAGGGACAAAGCTAACAATAATATGTTGCCCCTAATGTCATCCGTAATCATCAATGACAGCAGTCCCAAGAGAATATGGAGACTATAAGCTCGTAACATAATGTCCCCAATAGTCTCTTACTGGCCAGACTAACCTGATTCCCTGGGCAACAAGGCCAGCTACACTTGGGGAAAAAAGGATTGAGACCAGCTGGTCTCAATCCTTTTAAAATTAAGAGAATAGGTCCGATTCCTTCTAAAGCTTTGATGCCTAATCCAGGGCATAAGGGAGCCATTGATCTACTGAACCCAGCTCGTGCAGGACTCCAGTTGCATCATAATAGTACAAAGAATCTTTCATGGTGGCTATACACACATTGGTGTCCGGATAACACCTGAAATAGGTTCCCTCAACATTTTTGGTCATTTGTGGGGATGGGGAGAGGGTGTCTGGAAACTCCAACTCCAGCCAGTCAAAGACAGTATCTGCCTTGGCCAATGGGGTAGTCACATCTTTGTGTCCAGCGCGAACGCAGCGAACGTTCTGATAGGTGTCTTTGTCCAGGGCAGTCAAGGCCCCGTAATAGAAGAGTATGGTCCAAGCTGACTTGGAGTTACTGACCAGATCGCTCGCAGTCCAATATCCTGCTGATTGGGCAGCAAAGATAGGATCAATGGCTGGATCAACCCGCTTTGTATTTACCAGTCCTGCCAGTTCATCTTTATCCGGTAGCCGCCAATCTGTGTAGCCATCCAGGACAAGGGCCTGGCAATAATCCCTGGCCTGATCCCAGGTTCTGCCCTTGTTTTGATTTTGGTCATTTCCTTGCTGCCAGATCAGATCTGACTGCGTATCCAATACAGTGCCATTGCCCTGCTCTGTGAACTCTGCCCATGCTGGTGCTGTTAAAAGCACCATGCCAAAGATCAGGGCCATGAATATCTGAAGTTTCTTGTCTGCTATCTGCATATATTCCTCCTTTAATCTTATCGGGATTAGCCATTCTTTGAACCTACTCCAATGCGCATCAAATCTCTGCCTACAATCAGACGGCCGGAAAAATACCTGCCGGCTTGGCCTAAACGCTCAACCGGGGTATTTCCTGGGACTATATGATTGAGAACCAGGGTCTTGGCACTGGCAGCAGTGGCATGCTTGCCAACATCCATGATGGATGTATGAGCTGATTTGAGATGATTGATCAGGGCTTTGTTTGCTTCATCGTCAGTGCCGAACAGCATCTCAATAAACTCATAATCTATGACCTCATGGACCAATATGTCAGTTCCCTTGGCCAGGCTGACCAGATTATTGCACGGATAA
This sequence comes from uncultured Desulfohalobiaceae bacterium, assembly GCA_964446205.1. Classification (GTDB taxonomy): domain Bacteria; phylum Desulfobacterota; class Desulfovibrionia; order Desulfovibrionales; family Desulfothermaceae; genus CAYUNZ01. The sequence goes on along the minus strand of CAYUNZ010000134.1, from coordinate 2,517 downwards.
CCAGTGTCACCGGAAAAGACAACAGATCCGTCAGCTGTATCAAAACGAAAAGCAAAGGCTGGATAAACCGGACCATGGTTGACCAGAGTGGCAGTGACAGAAACCTGTTCGTCCTTATAGACAGAAATCGGTTTCATGTCGGGCCATGGTGCGGTATTCAGGGGTTTTCCAGTATCCTGGTCTATAGGGTAGTCAGATCTGGGCAGAGGCGGGATATCGATTTCATAGATATTGACCAGTTTGGAAAAATCCCCCCAACCGCTGTCCCGGGTAAAGTCATTGATTGTCTGGGCATATCCCTTGAGGATAAAGTCGGTCAGATCCTTGGTACCAGGGGTGGGGTTGTCCGGATTCATAACCGGTGCAACCCTGTCTTTATAGGCTGGATAGACATCCTCCAACTGCCCCCGAGAGCCCGGACCGTAGATTTTGAGACGTTTTTCAGCTTCGCTGTCCGGATATGAGGTCAGCCCTGCCCCTGGTCCGTAGAGAAAGAGGGAGGGATAGTCAGCAATATGGTCCATATGCAGGTGGGTCAAAAATAAACCTTTAATATTCTGCATATAGTTGGCATAGTTTTTTTGTACTTTTCCCCCGGATTTGAAAACAAAATTGCCCTGATTAAAGGCCTGATGCAATCGATGCAGTGTGCCGTATCCCATGTCCACGAGATAGATATGGCCATTGACCACCAGTGCAGATGAAGGACTGACCTGGTCTGAATCCGGCCACCAGGAGGGACCTCCAGCTGTGCCCAAAAGCACGAGTTCAGTATTTTGTTGTATGTTGACGGCTAAACATTCCTGGGACACTCCCCCAATTTTTCGAATAAGGGGAAGGGCAGCCAGGCATCCTGTACATTTCATAAAGTCCCGTCGCGAAAAGCCTGCCTTACTGTATTGTGTTTTGTCTCTCATAAGTCTTCTCCATTATGAGGTTTTAGAAGTTGGCAATCAAAGAGCTTCATTAAGAGGTGGGTGCTTTTTTGTCCCAGATAGAGTCTTTCTGGAGCAGCTTTATCACATCAAGGTCCAAAAGCCCTAAAGCTGTGCAATTGCTATATTAGCTACTTCTTTACGTTGACCGTTCACTGTTAACCGTTGACTGAAAAATTAAGAACTAGAAATAATCCCCTTTTCTTTTTCTTACTGTAAACAGTCAACATCTTAAACCTTAGACTTATAATACAAGCTTAGAAAATCTATTGCACAGATCCAAAAATTCCGGATGCGGGGATCTTTTCTGTTTGCTCATTTTAAATATTTAGCCTTATTACCCTGAGTTGACAAGCCTTGATTGGCAGTTACTCAAATATTTTGATCCAGGTATTTGCTATTGATAAAATGTGCATGGTAAGTTAACAATGAAAGTCATGATTGACACAAAACATTTCCTAGAAATACTGAATGAACGTGATATTAACTTGGAAATGGTCGATATGAACATGACTGCTCCGGATCAGATTGAAGAAATGGAGGACGGAACAAAGCATTACCTGAAACAGTTTGATTCAGCAGGTGGTCGTGGCTCCATGTTGTCGTAAATATGAAAAGCGAACCACCTCGGAGAGTCACTGCGTTTTTTGATAGGCGGTTAAGGAGAAAGAAAAATGAGAATAAAAGTTGATAAAGAGGCAGATGCACTATATTTTCGCCTTGATGAGAACAAAATATTTGAGTCGGAAGAAATCCAACCTGGAGTTATTCTTGACTTCGATGATGATAATCAAGTTGTTGGGTTTGAGATCCTCAACGTTTCAAAAAGAACTTCACCAAAAGACCTCTCTTCCATGCAGTTTGAGTCTGCTTAGCTTTCTGAATTGTGTAGAGTTGCCGGGAAACGGACAACGAGTAGGTTAATACAATTCCAGTTTGCAGTTAAGTAAGTGCTTAAACTTGTCAAACATGGACCTCACAGAATCCTTGGACCCGATTATTCCGGCATCTGTAAAATGTCAACAGATTGCCTTATTGTTTTTGAAATGGTGATATCCATTTGGGCTTTTTGGGTTTATACGCAGTTATAATGACCACTATATCAAGCGAAGTAGTATATACAATCGGACCTAGATAACTATTTTAAATAATTTTCCGCTCCGTCTAAAAATTTCTTTTTTTTTCAGACCTTAGAATCCATTTTTTGGGGGTAAAATAAAAGCTTTAAGCGATATCGTTCCTGACACATGGGGTTGGCTAACTTAATCAGAAACTGCTGCCTGTGACATCTATGGGTGGTGTGCCATACGTAGCCTGGAAAAAAATATCTGTTGGCTCTCGGCATAATTGTTTACGTCGGCATTTTTAGCCCCAAAAAAGGCACTCTAAGCAAAATTTAAGGGTTTGTTAAGAGCATTTATCTAACTAATTCAGTAACATAATTGTCAATTGATTCCCTGTCCCTTATTGTTTACTATTGATTTTTCTTCTGTACCAATACCTGAGCCCCCGTTGTTTATAGGAAAAAACTATATTTTCTTTGCCTTGGATGACAATGCCGACCATGAGCTGGACCTGACCT
>CAYUNZ010000133.1:0-7439 GCA_964446205.1 uncultured Desulfohalobiaceae bacterium | reverse complement strand
TGCTCGTCTAGGGAGCAGGTTGTCCACCTATACTCTGGTCCTGGCCGGAGTGGTCGTTGGTTCATTCTTTTCCGCCCTGATCTCTCTGCTCAAATACGCGGCTGATACCTACACCAAACTCCCGGCCATTGTCTTTTGGCTGATGGGCAGCCTGGCCCCGGTCAAACCCGAAGACCTCTTAAGGACCGGACCTGTCATACTTGTCTGTATAATCCTCTTGATCATGCTCAGATGGAGAATGAACATACTCTCACTGGGTGATCAACAGGCCAAGGCATTGGGCATAAATACAGTCTGGCTCCATGCCGTGATTGTTGTCTGTTCAACCCTGATCGCTGCTTCCATTGTCTCTATGGCCGGAATCATTGGCTGGGTCGGTCTGGTTGTGCCCCATCTGTGCCGGATGCTATTTGGTGCCGATCACAATCGTCTCTTACCTGCCTCGGCCCTGCTAGGTTCAGCCTACATGATCGTTGTTGATGATGTGGCCCGGGCCTTGATGGCCCAGGAAATTCCCCTTGGGATAGTTACGGCCATAATTGGGGCCCCATTTTTTGCCTACTTACTAAAAAGAAACAAAGGAGGTCTGGCGTGAAGCACCCCTTGACCACTCTTTACCCGGCCCATATCGAAAATATCCCTGTCTTTCATTTTTATCCGGGCCTGAAGACCCTGATTATCGGGACAAAGGGCTGTACCCTGGACTGTCGTTACTGTATGAATCAATATCTCTTGAATGAGGAGGTCTTGGATTATGAACTCTCTGCTGGACAAATAGTAGATAAAGCCGGACTTGTTGGCTGTCAGGCCATTTCTTTTACCGCCAATGAACCGGCCGTCAGTTTCGAATATTTTATGGATATTGCTGCTGTTGCCCAGGAAAAGGGGATCCGTATCGGCTGTTCGAGCAATGGATTGTTCTCAAGATCCCAGATCAAAAGCCTCCTTGAGTCCATTGACTTTATCAATGTCGGACTAAAAGGCCCAGACAAGGACTTTTATCAATCCTATTGCGGCGGGGGAGACCCAGTTCAGGTCCTTGACTGCATAAGTAGTCTAAAACAAACCGGGATCCATGTCGAGGTGACCACACCCTTTGTCCCTTCCTTGGGTCTCGATGACATGACAGGAATGGCCAAGGAGATTGCCGGCATTGACCCGGAGATAGCCTGGCACGTCTTCCGTCTCTTGCCGGAGTACAAGCTCACGCACATGCCCAAGACCGAGATCCGAACCATGATCGAATTGAAAAACAGGGTTCAGAACCTTTTGCCATATATCTATCTGGTCAATTTCCCCGGATCTCAATGGATAGACACTTGGTGTCCTTATTGTGGGACACTTCTGATAGAGCGTTTCAGCAAAGGCATGGGTGGGGCCAGTCTGCTCAAGGTCTATGGTGACGACCATATTTGTCCCAAATGCCAAAGACCATATCCCCTAAAGGGCACAGTCAGCCAAGCCAGCGAAGAAATACCTCCAAAGACCGATCCAAGGACAGGCTACTTTGATGTCGGAGGCTGGCAAGCCAAGGTCAACATGTCCGACGGCAGAACGCTTGAGTCTTCCTGGATCAAATCCCTGCACAACTCTTTGCCTGTAAATCCCTATCCCGGAGATATGACCTTTGAGGCCGAAAAATGGGTAACTGACGAGGCCTTATCCATGGTTGACAGATATAGTCCCGACCTCTTGGTCATGGTCTATGCCCAGAGCGCATTTGTTGCCCGTCATAGACAGGAAGACAGCCATTACCAGGATTTCGTCTTCACAGTCGGCCGGGAAGTGGAGCGTTTCCTGGGAAAAACCGGTTACTCCTATGCCGTAATCGGGTTAGGTGACCTTATCCCGACCAGGGGATATATAAATCTGGAAAAGGGCAACTCAGGTGTTGCTTCGGCCGAGGAAGGTCTGGCCAGACTCTACCGGGCTTTGCCGGAGGATGCCGACAGGATGGCTTCTTTAGCTGGTGTTCAGGCCATTTACTCCAAGCAGGATTTTGAAGATACCTTTGCCTGTCAGCTGCCGGAGGACCTGCCGGGGCAATATGTCATCATCCCTGAAAACGGCTACCTGTTTCTGACCATGACAGGTGCACCCAGACTCCCGTTTAGGACAGAAAGCCAGGACTCAAGCCTGCCGTATTGCTCCTCTTTCAATCTACCTGGCTCATTGAACAAGATCAGAGACTCTATTTCCTTCAGGGTCAAAAACGGGGAAAAGATTGCCCTGATCCTTTTGGACGGCATTGGCCAAAAACGTTTCCCCTTTCATGGCTGGTCACTAAACAACACCATAAATGGCCTGCCATACACCTCATCCCCTCTACAATATGCAGTCATCTCAACAGGCCAGGATTTCTTTGCCGATTATATGGCCGCCCCGAAATGGAATCGTTCCCGGATACGCAATCCCTTTGCCCTGCAAGGTGTTTATCTAACTTCCTGTATGACCCATGATGTCATGCAGGCCGGTAAGGCTGCCGTCAGCCTGGGCAACCGGAGCATCCTGACCCACTCCATGTTCCCGGCCAATATCAGTACCGAATGCCACTGCGCTGCCCTTCACCACTTCGGGACTTTCACGGTTATAGCCTGAAAGACCGTTGAACGTAAGAATGAAGACAAGCCCTTTTAATATTTGATCATAAATCGAAACAAAGCCGAATAGTTATGAAAAGAAAAGAAATTCTTCTGATAATTTTCCTGATCTTTCTTATCACTGTTTTTGATCTTCAGGCCAAAGTGATTGAGGATATGGTCGGGCGAAGGGTTCATATCCCGGAAGAGGTCCGTCGGATTGCCTCTCCATACCGGGTTTCAACCGACATGATCTTTGCTCTGGGTCAACAGGACAAGCTTATCGCCGTCTCGACCAGGAATCCGAACAAGGTCTTCAAAAGGCTTTGCCCTGGCTACAAGCAGATAAGACTGGCCAATAGGGACTCTAGTGTTGAGGAATTCTTGAGGTTAAGGCCGGATCTGGTCTTCATGCGTCCGGGCAGTCTGGTCAATAAGCTGGAAGAATTGGATATTCCGGTCTGCTGTCTGCAGGTTGAAACCCCGAAAAGCATGATCGATGGGCTGATTATGATCAGCAAGGCCCTGGAAGTCCAGGACAGGGCCGGGAGGATAGCTGATTATTATCAAGAAAAGCTTAAGTATATCAAGACAAAGACCCAGGATATACAACCCAAGAAGAGCGTCTATCTTGTTGGTTACAAATCCTTGTTTGCCACCTGTGGCGGCGATTTCTACCAGGACGGCCTGATTTCCCTGGCTGGTGGTAAAAATATGGCTCACGATATGCGAGGTGGTTGGGTCACAGTATCCAGGGAGCATCTCCTTGAATGGGGCCCTGATGTCTTCCTCTTTACCAATTACAGCCATGTCCGAAAAGCACAACTCTTGTCTGATCCTGCCCTATTCAGCCTAAAGGCCATTGAGAACAAAAATGTCTATACCTTTCCCAAGTATTTGGACTCCTGGGATTTGCCGACACCTGAATCTGTTCTGGGCATCATGTGGCTGGCCAAAAGGCTATATCCCAATCAGATTGACTGGGATATGGACAAGGAAGCCAAATACTTTTATAGCCATTTTTATGGTCAGTATCCGTTCAAGCTAAACTTTAAGGACTGATCTCCCCTTCCAAAAAATTCCTATTGTCGGAAGGTGTGGACTGAATTGGCCGAAAAGGCGATTTCTATCTCATCCCCGACACTTAGATTGTATTGTTCGACCAGATATCTGGACCAGATAGCCTGGAACTCAGTTCTACCTACCCTGATTCCGACCTCGAAATAAAATCCTTTACAAACCAGCCTGGTCATGGTCCCGATAAAGGAATTATCAAAGTTGTTGCTTGAATCAGATACCGGGACGATATCTTCGGGTCTAAGGGCCAGAAAAGTGGCATCTTCTTTGTTAGATGAATCCAGGTTTATTTCCAAATCATCCATTATGGCCTTGTTTCCGTTTATCCTTACCTGGAACAGGTTCTTGACCCCGACAAAATTGGCTACAAAGCAGGAGTTGGGCCTTTGGAAGAGCTCCTGTATCGGACCGACCTGGATGATTTGCCCTTTGTTTATGATCGCCCCCCTGTCCGCCAAATAGAAGACATCAGTAAAGTTGTGGGAGACCATGATAAAAGTGATGTCCATCTCTGTGTTTAAGGCCTTGAATAGATCCTTTATCTCATCTTGAAACATTGGGTCCAAGGCGGACAAAGGCTCGTCCAGAAGGACAGCCACAGGATTCAGGATCAACAGCCTGGCCAGGGCCACCCTTTGTTTCTCTCCTCCGCTCAAGGTGGTTGGGTCTCGATTGAGCAGATGTCTTAGCCTCAATCGTTCAATAAGGTCATTGAAACGACGGTCTTCTTCCTGCCTAGAGATATCCTGATACTTGATACCGTATAAGATATTCTTTTTGACATTCATGTGCGGGAATAGGGCCAGATCCTGATAGAGAATACCAAGGCCCCTCTTCTCCGGCGGCAAACCAGTGACCTCTTTTTGATCGATAATAATTTGGCCGGACCTAAGGGAAAGAATTCCCATAATCGCTTCCAGTAAAAGCGATTTCCCTGCCCCGGTCGGTCCGATCAGGGCAAAGAACTCCCCCTTTTCAATCCCAAGATTTATTTCCTCCAGGCTGAAGCCGGGCAGGTCCAGACTACAATTATCTACCTTGATCATGTCCTCTGAGCCTGTCTGGAAAAAAAGCGCATTCCGACAAAAAGGGCCAAAGATATTACAATCAGCCAGAAGGCCACTGGCTGGGAATACTTGAGACCATAGGCTGTAAAGCGTTCATAAATAAGTACCGGTGCGGTCATGGGATGGTAGGCCACGATAACCACAGCCCCGAACTCGCTGATGGCCCTGGCTGTGCACATGATGGCCCCAAGGACCATATCTCTCCAGGCCAGGGGAAAATCGACCCGAAAGAAGGTCGAGGCCATGCCCGCCCCCAGACTCCTGGAGACGTTTTCCAACCGGGGGGATATGTTTTCAAAGCCGTTTTTTACCGCATTAACGTAAAAAGGCATCCCGACAAAGAGCATGACAGTAATGATACCCCCAGCCGTGCCCATAACCCGGAATCCGATTTCATGGAGCATTTTGCCTATTGGATGATGTTTCCCCAAGAGGCTTAAGATAGCAATGCCGATTACTGGATGGGGGATCATAATCGGTAGATCTATGATCCCCTCAATAATCTTTTTGCCTGGGAACGATTTCCTGGCCATAAGATAGGCCAGGGGAGTGCCAAAGGCAAAGGCAATACAGGCAGCAGCCAAAGCGGTATATATACTCCTGGCTATACATTTCATAACCTTTTTGTCGGACAAGGCCTGCAGGAGCTGTTCCCCCGAAGGCTCAACCAGCATCTCGCCCAGGGTTAGCACGATTAGCAGGATCAGCGGGGAACTGAAGCCAAAGACTAAGATCCAAAAGATATTGGATCTTCTAAAGACGATATCCATGGTTACCTATTGTTTCACCACCACATATGACTTTAACTTTTGCGGCAGTTGGTCTTTCATCTCCTTTGATGGTATACGGCAGGGAACAAAGGGCGGTTGTCCCATATCCTTCAAGATCTTCAAGCCCTTGTCCGGATCGAGTAAGTAAGCCAAAAATTTGGTCGCTGCCTCCCGGTTGGGCGCATCCTTGATCATGGTCACCCCGTAGGTGCAGGATTTCCCCTCCTTGACAATTGTTGTTCCCGGCTTTTTCCCGCTGACAGTCACCTCTGCCTTTTCGTACATAGAGCTATACTTGTAGTTGCCTAGATTGATATGGTCGTTTAATTTGATATACTTTAGATCATGCTGGACAGCTACAGACAGGTATTCCCAGGCATAGTCCAGATTGCCGGTTTTCAGGAGATTAACCAGTTCGACCGATTTTGGCCGGACATTCTTGTCATTCCTGTTCTCCAAGAGCCTTTGATAGAGTCCATCCTGATTGTAATACATCTCAGCCAGCTGCATAACCATAAGACTCCTGTAACCACAAGGGTCCAGATTGGGATCGGAGTGCCCCCACTCAACGCCTTCCCGGAGCAGGATGTTATACCAGTTGTCGGCATTTACTTCATCTGCATATTTGCTGCTATCTGTATAACACAAGACCAGCTGATTGCTGGCAAATCTAATGTTCCAGTCAGCAAATTCCGGAATCAGATTATTGTCAATGACCTTGTAATCGGCCGAGGCCATGATGTCGGCAGTTTTGCCGACTTCAGAAATCAGCCTGGCCATCTTGGTGCTTCCGCCGCCTTCCCTTTTGACATCAATATTTGGGTGAAGACTCTCAAACTCCTTTTCCATCTTGGCAAAAGGAACGGTCAGACTGCCGGCATGGAAGATAATGACCTCGCTTTTTTCTTTGGCCTGGGCAGGCTCCCAGGTAAAGGCTAAAGCCAAAACAGTCAGGCAGATAAATACTATACCAAAAGACCGACTAGACATATATTCCTCCCTTTGTCTTTCGTTGTTGACCAAGCAATCCGGTTTAATTACATGAGAACAATATGTTTATAAACTTAGTTGTTTTTTGTCAATATTAGAAATCAAAGTCAAGAATGAGGAGGTTTAAACCTATAACATACCTGTAATACTGAATTAAATATTATGAGTAGTTAAATGCAGTATTTATTGGTGGTTTAAGTCATATATATACTTAATGTTTGTAAATTGACAATAATTAACTTTTATGACAGTTAGATACAGTTCTCTTTAATCTTCCTGACCATCATGGCCTGATGGGCACAAGCATAAAAGAAGAAGAACACCAAGGACCCGATTAAACCTTACTAAAGTAAAGAAGCCTAACGGATTGTTTAACCGGATTAACCATGAACTGTGAACCGCAAAACGAAAAAGTTAAGAAATGATTTCTTTGTTCTTATTTCTGCGGTCCCCACGGTTAACATCTTTTTCTTGCTTGTGCAGCTCAGGGCATGCTGACTATTAAACCGAAAATTTGGGTTATCACATTCAGAGCCAAGATCCAAATTTACCAACTAAGAAACGAGGATTTTTTATATGGGGAAAAAGATTTTTTTTGCCGGATTTTGCTGCGTTTTCTGCTTGCTATTTGTGACAGCTTCCAAATCCATGGCTAAAGAGATGGGCAAGCTCTATGTTATAGGCATCGGCCCCAGCGGTCCTGACTTGACCGCTCCAAGGGGACTTGAGATTCTCCAAAAGGCGGACAAGGTCCTTTGTGATCCGAATCTTAAAGAAGAGTTTGACCAGTATATCCGGGAAGACAATTATGCCTTCAATCCTTGGAGAGGAGGTGTCCATGACTTTGAACTACAGAAGAATGATCACCAGAAGTGGCTTGAAATAGTCAAAAAACGGCGGAAGGAAGTCAAAACTCTGGCTATGAAGCATATCAAGAAGGGCCAGACCGTGGTTGT
>CAYUNZ010000132.1:0-7457 GCA_964446205.1 uncultured Desulfohalobiaceae bacterium | reverse complement strand
TTACCTGGGCTATATAGTTCTGCAATATTCCTTAAATATTTAGGTGCCGGCATAACTCTAAAATCTATCTCAATGTGTTTATTCAACAAAGGCTTAACACTGGAAACTAGAACCAACGTATTAGTTTGGTCCTATGAAAAAGGAACTTTCTTTTGAACTTCATACGTTTTCAAGCCAAGAGTTTCTAATCTCAACCAGTTAAATTCCGCCATGGGCGGGCCAACTACGTTGGTTTTAACCGGGCAAGTTTGATGGGGGCATTCCTGCCTCCTCCCCACTCTTTGTCCAGGTGCTTTTGATAGATTTAATTGGTATATTGAACACCAAGGCAGGTAACAAGTAATATTTTCTAAAATGCTCATCATCTTTCAGGCCAACAGCCTGCTGAAGATCCTGACGTCTCATCTCGCCGCTTAGAACTTGCACCAGCCGCACTTTTGGAGTAACTTCCGGGATAACTTTCCCGGTGTCTTTCTTTCAGCTTTGCTCCTCAAATTCTCCATACTCCGGGACCTTGACAATAATCCGGAATACATCTCCCTCGATCATTTGCGGATTTTCCCCGCCATAGGCCTTGCCGTACTTCATCAAAAAAAAGGGGTTATGAGCAAAACTCATAACCCCTTGAAAATAATGGCGGAGCCGACCGGACTCGAACCGGCGGCCTCCGGCGTGACAGGCCGGCGTTATAACCAACTTAACTACGGCTCCGTTTTGGTGGGCGAAACAGGGCTCGAACCTGTGACCCCCGGCTTGTAAGGCCGATGCTCTCCCAACTGAGCTATTCGCCCTGATCCAGAAGTACTAATATATTCAACAGAGATAAGCTTGTCAATAGATCTAGTGATATTGTTTAAAAAAGGATTTGATTTCTCTACTCTTGCTATTGTAAAGGAAATGATAAATTATGGGTTGGAAATGAACTGCCTTTAAAAACAGGGCAAAAGATGTTGTTTCAATAAAGAATGTGAACTGTAGACCAAAAAATTAAGAGTTAGCGTATCTTAACTTCTTTGTCATGGAGTTCACTATCCATGGCTTATATCTATCATGAAGAGATCTTCTCAGCAAACCTCACTTCAAGTCCAGACACCGGAATTCTTGCCCTGGCAGATTTTTTGTCTTTTTACCATTTTGGGTCTGTTTTCCTTTAAGTATCCTGTTCCTTCTTTCATAGCTTTAGTCCTACTAAGCATGTTCCTTATCAAAAAGGAGACTTTTCGGACAAATATTGGTCTTTGTCTGTTATTGTTCATTATTGGTCTTGGATTGACCTGGTTAAATCTCCCTGATTCTAAAATCGATATCCCAAAATGGATGGAGAACCAAGAGGAGGTAGATTTAAAGGCTGAGATTGAAAGCGTCCATCCCAAACCCAATCACCGTCTGCAAATGATAGTGACTAAGGCTAGATATCATTGTCAAGATAAAACAACCGGGAGGCTTCAGGGGAAGGTTGTTTGGAAATGGCAAGATCCGGAACAATGGCCCTCACCAGGGCAGACAATTGTCGGTACTGTCAAGATCAAGCCGGTTTGGGGGAATCTTAATCCAGGCTGTTGGGACACTGTCTTTTATTGGCACCGGCAAGGGGTGAAATACAAGATTTTTTCCAACAAGGATAAGGACAATATCCGCTGTCAAGGACAGGCTTCCTGGTTGTGGAAGCTGCGTCTGAAAATAAGAAAATCGATTTTGCAGAATACAGAACCCGGTAATGGACAGGCATTGCTCTTGGCCTTGATTATGGGGGACAGATTCCTGGTTTCTTATTCAGTCCTCGATCTGGTTAGAAGAGCCTCTTTGGCCCATAGCCTTGCCTTATCTGGATTACATCTAGGTTTTTTGGTCTTTATTGCCTGGCTTATGGCTTGGGGTGTGGGAAAAATAAAACCATCAATCTATCTGGTTATGCCCCGGCAGAAAATGGTTATCCTAATAGGTATTCCTCTTATACTAATCTATCTCTGGTTGGGTCAAGCCAGGCCTTCTCTTGTGCGAGCCAGCCTGATGTTCTTTTTTTGGGCCTGGCTTTTTCTTTATGGACGACAGAATGTCCTTTTGGATGGTCTTTTTTTCGCTTTAGTGATAATTTTGATCCTGGCCCCCTTGTCTGTCTTTGATTTAGGGCTGCAGCTGTCTTTGATAGCTGTTTCCGGTATAGTTTGTTTTTGCCCTGTCTTGATCCGTGGTTATTGGGGTATCTTTGGTTTCAGTCGTTGGAGTCAAACCCTTTTCCCGATCTTTGCTTTGTTGATTGTCAGTCTTGTAGCCAATCTTGTCCTTCTCCCGGTAACTGTCTGGAATTTTGCCCAGTGGAACTACCACCTTTATCTAAATCTCCTCTGGTTGCCTATTCTGGGTTGGATTGTTCTGCCTTTTGGCTTGTTAGGGGCAGGTTTGAGCCTTTGCCCCTTTTTGGGGGTGGTTTCCAACTTTTTTTTGCATCTATCTACTTGGACCCTGGATGCATTTGTTGCCTGCTTGGACTTTTTGAGCCGGCATGGTGCCTTGGAAAGCATATTCCCCCTTCGTCCCAGCTGGATGGAGTGCTTTGGCTATTGGTTGTTGTTGATCTTAATATTCTTATACCGGCCACGTATTCGGGCAGTACCCTGGTGGGGTCTGGTTGTGGGTGCGAGTCTGCTTTGTGCCCCAAGTGTTGTTCGAGAATTTGATGCGGCCCAGAAACAGGTTGGTCTGGAGCTAATAGATGTCGGTCAGGGACAGTCTGTACTCTTGGAGATACCTGGAGGGAAGAGAATTCTGGTAGACGGTGGAGGTTCCTGGAACAGGGACTTTGATCTTGGCAAATATATCTTGTCGCCATATTTGACCTGGTCCAGGAGTCCGGAGATTGAGATTGTAGTCCTGACCCATTCTGATTTTGACCACTTGCGAGGTCTATATTTTATCCTTGATAATTATCAGGTTGGCAGGTTTGTTTTTAATGGGGATTGGCCTGAAGGATGGGATAAAAAAAACTTGAAAAGGATTTTGTCGAAACAGGGGATACCGGTGGTTGTCAGAGAGGCCGGAGATATCATTGATTTGGGTCAGGGACTTAAATTAGAGGTTTTACATCCAGCTAAAGGTTCTTATGTAAACAATGACAATGATAACTCTTTGGTCCTTCGTTTGGTCTACAAAGAAAAGGGCTTGGCTCTTGTGCCGGGTGATATTGAGATATCCGGGATTAGATCCTGTCTGGCGGCTGATATAGACTTGAAGGCAGAAGTCCTGGTTTTGCCACATCATGGCAGCGATTCCAGCCTATGCCCAGAGTTTTACAGGCAGGTAGATCCAAAACTGGCCTTAGCCAGCTGCAAACGACTTAACTATTTCGGCTTTCCAGATAAGTCGGTTAAAAGGGCACTGCACAGAATGGATATCCCATTAAAGACAACAGCCAGGCAAGGCTTGATACAGGTCCAATGGCAGATGCCGTCCTTGGAGATGGAGGTAGAGACAAGGCGATAGATATGCTGGGATGTTAAAATGCTGGAATGCTGGGATACTGGGATTAAGAGGGAGGTGGGATAAAAAGATCTGGGCACGGATAGATGAAAGAAATAAAAACAGGGATTGCGGATTGGTTCAAGGCTATTTTCATCTTGCGGTCAAAGTTTTTGACTTTGTTTATCTCTTGGACCTCAAAGTAAGGACTCATATACAATCTCAGAGATATCCTTGACCAATAGATCATTTTCCAGTTTTTCCGTTTTGGTTGCCTCTTCAAGCATTAGCTTGCAAATAGGACAGGAAACGGCCAAGATGTTTGCTCCGGTCTCATAAGCCTCTCTAACCCTGACTCTGCTGGGACTGTTTATGCCAGGACCCAGCATATCGGTATAGAAGTTGCCGCCACCACCACCGCAACAAAAGGAGTTCTCCCTGTTTCTGTCCATCTCCAGGTACTCAATTCCGGGGATAGCGGACAAGATTGCTCTGGATGATTCGTATTCATTGTTATACCTGCCCAGAAAGCAGGGATCATGGTATGTGACTCTTTTCGGATTTTGGTTGGCTATTTCCAAACGACCTTTTTTGATCAGGTCCTGAAGTATCTGTGTATAGTGGAAGATTCCAAATTCATCAGGGTAGTAGTTCTTGAAGGCATTATATGAATGGGGAGACAAGGTGATAATCTTTTTTACTTCCAACTCCCTGAATGTCTGACTGTTTTTATCTCTCAAGAATTCAAACAAGCCGATTTCTCCTAACATATTGGACTCATTTCCGTCACAAATCTCGCTGTTACCCAAAATACCAAAGGAGATCCCGGCCTTTAAAAATATTTGACTAAGGGCCACGGCTACATCCTGTCCTGTTGGGTCATAGGAACCAACACAACCAACATAAAATAGATATTGATCTCCCTTCTCATATTTTTTTGTTTGAGTACCTTCAGCCCATTTGTCTCTTTGCTTTTTCGATTGCCTGTATGGGTTACCAAACTCATATATATTGGTCAAAAAGTTGCCGACTGTTGAAGGGATAAGTTCAGGGTATTTGTCTACTATTTCTTCCTTGGCCGCTTTTAACATGTCTACAATATATTCATGAAATTTGAAATTACATTGTTGAACGCAGTTCTGGCACATAGTACAGGAATATAGGATCCTGGTTAGATGATGGCTTGGCTCTATTTCCGATCTTACTAAAGAGGCATAGGTTAACCATAACATCCCACCTGGTGAATATGTCTCAAAACGATATTTGTTGTATAATGGGCAGTTAAAACCAAGATAGGAAAAATCACTGGTAAATTTACAATAGCCACACCGAAAACATCTGTGTATTATGTTCTTATAATCTTCAAGGGACATTTAATCACACCAATTTCCAGGGTTCATAATATTGTTCGGGTCCAAGGTCCTTTTCATTGTTTTCATTAGATTCAAAGTAACAGGATCCATTTTTTCCATCATTAATTGCTGGGTTGATTGTTCAGCTTTCCACAACACGCCGCCCAGATCTAATATCAATCTATTTGAGTCCTCCATAGCCTTCCTTACAGTATCCAGATCCTCTTGATCAGCTCGATTTAAGCACCAGGTAATGCCAAACATTACTCCATGGCCAGCCTTGAGGAGTTGATGGCCGAGTATGTAATGTTGACCATATTTATAGGCGATCTCCTTGGCTTTGACAGAGGCTTCCGGGATTTTCTCTATCGGTAATATCCCGCCTGTATATTGAAAACCACCTCCCTTTTTTATATCCGCTTGTGCGGCTATGTTAAATGGAGGTACGGGTAATCTGGATTCCCTCATTCTTTGGTCATTTTTCCCTTCTATCAGAGTGACCTTACCGTTGTATTTGCCCAAAAGATCTTTAAGTAGTCTTTTTTTCAACTCAAATTCATCTTTGTCTTGGGCTGAGATGATTGGGGTATAAAGGATATCACGGGTCCAAGGGGACCATTCTTGGGACATGATGAATAAATTTTCCAAAATGTTCAAGTGGATAAGGTCAGAAATGAAATCTGGTAACAGATCATAGTCATTAGAGGAAAATGTCAATAAATCCCTATATGTAGGCTTTGGAAAGAGTTGGAGAGAGACCTTGGTGACAATCCCAGTAGCTCCATTCCAGCCAAGAAACAGACCCAAAAGGTCAGGTAGCGGATCTCTGGTAAACCAAAACGGGGTTAATGCACCAGAGCCCAGGTTGCAAACTTCACCTGTAGGTAGAACCACTTCCAAGCCATTGACCATTTCCGAGTTGGCTCCATGGGCTACACTTAGATGGCCGTGACCGTGGATTACAATATTCCCGGCGATAGTGGCAATAGGTGGGGCATCAGGCTGAGAATGTTGGAGATGGGGGTGATGTCTTGTGAGATAGGAAAGCAGGGCCCCTTGAGTAACTCCGGCTTCAATAAGGGCATATCTACTATGTTCATTGATCTCTAGAATTTGGTCCATCCTTTTCATATCCAGGACAATGCCGCCTTTTGTAGGCAGGCTCAGGCCGTTTAGTGTGAAACCGCCGCCCATTGGGGTAATCGGCACCTTTTTCTCGTTGGCTAATTTTAATACTTGTTGAACCTCTTCGACTGTCTTGGGCAGGACAACATAGTCAACTTGACGAGGTCTTTCTGTTCCCGAATCTCTGGAATAAATATACAGTTCTTCTTTCTGGTCAGAGACAAAGTCTTGGCCAACGATATTGATTAATGAGTTGTATATTGTCATAGTGTGTAGTTACCCAGCTTTTGTTTTTTACAGATAAGCAAGAACCAATCACAGCCTCAATTTTGCTAGAGCCAAATTAAACTAAAACCAATAGCTGTTAGCAAATAAATCCCTTATCACATCTTGTCTTTTTATCTAAATTGCCCTATTTTCAATCCCATTGGTCCAATCCTCTGTTGTTTTGATTAAGTAAAACATATTCAGCTCAGGATTTCAAGTTCTAAAATAATAGATTGTGTCTGATTAGTTGCAATTTGGAAATATGAGCATAAGGGTGTAGCACAATGAAGAGATTCTCTATCAAAAAGATTTTGGTGACCGGCGGGGCCGGCTTCCTTGGTTCACATCTATGTGAACGGCTCCTGCAGGAAGGTCATGAGGTTATATGTCTTGACAATTGCTTTACCGGGAATAAAAGTAACATCTATCATCTGATGGATTCTCCGAAATTTGAGTTTTTACGTCATGATGTCACTTTTCCCCTTTATATTGAGGTTGATGAGATTTACAATCTGGCCTGTCCTGCTTCTCCTATCCATTACCAGCATGATCCTGTTCAGACGACCAAGACTTCTGTCAATGGGGCTATCAATATGCTTGGCCTGGCTAAGCGACTAAAGGCCAAGATCTTGCAGGCCTCAACATCCGAGGTCTATGGTGACCCGAATATGCACCCTCAGTCTGAGTCCTATTGGGGCAATGTCAATCCAATAGGCCGCCGGTCATGTTATGACGAAGGAAAGAGGTGTGCTGAGACCTTATTCTTTGATTATTACCGTCAGCACGGCCTTTCGATAAAAGTGGCCAGGATATTCAATACTTATGGTCCAAGGATGCACCCCTTTGATGGCCGTGTAGTCAGTAACTTTATAATCCAGGCCCTGCGCAATGAGCCGATTACGATCTATGGTAATGGACAACAAACCAGGTCTTTTTGTTATGTGGATGATATGGTCGAGGCCCTGATCAGGTTGATGGCTTCAGGTAGTGATTTTTCCGGGCCGGTGAATTTGGGAAATCCCTGTGAGTTTACGATTGCCGATTTGGCTGAAACCGTGATCAGGATTTCTAGTTCGTGTTCAGAGCTTGTTTATCAGCCTCTGCCATCTGATGACCCAAAGATGAGGAGTCCTGATATTGACTTGGCCAAAAGGGAGCTGGGTTGGAACCCTTTAGTGGAGCTAGAGCAAGGGCTTGGGAAGACAATTACTTACTTTGATCAATTGTTGAAGAATGATTTTGAAATAAGGGAGTAAC
>CAYUNZ010000131.1:0-7466 GCA_964446205.1 uncultured Desulfohalobiaceae bacterium | reverse complement strand
CTCGTTACGAGGCTCCAGCCTCATCACCTTCAGTTATTCTTTCATGCTTCGTTGTCCAGCCCTTTCAAAAGGGCTGGATGGCCGTTAACATGAAAAGAATTTAGCCCACGAAACACACGAAAAAACACGAAAAGAAGAATAAAAATTTATAAGAATAATTTTAGAAGGTTATCGAGAGTTTTCATTGTTCGTTGTGGGCCGATTGCACGGCCTATGGCCGTTAACATGATTTATAATAAGAACTCAGCATGTATCAATGCCTATTTGACTTATCGATTAATTCGATTAGGATAAAAGCATGTTGAAGCATATTCTTAAGACTGGACAGACCAAATGTTTTGACCAGCTCGGCCGCAAAAGAGATTGCCTGGGCAGCGGCGAGGATGCTGAGCTAGGCCTTGGACTGACTTGGCCTGACCCACGTTTCAGCATCACTGACTCGAACTTGGTGCTGGATCGACTCACCGGCCTGATTTGGACCCTCTCAGCCAATCCCTTTGAATTTCCTATGTCCTGGCCGGAAGCCCTAAAAAGTATTCAAGGGCTCAACCACATGGCCTATCTTGGTTTTACGGACTGGAGATTGCCCAACAAAAGAGAGCTGCGCTGCTTAATGGATCATGGGACTAGCCGTCCTAGTCTTCCCAGGGGCAATCCGTTTCAACACGTTGTCCAGACCTGGTACTGGACCTCGACTACTTCTGCCATGTACCTTTCTTATGCTTGGTATGGGCACCTGGAAGGAAGCCGTATGTTTTGGGGGAGAAAGGATCGGGATTACCTGGTCTGGCCGGTTCGTGGCAAAAGTGAGGTTTTGCCTATGACCGGGGAGGTTCAATGTTTTGACCTGAACGGCCAAGCCATGGACTGCAAGGACAGTGGGGCAGACGGAGAAGTTAGGGCAGGCATGGTCTGGCCTGAACAGAGATTCAAGTCAGTTCAAGACGGTATCCTGGACAGACTGACCGGCCTTGTCTGGACTAAGCAGGCCAACGTTGGAGAGGCCTCGACCTGGTCCCAGGCCTTAAATATGATTGAGGATTTACGACACAAGAGCGGCCGGGCCTGGCATTTGCCGAATATCAACGAGCTGGAATCCCTGGTGGATGCCTCCAGCTCCAGTCCTGCCTTGCCTTTGGGCCACCCTTTTCAAGATGTCCAGGAAGTGTATTGGTCCTCAACCTCCAGCGGTTTGCAGCCGGACTGGTCCTATGCCTTGTATATGTTCAAAGGGGCAGTCGGTGTCGGACAAAAGGAAGCCAAGTTTGCGGTCTGGCCCGCCTTACTTCCTTAGATTGCTCCGATTGCCTCCAGTTTGGGAATTTAGATTGTACAATTCCCTTTAAGGTTTGATATAATACCGTTCCAGTTGATGAGGCTTACCCTGCTCAAAGGCCCTTTTTGCACCGCATCAGGACGGGTGAGTAGTGATTTTCAAAAAATTTATAACAGATTTTTTCTTTAGGTTGAATATCTTGAAACATAAAGCGAATATATTCATTCACCTAGTCAATACAACCAACTATATCTTGTCTGGATCTATGCTATGGGGGAAAGCTCAAGGAATTAATCAACTTAAAGACAATGCTCTATAAAAAAAACCAGATTAAGGCCGAAATCATTGAGAAACGATAAGCCAAAACCTGGTGCTGAATTTGAAGGCCAGGGGCTGATGTTCCTAGCCTTTTGTACATGACTTGTTCCAGATTTGCTTAGGTCTAAATCTTATACCTATCTTGTACCTAAACAAACTTCTAAAAACTTGGTAGCGGGGCCTGGATTTGAACCAGGGACCTTCGGGTTATGAGCCCGACGAGCTACCAAACTGCTCCACCCCGCATCAAGTGAAAAGTATATAATCTATATATTATTTTTTGTCAACTGATTGAAGTGATATAGTGAGATTGATTTATTATGTTACGTTTTACTGCTTACTTGTTAGGGGTTGGTCTAATCACACAATTTATGCCTATGCTTCTTTTATGGACAATGGAAGGCAGGACAGGTAATAAAAGGAGTCGGTTAGCAAGAAAAATTTATTTGTCAGCAGTCTTTGCTGGAGCAAGCTGTGTTTTGGTATATGCTGTTTTTATGAGAGATATTGTTTTAATTTTTGGTCAGTTATTTTTGTTTCTACTACTTGTCTTTAAGGTTTTTGCTTCCTTATCAAGAGTTGATTGAGATATGAAGAGACAAAGAAAGCCCCTTTTCCAATTAGTTGAAAACGGCTAAACAGTTACCTTTATCTTATTTTTTCAGTCAACGGTCAACTTCTTCCCATGCTAATCTTTAACATTAACAGTAAATTACTGGTCAAAGACCCATTAGAGTCTGGAACAAATTTGCCCTGCCTGATAGATAGGGATTCTTGACGGAAAAGAACTTTCAGAGTAAGACATGGCTTTCTCAATAAATAATTTAGCAAAGAAATTTTGATTAAGGAGTCTTGTTTATGAAAAGGACTTTTCAACCAAGCAATAAGAGTCGTCGGAGAACCCATGGTTTTTTGGTTCGATCAAGGACAAAAGGTGGTCGAGATATTTTAAGACGGAGAAGGGCTAAAGGACGCAAAAGGTTATCAGTCTCCTGACAGGTTAGTCCTTTGTCTGTGGATGTTTTTCTAACTCTATTAAAATAGTATGCTCAATGATTATGTCCTGGCTTAGATAGCAAATTCGATAGGAATTAAGCAGTGCGTAAGATATTGTACTTATATAAAGCTTATTCAATTGACAAATTTCACATATCCAAAAGAAAAAAGACTTCGTAAGACCTCCCAATTCAAATACTGTTATGAACATGGGAAACGCTTTTATTCAAAGCATTTTGTCATTTTGGTTGTTGCGCGTTTTACAAGACTTGGTCAGGGGGCGAGACTGGGAGTAGCTGTTAGTAAAAAATTGGGTAATTCTGTCAAGAGGAGCCGTGTTAAACGCTTAATTCGTGAATTTTATCGTCTTCATCATCAACTGTTGACCAAGGATCTTGATCTTGTTGTGATTGCAAAACGGAGTCTTAATCCAGTCAGTATTACCTACTGGCAAGTAGAAAAGGAATTGACCCCAGTCTTTGAAACAATTCAGAGTGACAATTCTTTATAAGCTATATGCCTTGTAGCTAGTAAATAAACACATTGTAATAGAATTGATTTCATGAATTTATGCGACTGTTTAATATTTTTTTGATATATACTTATGCACAAGCCTTTGATAATATGTATTATTGTCTATAAATACCTCTTGTCTCCGCTTTTTCCTCCTCATTGCCGTTTCTATCCTACATGTTCGGAATATGCGATACAAGCACTGGAAAAGTATGGTATTTTTAAGGGATTATATTTGTCCTTGAGAAGAATACTAAGGTGTCATCCTTTTTCAGAGGGAGGATTAGATCCTTTGCCGTGATTTGTATGTCTAGTATTTTGAGTGAACGTCTAATCTTTTGAAGAATAAATTTTTTTGACCTGGGCAATAGATTTTATAAGCTTGTATTATAGGTCTCCGGTTTAAGATGTTGACTGTTTACAGTAAGAAAAAAAGGAATTACTTCTAGTTCTTAATTCTTCGGTCAACGTAAAGTAGCTAATATAGCAATTGCACAGCTCTGAGTTTTTGTACTCACGAGTGATAGGACTTGGCCTGAAGGATAAGTGAAAAAAAATGATTTGTTAATTTCAAATATTCAATTATGTAATTTTGTTGATCTTGGATTAAAAAAATAGAAAGGCTCTCAATCGGATTCATAGCCTTATGACTAAAAAGAAGAGAAACTATAATGACTGAAAACTGGCGAATCTTGTTGGCATTGGTCCTGACAATTGTGGTCTTGTTTGGCTGGAATTTTTTCTTTGCTCCGGAGAAGGATAAGCAGGTTGAAATGAACAAGCAGGAAGTACAGCCAAAACAAGAAAAGATTCATGATGTTCCTACAAAAAAGACAGAAAAAGAAAGTATCAGGCGGGTGAGCCCGGAAACTAGGGAAACTGACCAGGCTTTGTCAGATAAAACCTATGAATCGACACCAAAGAAGAGTGTGACCATTGATACACCTCTTTATAGGGCAGAAATAAATCCACACGGTGGGATTCTGGAACATTTTTTACTGAAAAAATATGATGAAACGATTAAGAAGGACTCCAAACCAATTGATTTGATTACAGAAAGATCTTTGAATAAGGCTCCTTTAGGAATTGTTTGGGACCAAGAACCCACTTGGAACCGTGGGAAGTGGGAATTAGAGGGACAAAGCCTTCGTCTTCAAGGTTCTGAACAAGGCAGTATTTCTTTTACCGGTCATTTTGAAGGCCTGACTGTGATTCGGAACCTAACTTTTCAGGCAGATTCCTATAAATTTAATGAGGATTTGATTGTCTTGAATCAAAAAGGACAAAGGATTCAGGGTTCCTTGGACATAACCATGGATAGTCCCAAACTAGTGGAAAATGAGAGCCGTTTCAACCGGACCAATGTCATTTACTATTCATCAGGAGGTCTCAAGGCCGAAGATGATACAGATGACTTAAGGCTTGGAATACGTTCAGACAGTTTGATTAAATGGGCTGGTATAGACAGCAATTATTTTTTATTGTCAATGATCCCCAAGGGGGATATGCACTTTAAGGGAAGTTATAAAGACAAGATATATCAGGTTTCTCTGGCAAAGAAAATTATAATTCCTCCTCAGTCAGAGACTCAGCTCTCTCTGGTTTATTATCTAGGGCCAAAAATAAAATCCTATTTGGCTCAAGCCCCTAACAACCTTAAGGCAGCTATTCACTATGGGTGGTTGGATATTATTTCCAAACCCCTGATTGAGATGCTCAACTTCTTTTACAGATATGTTGGCAATTATGGTGTAGCTATTATCTTATTGACTATTGTTATCAAGATTCTTTTTTGGCCCCTGTCCCATAAAAGCTATAAGTCTATGGAAAGAATGAAAAAGCTCCAGCCGATGATGAAAAAACTCAAAGAGGATTACAAAGATGATAGACAGAAGATGAATCAGGAATTGATGCGTCTGTATAAGACATACAAGGTAAATCCTGCAGGGGGATGCCTGCCAATGATATTGCAGATTCCTGTATTTATTGGTTTGTATGAGGCCTTGTTGGGTGCCACCGAGTTGCGACATGCCTCCTTTATATCACATGTCCCTTTTACAGACTATTTTTGGTTGGCGGATCTATCTGCAAAAGATCCTTACTATGTCACACCTGTACTTATGGGATTGACTATGTTTCTACAACAGAAACTATCACCAACTGCCGGTGATCCAATGCAGGCCAAGATTATGCTGATTATGCCAATTTTCTTGACATTTATTTTCTTGAACTTTCCTTCTGGTCTGGTGATCTATTTTATTACTAACAACGTTTTATCCATCTTTCAACAGTGGTTGATGCTCAGAAAGGCATAATATATAGATTAAACATCTTTTGCTCGGCTTACCTAATAAAAGATCTGTATCAATAAAGTTCATAAAGAATATTAGTATTCGATCTAGAGATAAAGACAGTTATTTATTTTGAATTCAAGCTAGTTAGGAAATCTTGTCTATACAAAAGTGGTATACAAGTAGAAAGGTCTTAAAAGAGGAAATAAAGCTAAGTAAGTATACTAGATGAAAAATATGTGCCTTAAATAAATATTCATGGCAAAATTAAAGGAGCATCTACTCGCGCTTTGTTGGGAGAAGAGTTTTGAGGAGTACGTATGAATGAAGTAAAACAATTTGAAGCCAAGAATGTTGAATCCGCCATTGAAAAAGCATGTTCTTTTTTTGGAAAAGAGAGAGAAGACCTTTTTATCGAAATAGTTGATTCAGGCTCAAGTGGTATTTTCGGTCTAGGAGGGAGAAATTCGATTGTCGAAGTTAGTCCGAAAAATGAATATAAGGATTTGGAAGAGATGGTTCGTAATGTTGTTCATAGATTATTAGAACCTATTGTTCAGGAACCGCAAATAGAGATCCAAACCAACGAGAAAAGGATACATGTGCTGTTAGAGGATTCTGACAACTCAGGGCTGGTTATTGGTAAAGAGGGTCAAACTATTTCTGCCTTGGAATATCTCATAAACAGAATAGTCGATAAACAATGGTCGGATAAGGTATTTATTCAACTTGATGCAGGTGGTTATCGCGGTAGGCAGGACGAAAGTATTCGTCAAAAGGCACTTTTTTTAGCCAAAAAGGTCAAAGAGACAGGCAAAGCTAAAAGTACAAAGCCAATGAGCTCTTATCATCGAAGGCTTGTCCATATGGCTCTGCAGAATGATACTGATATCTTGACCAAAAGCAAAGGAGAGGGCTCATTAAAGCGGGTTCTTATAGTCAGTAAAAGGAAAGGCAAACAGACAAAACAGTCTAAACAGGCTGAAGAAGAGTAATTCATATATATCATTAATGTCAGATGTGACAAAAGATTTATTCCTAAGAACCATAGCCGCCATAGCTACTCCTCTTGGTCAGGGAGGGGTGGGTATTGTACGCTTGAGCGGACCCCAGGCTTTAGACATTGTCAGAAGACTCTTTCGATCAGCCAGGAGGGACTTTAAGGGGCCAAAGCCTTATATCCTCCATCATGGTTGGATTTGTGATCTTCATGGGGCTGTCCTGGATGAAACCCTTGTCAGTTATATGCCCAAACCAGGTTCATATACCGGTGAAGATGTAATAGAGATCAATTGCCATGGAGGACCAGCTGTAGTCCAACAAGTACTTCTAGAAGTACTTAATGCTGGGGCTCAGACCGCCAATCCCGGTGAATTCACCTTGAGAGCCTTTTTGAACGGCCGTCTTGATTTGAGTCAGGCCGAGTCTGTAGCTGAAATGGTTTCGGCCAAGAGCCAGGTCGGTATTCAAATAGCCGGGACAAAATTACAGGGAGGACTCGGACAGGTCGTCTCCTATTGCAAGGATAGGTTGACAAATGTGAGGGCTCAGCTATGCCTATTTAACGACTTCCCTGAAGAGGAGGAAGATTCGGGCTCCAGACAGAGGCTTGGCTCAGAGGTACAAGAGGTCAAGACCTCGATTGAAGAGCTTCTGGCTAATTTTAGGCGCTATAATTGCTGGCGGGAAGGGGCCCTGGTTGTCTTGGCCGGTAAGGTGAATGTCGGCAAATCCAGTCTCTTCAATCATATTCTTGGCCGAAAAAGGGCCATAGTGACCTCTTATCCCGGTACAACCAGGGATTTTTTGGAAGAAACGATCAATCTGAACGGCTTGCCGGTTCGTCTGGTTGATATAGCCGGGCTGCGGCAAACGTTTGACTTGGTCGAACAGGAAGGACTTGATCAAGGACAGGAACTTATTCAAAGGTCAGACCTTGTCTGTCTTGTCTTTGACCTGTCTCAGGGAGAGGACCAGGAGGCTGTCAACCTGGCCTTAAATATTGAAAAAGAAAAATTGCTGGCTGTGGCTAATAAGACAGATCTGCCATGGGACAAAGATAATCCCTTTGA
>CAYUNZ010000130.1:0-7508 GCA_964446205.1 uncultured Desulfohalobiaceae bacterium | reverse complement strand
GATTGATCGATCCCGGATTCCAGGCCCAAAACACGGTCCACTTCCTCAAGCTCGACCCGAACCCCATTGATTTTGACCTGTCCATCGACCCTACCAATGAATTCAATCTGACCTTCATCGGTCAAGCGTCCCAGGTCTCCGGTTTTATAGACCGGATAGATTGAATCTTCCTCTAAAGGATGGGGGACAAAACATTCTTTTGTCCTCTCCGGATCACGATAATAGCCTTTGCAGGCAAACGGGGTTTGGATGTATATCTCTCCTATTTCCCCTGTCTTGGCTTCTTGATTGTTTTTGACTATAAAGGCTTGAGCTCCGTCAATGGCCTTGCCTAGCGGCACGCCTCGACGGGCCTCTGGGTTTAAATTGTTGACCCGATGAAAGAGCTTGGCCAGGATGGTTTCCGAGGGACCGTAAAGGTTTACAAACTCGACATGATCGCCCAACAAAGAACGACCTTGCTGGATATCTTTTTCATACACGGCTTCTCCAGCCAAAAGTATTGTGCCCAAATTTTGGAAAGACCCTTTAGGCCAGAAAACCGCTTCCAATTCATTTAGTAAAAGACGATACAGACTGGGGACAATATGGACCAATGAAATCTTTTTTTCGATCAGCCAGTTTATTAGTTGGGATAGATCCGAACGTGTCTCTGGATCAGGAATGACTACCCTTCCACCACTTATCAAAGGAAGGTAGAAGTCGCGCAAACTGACATCGAACATCACAGGAGACAGGTTTGATGTCCGAATTGATTCATCCACCCCAAACTCATGGGATTGCCATTGAATGAAATGGGACAAGCCATCATGTCCACCGAGAATGGCCTTAGGCTCTCCAGTCGAACCGGAGGTAAACATGATATACATGCTATCCTTAGGTTCAGGTCGCTCATCCAAGCTTGCTCGAGTCAAGGGGACCAAAGTTTCCCTTTGCCCATTTTTCATGGACAGATGCCGCCACATATCCGACTCATCGGACCAGAAAATATCCTCTGGCTGTAAACTGGATTGCCAATCATCAAGCAAAGAGCGCAGGGTTTGCAAATGCTGACTTCTTGTAATCCAGACCGGATTTTCAATTTTTTGAAAGATGGTCTTCAATCGTTGTCCCGGGGTAGACGGGTCGACAGGCACAAACAGGCCACCGGCTTTTTGCACAGCCAACATGCTGACCACATATTTGCTGCAATTGCTCATATATATACCAACAGGACATTCCCGGCCAACATTGGCTTTATGAAGCGAATTAGCCAGGGCATTGGCCTCTTGATCCAATTGGGAATAGGTCATGAGACCTTTTGAATCCTCCACAGCGATAGCCTCAGGGGTCTTTGAGGCTTGATTTTCAAACAAGTCCAGGACAGTCAAATCCCGCCTCCACCAGGAGAGCGGATCCATTTCTTCTATAACCTTTTGTTTTTGTGGGATTTCCTCTATAGAGATATCGCTGATGGTGGTCTTCTTATGACCTAAAACCTGTTGAACAAAGGATTGGAACTGCCTTTTTAGATCCTGAATTTGCTCGGAGGTATGGGCATTGGCATTAAAGGTGAATTTCACCTCAATTTCATCCCCAGGATGAATAACCAGGCCGAAGTCGTAATTGGTCTTTTCAAAGCCCCGGACATCTTCTATTTCGAACCCCAGAGATTCACTCCAATCAATTTCAGTCATGGGATAATTTTCAAACACAAACAAATGGTCCAACAAGTCATATTTGTGCGGGATAAGTGACAGGATTTCGGCCATGGAACAGGCATAATGGGACTGGCATTTGGAAAAGCTGCCTTGGACTTGCTGGAGCAGATCACAAAATTCTGTCCTGTCTTGCCAGTTAACCCGCAAGGGGAAGGATTGTAGAAACAGCCCGACCATCCTTTCCACACCATCTAGCTGAGGCGGACGTCCTGAGACAACAACCCCAAAGACCACGTCTTTGGCCTCATTTATCTTTCCCAAAAGGCAGGCCCAAACAGTCTGCAAAATGGTATTTAGCGTAACCTGGTTTTCACTAGCTAGTTGCTGTAATCTTTGAGTCACAGAAGAATCCAGATAGAAGACATGCTCTTTTAATTGGTAAGTATGGGATTGGCTTTCTTGTCTGGTTTTGGGGACAGAAACCAAAGCTTCATAACCGCGCAAAAATTGTTCCCAATAGGCAAGATCTTCTTCTTTATCCTGACTCAAAAGCCATTCAATATAGTCAGAGTAGGAAGGCGGACAGGGAAGCTGAGGCTGTCTTTCGGCCAGCAAGTCTTTATAGATCTGGATAAACTCTTCAATCAAGATGCTCATGGACCATCCATCCAAAATAATGTGATGATGGCTCCAGACAATTTCATAGATATTGTCTTTTATATGAAGAGCTGAAATCCGCATCAAAGGTTCATGAGACAGGTCAAACCCATAAGCCCGATCCTGTTTCTGAAAATCTTTTAGTTCTTTCTCTTTTTCCTGATCTGATTTTTGACGCCAATCCTGATAAAAAAACGGTACCAAGCGAGACTGCAAAACCACCTGGACCGGTTCCTTGATTTGCTCAAAGACGATAGCCGTGCGTAAGGCACTGTGCCGTTTGGCCAACTCATTCCAGCTTTGTTCAAAAGCCTGTAGATCAAGTTCCCCCCGGATTCGATACGTAAATTGTTCGAAATAAGTGCTGGGATCCTGATCAGCGATGGAATGGTACAAGATCCCTTCCTGCATGGACGAAAGAGGAAGAATGGTTTCAATGTCATCCGAGCTCACTTCAAGATATCTAAGTAAGCTTTGAAATTCTCCTTCTGCCAGCCCAAAGTGGCTCTTGGCTATTGAAGAAGTCTGTGATTGTTTGACATATTGACGCAGACGACCAATTGTCTGGGCTTCAAGAATATGTCGCACCTCCAGTTCGAGCCCTAACTGGTACAATCGGCTGATGATTTGAATGGCCTTGATCGAATCGCCGCCTATAGCAAAGTAACTATCTTCCACGCCGACATGTTCGATTCCCAAAACATCGCTCCATATTGCCGCCATGGTCTCTTCCAGGGCATCCCTTGGAGCAATAAATCCGGTTTTATCCTCAATATCGTCCTTCTTGGGCTCGGGTAAAGATTTACGGTCGATTTTTCCGTTCGAGGTAAGCGGGAATTCGTCCATAAAAATAAAGTAGGCAGGAATCATGTAAGCAGGGAGGCTCTTGGCAAGAAAATTACGTAGCTGTTGCCTTGTAATCGATTTTTCCGCAGTACAATAGGCCACAAGTTCCGGATGGCCCTGTCTGATTTCCCGGGCCATGACCAGGGCCTTTTTGATAGCTGGATAATTCTGAAGATGAATCTGGATCTCATCTGGTTCTATGCGATGCCCCTTTATTTGAACCTGCTGGTCGTTTCGACCCAGGTACAAAAGATTGCCGTCAGGTAGACGACGAGCCAGATCGCCGCTTCTGTAGAGCTTTTCTTCTGCCCATGGTGAATCGACAAATTTTTCAAGTGTTAATCTCTGATGGTTCAAATATCCCTGGCAGACGCCAGAACCCCCAATGTACATCTCGCCAATTACCCCGACAGGTTGCTCCATCATCATTTCATTGCAAACATAGACCTGGGTTTCGGGAATCGGCCGGCCAATCGGGCTCTGACCGCTCGGTCTCTGGATATCTTCTGCTAGAATAGGGTAAAAGGTGACATGTACGGTGGTTTCCGTTATGCCATACATGTTGACCAGGGAGATTCTGGAAAGGGGATACAGGTCAAGCCATGGTTTCAGAGAATAAGGTGAGAGCCTATCCCCTCCGAAAATAACATATCGCAAATGATCATCCAAATGATGTTCCGATTCACGGGATTCCCTATCCATAAGGTTTTGAAATGAAGGCGGTGTTTGATTTAGCACGGTCACCCTATGTTTACGCAAAAACTGCAGCAAGCGGTTGGGGTCCTGTATCGTCTTCTTCTTGGCTATTGCCAGGCATCCGCCATAAAGTAGTGCCCCGTACATTTCCCAGACCGAAAAATCGAAACAAAAGGAATGCAGGCCTGACCAGACATCTGTCTGGTCGAAATCAAAATCATGATCATTATTTTTTATCAGGCGAACCACATTTTGGTGCGTGACCAGGCATCCTTTCGGCTGCCCTGTGGAACCGGATGTATAGATGACATAGGCTGGATGATCCACAGGGATGGCCGCCTGTACTGCCGTGCACTTATATGCTGAAAATGATTGAATATCCTTGGCCCTGACCTGAACATCCTCAGGCAATAAAGGACTCAGGCCTTGTTGGGTCAAAACAACAGAACAATCGCTGTCCCGGATCATAAAATCCAATCGGTCCCTCGGATATTCGGTATCCAGAGGGACATATACACCGCCGGTCTTTAATATGGATAAAAAGGCACAGATCACCCACTCTGAACGCTCAAGGAAGACACCGACCTTATCACCGGGCGAGATCGAACATTCTGCCTGCAAGGCCTGGGCGATTTGGTTGGAGCGGCGATCCAGCTCCTGATAAGTAAGGCGGCTGTCTTCAAAAACAACAGCCGGGCGGTCAGCTGTCTTTCCTGCCTGTTCCATGAACAAATCCACAATGGTACTATCTTGGGGATAGGCGGTCCTTGTTTGGTTACATTTTTTTAACCACTCTTTTTCACTCTCTGGTAAGATGTCTATTGTCCCTATCGGAGATGAAAAATCGCGGACAATCTCCAATAATAGTCTATTGAAGTAGGTGATCCATCTCTCAATCGTCTCCCTGGCAAACAAGTGGGTATTGTATTGGAAGTCCAAATGAAGAACGTCCTTTTCCTCGATCACCTCCAGACGAAAGTCAAACATCGAAGCCCGATCGTGGATGGGATACTGGCTGAAATTCAGATCTTGCATCTGAAAGATTCGATCGTTGCCATTTTCATAGGTCAAAGTTGTATCAAAGATGGCATTGCGGTTCTGCGGTCGGCCTGTGTTGTAGCGATCGGCCATGCGCTCGAAAGGATAGTCCTGGTGATCGTAAACCCTGGTACAGGTGTCTTTGACTTCCTCCAGAAAGGAGCCAAAGGGTATCTTTGCCTTGGGATAACTGCGCAATACTGTGGTATTTACAAACATCCCGACCGCTTCCTGGGCTTCAGGGCAATCCCGACCCGCCACCGGTGTGCCAACAAGGATATCCTCCTGTCCGGTCAATCGGTGGAGAAAAGCCGTGTACGCGGCCACCATGAGCATATACAAGGAAACACCCCTTTGCCCGGCTAACTCTTTCAGCATATATAAGGATTCGGATTCGATCCTGGAATAGAGATGATCTCCTTCATAAACCGGTTCTTTCGGCCGGGGAAAATCGCTGGGCAATTTAAGTGTGGGTAAGGGACCTTGTAATTCTTGATCCCAGAATGCATCCAACTCCTCTTGCCTGGCCTGCCAACTATTCTCCAGCAAGGCCGCACATTCCAGAAAAGTGTGTTTGACTGGTTGGGGACTCCGGCCTTCGTAAAGATCGATCAAGTCTCTGACCACATAATTAAACGATAAACCGTCAATGACTATATGGTGGGCATCACTAAGGAGTACATGCCGCTGCGGCCCAACCTTAATTACAGCCATACGCAATAAAGGAGCTGTCTTTAGATCAAAGGGACGAATAAAGTGCTCGACTATCTCTGAAATCTCACCTTCCTCTGCTTCATAGCGCTCAATCAAAAAGCGCGGTTGGGGATCAAGGCGCAGGACCACATCACCATCCAGCTCATGGAAACTGGTTCGCAGCGTCTCGTGGCGCAGGATGATTTCCTGCATGCATTCTTCCAGCCTGTCCACATCCAGCGGACCATCCACCCAATAGGCGTAGGGCAAATGGTACGGCTTCTCGCCGCCCGAGCGTTGACATAGAGCGTAGAGACGTCTCTGTATGGAGGTAGGAGAAACAAATCTTCTCGGCATTTCACTACTGTCCATGGCAAAGGGGAAACCATGCTGGCGCAGCTCCAGAATACTTTCTTTGATGCTCTCCAGGACATAATCAACTTCTTCCTGGCCATGGGCCGCCGAAAAAAAGCATATCCGTCTCTCCCAGGTGTAAACGCCCTTGATCATTAATTGCAAAAAGAGCAGTTCCATCTCAAGGGACTGACGTTGGCTGTTGCCCACTGGGACCAGCCGCCACTGCGAAGCGAAAGACTGCACTCGCATAGGGACCTGTTCTTGTTCCAGCCAGTAATTAAGACGATCGCAGAAATGCCGGGTGCGCCGGTTGACCGCTTTCTGCAAGGCTGGCCCTTGTTGTTTTAACTCCAGCAAGGCGGCATAAGCCGAGGCCATGGTCATTGGATTACGAGCAAAGGTACCGCCAAAAAAGATCATGGCCGAACTGGGACGGGATTGGTCACCATAGTCCCAGACGCCTCCATCGATGTAATCCATATACTTGGACTTGCCGGCTACGACCCCAATGGGTAATCCGCCGCCGACTATCTTTCCGTATGCGCAGATATCGGCTTGCACACCAAACCAATGCTGGGCACCCCCGGGATGGATACGAAATCCGTTGATCATCTCGTCGAAGATCAGGGCAATATCTTCCTGGCTGGTAATCCGGCGCAGTTTTTTCAAAAAATTTTGCGGTTGCAGATCGGGATTGCGGCTCTGGACAGGTTCTACCAAGACACCGGCCAATTCATCGGCATGTTCCTGAATAAACTGAAGCGAATCAGGACTATCGTATTCCAGGACAATTACATCCTGGATCATGCCTTGCGGCGTACCCAGGCCAATCGGTATTTGCTCTCCGCCCTCGTTCATGGCCAACACGCCATCAAAAATCCCATGGTAGGAACCTTTGAATATAACAATCTTGTCCCTCTGGCTGACTGCTCTAGCCAGGCGCAGACAGACCATGACCGCTTCGGAACCGGTGTTGCAAAAGGTCACCCGTTGGTTGCCGGTCAGCTCGGTTATCATACGGGCAACCTCTCCGGTCAAATCACATTGGGTGCCAACCTCCATGCCCTCGTTCAACTGGCCCTCTAATGACTCTTTGATCGCCAAAGGTGTATGGCCTAAGAAGTGCACGCCCATGCCCATGGCCACATCAATGTATTCATTGCCATCAACATCCCAGATCCTGGGACCCTTGGACTGCGAAGAAATAATCGGGTATTTGGCTTCCTTTAGTTGGCTCCAATATGAAAGCGTATTTTTCCAATCAGCCAGGACCGGACGTGAATCCTGAGTCATCGACTTTGAAGTCGGGGTAAGATGGACATAGCGCTGGATCAAATCCTGGACAAAGCCTTTTTGTTCTTCCGTCAAAAGGCCGCTTTGTTTGAGATTGAGCGAGCGAAACTCTTCTGCCCTGACCACTCGCTGGTTTTTTTTCTCTGGTTTCTTTTGTTGGTCCGGCATTTTTGTCGACATCTGAGTCATTGATTCAGGACAATGACTATCCTTGTCTCGCTTTTGCAGGATCATTAGTTGATCCTGAATGATCTTTTCGATCGATTGCCGGTCTTGTCCCGTGGCCTG
>CAYUNZ010000129.1:0-7508 GCA_964446205.1 uncultured Desulfohalobiaceae bacterium | reverse complement strand
GCCTTGAAATTGCATATTCTGATTTATACTTGACGAGACCATAACCCTTGTCATATAAGATTTTACAGACATAAGCCGGCGTAGCTCAGTCGGTAGAGCAACTGATTCGTAATCAGTAGGTCGGGCGTTCAAGTCGCCTCGCCGGCTTTTTTTGAAGAAAATGCAGGAAATGGTTTTTGCTTTTTCTTTTGGATGCTTGCCCACTACTGGCCCTATGAATAGGGTAGTTTTCTATCTAGTTTCAATCTTTGATATTGACTGAATTTATACTTTAAACCGGAGTAAGTTGGAGAACTTATTTCGGTTCTTTTTTTATATAAACGGTTTGACATGATTAGCCTATATCTGAAAATGTTGAAGATATAATAGAAGTGCTATTTAAAAAAAAGGATGTGCAAATAAGGGAGAAAACCAATGTCTCAATCAACTATCAGATATTTATTATTTTATCTGTCGCAAATTTTATGCTCTCTATCATGTCTTTTGATATTTTTAGTATTAGCTAATAAGGCTATGGCAGATTTATCCATTGAATCAGTTTATCCAAATGTCGGCCAGGTTGAGAAAGAGATGTCAGTATCTATTAAAGGCAAGGATTTTAATAAAGATACCAAGGTTTCTATCTCCTTAGATACGAGCAATGTTAAGAACATTGTTGGCTCTATTGATCTCCCGGGGACAGGTTCAGATGTGAAAGTAGTCAAGCCATTTGCTTATGTAGCTGCTGGTCAAAGTGGTCTTCAAGTTATAGATATAAGTAGCCCGGAGAGTCCGGAAATAATTACTTCAGTAGAGACACAGGGTAGTGCACATAGTATCACAGTAAAAAATCAGTATGTCTATGTTACTGTAAGTGATGGGATCTTAGAGATCATAGATATCAGTATTCCTTCAAATCCTATACCTATAGGAACTTTAAAGGTATCAGGCAATGGTAATGATATTATAGTAGTGGATCAAATAGCGTATGTTACCTTAAACCATGGCCGTTTTTTAAGCATAGATGTAAGTGATCCTTCAAAACCAATAATTTTGGGTTCTGTAAAGACCTCAGGTTTGATTAAAGAGGTCGATATAATGGATCAGTATGCTTTTGTGGTTGGTAAAAATGGTCTTCAAGCAGTAGATATCAGTAACCCTTCAAATCCGATTATAATAGGTTCTAAAAAGGAGTTAGGGTTTGCTAACGACATTGAGGTAATTGATAAGACTGCTTATGTAACCACATATAAAAATGTTCTTCAAGTTGTGGATGTCAGCCTTCCTTCTGACCCGAAAATTATCGGATCAATTGAAGGAATTGATAATGTAAATGTACATGATCTGGTTGTAGTGGATAAGCTCGCTTACTTAACTACCGGAAATAGTGGTCTTCATGTTATAGATGTTCATGATACAGAAGATATTAAAATTATTGGTTCAACAGATACCCTGGGTAGGTCGGAATCTGTTAATGTAGTTGATAAGTTAGCTTATGTTGTGAATTCTTTTGACAACTCACTTGTTTTATTGGATATTAGTAAACCTTCTAATCCAGCCACAATTGGTTCATTGGATACACAAGGGGAAGCAACTGATATTGAATTGTTGGGTCAGACAGTATATTTAGCTGATAGAGTCAGTGGCCTTCATGCTATAAGTGTGCAGAATTTATCAGACCCTTGTTTTATAGGTTCATTTAATGCATTTGATACAGCCTATAATCTTAAAATTAAAGGACAAACTGCCTATGTAGCCTCAGGAAGAAGCGGTCTTCAGATAATTGATATAAGTAACTCAGAATATCTAAGTAAGGTTTGTGCGATTGATACACCAGGATATGCATATGATGTGTCTGTAGAAGACGATATTGCTTATGTGGCTGATTATACAAGTGGTCTTCAATTAATTGATATAAGCAATCCTAAAAATTCAAAAATTATAAAGACACTAAATTCCTTTGACGGGGCAATGGATATTGCGGTAAAAGATCATATTGCATATGTAGCTGATTTTAACGGACTTCAAATAATAGACATAAGCAAACCGGAAGATCCGATAAGACTTGGTTCATTAGATATCCAGGATAATTTAGTTGAGATTAAAGTAGTAGAAGAAATGGCTTATTTAACAACTGAAAATCTTGCGGTTAATAATCCAAATGACAATGGCTTAATAATTATAGATGTTAGCGAACCCAAAAAGCCTACTATAACCGGTTCTGTAACAACTCCTGGAAACACCGGCGATTTCATAGTTGAGGACAATACTGTTTATATGTCGGATGGTACAAACGGTGTACAGGTAATAGACGTAAGCACAGCATCAGAACCGACCATCATAGGCTGGGTGGATACACCCGGTAGCGCATATGGACTCAAATTAGCAAATCATATTGCTTATGTAGCAGATGGGAAAGCCGGACTTAGCATTGTTCCGATTCCAAAAATGCTTACCAATATTGTTGCTAAGGACTCGACTGAATTAAAACTGACTTTAGTAGGTCCTGACATAGCTGGGGATTATAACATTCGAGTCTTTGACGATTCAGAAGCTGATCAACTGAATGGAGCGCTCTCTTTTATGAATTCAACCGAGCATGAGGTTCAGCGACATAAGAAGGCTATCATTGCTTCCGGTGGTAGTCTTAAGGATCGCCTAAGTTCTGCTGCCAAAAAGTGCTCTAATTGGGCTTATCTTGCCTTGTTGGCTCAAGGCTATTCTAAAGATAATATTAGATATCTCAGTCCCC
This sequence comes from uncultured Desulfohalobiaceae bacterium, assembly GCA_964446205.1. Classification (GTDB taxonomy): domain Bacteria; phylum Desulfobacterota; class Desulfovibrionia; order Desulfovibrionales; family Desulfothermaceae; genus CAYUNZ01. The sequence continues at coordinate 4,777 of CAYUNZ010000129.1, read as the reverse complement.
ATGATCTCATTGATGTAGATGGAGATGGGAATAATGATGTCAACAATATATGTACCACGAGTACCCTTTCTTCAGCTATTCAGGACTGGGCTGCCAAGGATGCCAGTGAGCTTATCATTTACTTGATTGATCATGGAGGCCAAGGGACTTTTCAGGCCAATCAAGGGGAGGTTATAAATGCTGCTGATCTTGATTGCTGGCTGGACAATCTCCATTCCTCTATACCCGGTAAGATTATCCTTATCTATGATGCTTGTTATTCCGGAAGCTTTTTGCCTCATATGACTACACCAACTGACGGGGAACGAATTGTAATTACCAGTTCCGGTCCAGATGAAGAGACCTGGTTTATGGAAGAAGGCGTTATGTCCTTTGGTTACCAGTTCTGGTCTTCAGTGTTTGGAAACGCCAAACTTTACGATAGTTACCAGGTAGCAACAGGTATGATTGAAAATTCCCAGACTCCCATCTTGGATGCCAATGGAGATGCTCAAGAGACAGAAGAAGATGTAGAGATTGTCAGCGATTTTCTGATCGGGCGTGGCCGAGTTGCTGCGTCTGGTCCACCCAGAATAGGTACAGTAATCGCGAGAAAGATCCTTTCTGGACAAGAGGCTGCAACTTTGTGGGCCAAGGACATAAGAGCCCTCAATGAACTGAATCGAGTCTGGGCCATAATCATCCCACCGGATTATGAGAGAACATATACAGGTGAAGCTGTAACAAACCTGGATACAGTTGAATTAATCGATCCAGACGGAGATGGGACCTATACCGGAAGCTATAATAAATTTGTTAAACAGGGAACTTATAAGGTTGAAATCCACGCTAGAGATAGTGAAGATTTCTTTTCTTTACCTAGAATTACCCAAGTAATCCAAACAGAAGGAGAACTAATTTCTCAGGATCCTATTCCTGATATTCAGGTCAATGGTCTTAATGGTCCTTTAACAGTCAAACCATCTGACACAATTTCAGTTACTATAAGTTTAAAGCCAGGCAGCCGAGAAAGTCAGAATTCTGATTGGTGGTTGGCTACAATCAATAATTTAGGAGAGATTAAATCACTGGTTATAGAACCCCAAGTCGATTGGGTGGATGGTATTGAGAGATTAATTGCATGGCCACTAGTAGATGTTTCTCTATTGCCTATTCCGGATCCAACACTTTCCAGAGGCAAGAATTATGTTGTCTTTGCTGTAGATAATAATGTGGATACTATACCTGACTTGAGCTGGTGGGACTATGTGGAAGTGAATGTTCAGTAGCTGTTATATGAAACCGCGCAAGTAAGCAATGGATAGTGATAATTGAGGATTGTGCGGTCCTGTTTTTTTAGGATAAACCTTTTTGTTAATTTTAAGCTCAATTAAGGATTTTACATTCAGACGGTTGGCCAGATGAAGTTTTTATAGTATTATTAAATCAGTTAAGCCAGTAAAAAAAAGAGGTGTCAAGTTATGAGCATTAATGACAATCTTCGGAAGAATCCCAAAGGAGATTACCCTGTTATACATCCATCGGCCTATATTGATCCGTCTGCTTTAATTATTGGCAATGTTCAAATACATGAAGAGGTCTTTGTAGGTCCGCTGGCCATTATTCGAGCTGACGAACCTGGCAGCGATGGGAACGTTCAGCCAGTTGTGATTGAATCCAAGGTCAATATACAGGACGGGGTAATCATACACTCTCAAGGTGGTTCTTCGGTAACCATAGGCCACAAAAGTAGTGTCGCCCATGGGGTAACCATACATGGTCCTTGTACTATTGGCGAGGGCTGTTTTATGGCCTTGAACACGGTGATTTACAGTGCTACCTTGGAGGACTATGTCTGGATGGGCATAGGTGCGATAGTCATGCGAGCTACTATACCTTCTTATTTAATGATTCCAGCGGGTTCAGTGATCAGCTCCAAGAGCGATGTACACAGATATCGACTGACAAATGATAAGGAGCAACAGTACCAGGAGAGGGTCTGGAAAGCTAGCGAGTACATGAAGTCAGCTTATAAGGAAGGGGAGTCCTGAATCAGTTAGCAGCCATGACTGCTCTTTGATTGCCCATACGAGACGGATGTGCTTCTAGGCAAATGGTATTAGTTTAGTCTTGTGAAAAAGAAAGACCCTTTTTCAATTAGTCGCAAAGGACTAAATAGTTACGGCAAATGTAATTTTCCCTATTCCCACAAGCTCTATACTTCAAAATCCATTACAGTATTTTGGGGCATTGCGAGTTTTTTTGTCTATTCAAAAAACTCGCAATGCTTTCTTAGGGGGGCTTTAAAATCCGATTTTTTTGGGGTTATTGGGGTTATATCCCTTAATGTTTGAGAGTCTTACCAAACTGTTTATATACTTGTTGTAACTCTTTCATGTTTTTTTTCAGTTCATCATAGATCTTGTTCTTCATTTCTTTACTATTTTTTTGAAATTCTTGAAATGTTTGTCTGAGTTCTTCTTGTTTTTTCTCTAGATCCTTGAACTGGGTCTTAATTTCTTGTAAATCCTTTGATTGATCTTTGATATCAGATCTTAAACCCTCTATTTGCGAATTAATATTATTTACTTTGTTCTCAATAGTTGACTCTAGTTCACGTTTTTGCTCCTGAACATAATTTTTGGAAGCATTTTGTGTTTTTTGGCTCTGTTTGGCTACTTTTTCAGTTTTGTTTTGTGATTCTTTTGTTGTTTCTGTTATTTCTTGTCCGCATCCAAACAACATCAGTATACACAAGGAACATAACATGATACAGTAAAAATTTCTCGATTTCATTTGACCATTCTCCTTTATTAAAAATTTATATAAAAAGATAAAGCAGTAATTAAGCTATAGAGATCAGCCCTTAAGAGTGTTTTAGTAAATTTTACAGTTAGTTGTTAATAACAAACTTATCATTATTGGTTAGAATATGTCAATACTTAGTTTAAATATTCATAAGTGTGGGGATATGAAAAATTGCGATCAGGTATAAAGGAGGGCTATAAGAGCAAGAGCTCCATTTATCTATAATCTCTCTAGGGTTCATAAGTATGGTGAAAAAAGCCAGCATATTGAATCTCGGGTTCGTATCAGGAAGGACCGGGCATCAATTTCATGGAGGGAAATTTTTCTGGAGCGGTTTATAATGCTGTTTACATGTTGGCAAAGGGTATGAACAAAGCTATGTTCATAGACCTCGACCATCATTTCGAAATTGAGTCTTAGACTACGTGGGTCGATATTAGCAGAACCGATATGGGCATAAAGTTCGTCCACCAAAAAAAGTTTGGTATGGGCAAATGGAGGAGGTTGATAGTATATATTCACTCCGTATTGCAGTAGTTCCCACAGCATATTTTCTGTAGCCCATTGAACATAAGGGAGGTTGTTCTTAGCAGGGAGGACAATATTGACTGAAACTCCCCGTAATGCTGCTGATTGAAGGGCCCCGATCAGTTCCTTGGAGGGAAGGAAGTAAGGGGTAACTATTGTCAGCTTTTTGTGAGCCAGTGAAGCGGCCCCGATCATGATCATGCCCAATTTGTTAAGATCCTGATTTGGTCCAACCGTGATTGTTCGGCAAAGTGCCTGGCCCGTTCCTTCAGGTACAGGGCTCAAAATTTGTTCGTATTCCCCTGTACTAAAGGCCCAGTCTTCTAAGAATACCTGCTCCATTTGGTGGACTATCGGTCCGTTGAGACGGAAATGCATATCTTGTATGCGTCTAGGATTGCGAACATTATGAGCCAAATGACGGGTACCGATATTCATCCCACCTGTAAAACCTTGATATCCGTCTATAACAAGGATTTTTCTGTGATTACGCAAGTTGATAAGTGAAAAGGAAGAATCTAGTTTTAAAGGGAGAAATCGGGCAAAGGGTACAGACTCCTTTTTTAGATATCTGCCAACCCTGGGCAGTGAATAAAATTCGCCAACTCCATCAACCAGGACTCTTACGTCCACACCACGTTTTTTGGCCTTGATCAAAGAATGAATAAATTCATGTCCTATCTTGTTGGTTTTAAAGATATATGAGGTCAAGAAAACTCGTTGTCTAGCATTATCAATGGCTTCAAGCATAGCCGGATAGGCTTGTTCTCCGTTTTTCAGGATATCGATACTATTTTTTTTAAGTAAGGGACGGTTGGTAATGGCCTGAGAGATTTGGGCAATCTGTTTCAGTTCATTGGGGATGAGAAAGGTGGTGGGAGAGTCTTGAGGGATTTCTACGTGGACTGTGTCTTTGTCTAATGCTTCTTGAGATGAAAAGAAAGGCCAATACCCCTTTAATTTTTTGGCTTTTGTCCGAACTCGATTTATTCCCAACAGGAAGTAGAGGATAGGCCCCAAAGGGGGTAATAATATACAGGTTATGATCCAGGCCCAAGAGGCCTTGGGGTCGCGTTTGTAGAGAAGGGCGTGACTGGCGGAGATGAGCATCAAGAAAAATACGATACAAGTCACAAACCAATTGAAGAGTCCCATATCTCCTCTTTATTTAGGGTTATTTAAAAAGATGAGTAACTATTCAAGGGTATATTATTCACCGTTTTATTTATCAGCTCATGCAAAAGGTCATTAATGCTATTTGCTACATCAATTACTCAAATCTATATATTATTTGTATAAAAATCAACTCATATTTGACTTTTTATAATGTTATTAGGTATGCATTTTTTGCAGATTTTGACCAAAAGACAATGTCAGGATCATGCATTAATATAGGATGTTTATTTTTTAGTTCCCATCCGGAAATTTTTGATTTCCGGATATGGAAATAACAAGTTTTCAA